>JAKBZO010000011.1 GCA_021839985.1 bacterium
AGGAAACGAGCGTGAAGCTCCGCCGTACGGCGGAGCTTCACGCTCGTTTCCTGTTTTCATGCTTGTTCCTCATTCTCTGTTTCTCGTTTACTATAGAAGCATGGCTGACGAAACTCCGAACACTCCGCAGGACATGAGCACGCAAAACACGCCCGCTTCCGGTCTTCCGTCATTGGAAGAGATCCTTCTTCCCCAAAAAGACGCGCCGTCGCGCATCTCAACCCAGCGCGTGAACGCCGCAGAAGTGCTTGAGGCTGTTAATACGCCGGCTGCGCCCATCCAACCCGCACCGCCTCTGGAAACTCCTACGCCGGTCACACCCGAAACTCCGCCATCGCAACCGCCTCATCATCCCGGCGACGTCATGACGCTTCATACCTATAAAAGCGATATCGAAGAAACCGTGCGCAGCAAGCACGTTTCGCTCGCTGACATCGCTGCCGCACAAGCACGAAGGAGAGAAGAGGCGCCGCTCACTCCGCAAGAGACGGCGGAGAAAAAAACTCAGACGACCAAGTACCTCATCATCGGTGCCATCTTTCTGATAGCTGCTTTGGGCACCATGGCGATAACGGCTCTATTCAGCGCTCAGAAAAAAGCAGCCACTGCCACGGCACCCGCCTCATATATATATGTCGACGACACGCAAGTTCTGCCGCTCGCGACACCCGCGACCCGCGACTCGCTCATGCAAATACTTGAGGCCGCCCGCGAGGAAACTCATCTCGCCTTAGGGCTCATCGAGCGGCTGTACCCCGTCGTAACTCCGGAGGCGACGACATCTTCTGCGGCCGCACAACCGCAAGCGGAAACGACTCAAGAACTCTTCTCTACGCTCGCGCTTGGAGCGCCGGACACCTTGGTGCGCGCGCTTTTGCCGAACTTCGTCCTCGGCGTGCATGTGTTCGACGGAAACCAGCCATTCATCATCTTCAAGACCGATTCTTACGAGCAAGTATTCGCCGGCATGCTCGCCTGGGAAGACTCTATGCAAAGCGATCTCTCGCCATTATTCGATCGCACACCGACCGCCCATATCGCGGGAAGCGGAACCACTGCCGCCCAAGCGGTCTCCGCTCCTCAGCTCCTTTCAACACCATTCACCGACCGCGTCGTCGAGAACCATGATGCGCGCGTCATTCAGAACAGCTCCGGCGACATCATTCTTCTTTGGACATTTATCGACCGCAATACTCTGGTCATAACGACCAATGAGTACACCTTGCGCGAGATCATCTCCCGCCTCTCGCAAGCGCCGTCGATCGCGGTGCCGGCGCAATAGCGCGGCGCTGCGGCTTTCCCTACTGATGGGGTGGACTTCCTGCGCCAGCGCGATATCCTTAACGTATATGAATGAAGAAAAACTGAACCATTTTAAGCAGAAGTTGGAGGATGAATCGAAGCTCATCGAGAGAGAGCTGGAGACCGTCGGTCGCCGCAATCCCGATCGCCCGGGCGATTGGGAAGCGCAGCCGAAAGACACCGACACCGCATCGACCGAGCCGGATGAAAAGGCTGACAAGTTCGAGGAGTTCGAAGAGAATCTTTCGATCACTGCCGAGCTTGAGTTGCGCTTGCGCGAGGTCAATGGTGCGCTCTCAAAATTCAAAAAGGGTTCATACGGCGTGTGCGAGATAGGCGATCACGAGATCGAGGAGGATCGTCTTGAGGCGAATCCCGCCGCGCGCACCTGCAAGACACACCTGAACGCGTGACGGCGACATGGGAGCGGGCAACGCAACCTTGCATCGCATGCGTCCGTCCGCACCTCCCAGCAGAAAAGCCGTCATCTTGTACCCACCTTCCGTGAGAGTGCCGCTTGCACGCAGAAAACGGGTGGTATCATGAAAGCAATGCAGATCCGCACCGTACTCATCGGTATCGCCGTGGTGGCTGTCCTCCTCATCATTGACATGGGAATCATGCTCTCTATACATTTCATAGCGCCGAGACCGACCGTTGAAGTGCCCCAGACTGCCACGCTCACGATAGCGACGACCAGCACGAGAACTTACTCGTTAACGCCGGCCGAGGTCACGGATCTCTCGAATCCTGACGGTTCGCTGAATATGAATCGCCTCCGCGCCTATATGGCGTCATCATCGCATCTATGACCAGGTTCCGAATAGCTCTTTTTATTACCATATTCTTCACTATTGGCTTTTTCGGTAGTGCTAATATCGCCCATGCCACAACGGTTACCTTCAATCCGGTCAATACAACTGATACTCAGGTTACGATCTGTTTTACGAGCGACCTTGGATATGTCCCCGTAGATACATGGTGGAGTGTCGACCAGCCGATCACGAATTCCAATCCTGGGCCGAATGGAGTGACCGGTCCAGGTTTAAGCGGACCAAGTTGTAGCGGAAACGGCACTCACGCTATCACCCTCAACTTGGGTGCGCTTTCTGCTGGCACGCACGAGCTTTACATCGTGGTATCCGGCATGACAATTTCCAATGGAGGGGCTACTGTGGCTATGTACTCAAGTGCGTTTTCCCCAATCTCTTTTACCGTCACCGTCCCGCCGGTATCAGGAGTGTGCGGATCTGCAAATGGGGCGCATTACACGTCTGTACCAACCTCGGGTCTCTGCTCAAGCGGCACCCAGTCCGTCGTCACTACTCAGAGCGGAGTAACCTCATCCGGCGCATCCTACACGTACTGGAGCTGGACATGCGCCGGCTCAAATGGGGGGTCCGACGCGTCGTGCGCCACCGACCCCGGAGTCTGCCTCAACGGCGCGACAGACTACCCGACCTGCAGCACCTGCGCTAGCGGTCAGATGATGCTGTACGGCCGATGCTCCTCGGTGGCGCTTTCGGTCGACGCTTTTCCGACCGCGTATACGGTCTCCGGAGGGAGTACGAATAATTTCACATTCTCGGTAAGATCATCTCCCTCGGCATATGCATCCTGCGGGCTGCTTGATAACAGCCAGCGAGCGCTGACCGGCAACTGGATGTTCATGGTGTCTGGCTCTATTTCCGCCACCGTTCCATCCCATTCAGGCGCCTACGGATACTACGTATACTGCATGAACGGGGTCAAAAGTTCGATTTCTGCCCCGATCACAGTGACAGTCCCCTGTAACTCGTTCGCCTCCGATTATCCTGCATGCGTACCCCCACCCTCGGTCGCGGTGGCCATAACGCCCCCGACCGTAACGCAGGGGGGTTACTTCACCATATTAATGTCGTCTTCCAATGTTTCTTCCTGCACCTGGTCACGCTCAAGCACCTACGGCGGTGACTGGTCGAATCAGCCGATGGGCACCAGCTATAACTCCGGCCAGATATCTTACGCGGTCGGCACATCCACCTGGACATTCTCGTGCACGAACACCACCGGTCAGAGAGCAACAAGCGCAGCGACTGAAGTAGTCACGGCTCCAGCTTCCTGCGCCCTTCCGTGGGGCGGGACCATATCAAGCGGAAGTTCCGTCCCAGCGTACCTTTCTTCATTAGTTCCGCCCAGATCGCCATGTTCTTCACAGACGCGCACCTGTTCCAACGGAACGTTGAGTGGCTCCTACCAAAACCAAAGTTGCGCCTCTGGATGCACGCCGCCGCAGGTATACAATGGCAGTTTCTGTACTGATGCGTGTACCAACGGCGCCAACAATCCTCCCTACTGCACTGTATGTCCGAGCGGACAACTCTATGACACTCCGAGCAATTCTTGCGTCACGCCAGGTGTTCCTGTTATCGCCTCGCCCTCCGCCTACAGCGCACAAGGCGGCGCGTCGCTCATATTCACCTACTCTGTAGTCTCGACACCATCTGGCAGCTATTCATGCCGCCTGCTCGATTACCAGCAAAACCCTCTGACTTCATACGTCCCGGGCGCGAACGCTGCCAGCTATCCGGTGCCTGCGGTGTCGGGTTCGTACGCCTACTATATCGGGTGTGAGAACACGGTAAATACGGCGATTACCAGCGTTTCCAATCCTATAACCGTCACGGTTCTTGCGCAGCCGGCGGTCACGTTAACCGCTAGCCCGTCAATCCTCTATGGCACCGGCAAGAGTGTTACCCTGTCCTGGTACTCCAGTGATGCAACGTCTTGCAGCGGGTCTGGTTTCAGCACGGGCGGCGCCATCAGCGGAAACACTGACATCACGATGAACAACGTCGGGAGCAGTACGTTCACGATCGTGTGCACTGGCCCTGGAGGTTCTGCCACAGCATCCAAGACCGTGATCGTCAGCGATCAGCCTTCAGCTACCCTGACATCGTCGGGTTCTCCGATAGTGCAAAAAGGCAGCGCCGCTTCACTCAGTTGGAGTATCTTGAATATGACTGCAAACACCTGCCGGGTAACAGGCGGCGGGTCAAGCCAGTCGATCAACAATGCTTCGAACGATAGCGGCACCATAACCACGCCACCTATCGAGATCAATACGCCCTTCACGCTTGCCTGCACGGGGCTCGATGGCAAAACATATTCGGCTTCGTTCACGGTCGGTTTGGTGCCGCAGACGATGGAGATATAGCGCGAACGGTCGCAACAGGTCAGATCTTATTAAAACGCCCGAGAGGCTTCGCCTCTCGGGCGTTTGTCATGTAACCAGCCACCATCATGCATTACGCAAAAGTTTACGGCGCACAGGTCTCACTTCTCACACCGAACCTCGTATCGATCGAGGTCGACGTGTCGCGCGGCATGCCATCATTCACGGTCGTCGGGCTGCCCGACAAAGCAGTCGAAGAAAGCCGCGACCGCGTCGCGAGCGCGATCAAACATGCCGGCTTCGAGTCACCGAAACAAGGTCCTAAGAAAGTGGTCGTCTCGCTTGCGCCGGCCGATCTCAAAAAGGAAGGGCCGACGTTCGATGTCGCGATCGCACTGTGCTACTTGCGCGCGATGGACGAGATCCGCTTCGACCCGGAGCCGTATCTCTTCATCGGCGAACTGGCGCTCGATGGCGCACTGCGCGGCGTGCCCGGCGTGTTGCCGCTCATCGCGTTCGCAAAAAAGATCGGCAAGACCGCGGTCTTCGTGCCGAAAGAAAATGAACGCGAGGCGGCGCTGGTTGAAGGGATTGAGGTTTATGGCGCAGAGACGCTCACGCAGATCATCGAACATATCAATGAGCGCCTGCCGCTTCACGCGCTGGAGAACGAAGAGATGCCGCAAACCGCAGTGAAGACCCGCGTGCTCATGACTCCCGCACCGCATACGCAGTTCGATGCGAAGCCCACGCAGACGACATTCGCATTCGAAGACATCCGCGGACAAGATAACGCCAAGCGCGTCGCGATCATCGCCGCAGCGGGCGGCCACAACATGGGGCTCTCGGGACCGCCCGGCACCGGCAAGACCATGCTCGCCCGCGCACTCGCGAGCATCCTGCCACCTCTATCATTCGACGAAGCCCTTGAGGTCAACGGCATTCATTCGGTCGCGGGACTCTTGCGCAACGGACTTCTGGCGACACCGCCGGTGCGCGCGCCGCATCACACCTCCTCATACGTTTCTATCGTGGGCGGCGGCGCAAACCCACGCCCGGGCGAAGCGACGCTCGCGCACCGCGGACTTCTTTTCCTCGATGAATTCCCTGAGTTCGATCGACGCGTCATAGAAGCGCTGCGCCAACCGCTCGAAGATCGCATCATCGCGATCGCGCGCTCGAAGGGGAGCGCGATCTTCCCCGCGCGCTTCATGCTCGTCGCCGCAATGAACCCGTGCCCATGCGGCAACTGGGGTCACCCGACCGTTCCTTGCACCTGCTCGCCCATCGCACTCGAGCGTTATCGCAGAAAGATATCGGGACCGATCGCCGATCGCATCGATCTCTGGAGTGAAATGGGACCGGTCGAACTCGCCGACCTCGGTAAGCGGTCAGCGATCGATTCCGAGACACAAGCGGCGCGCGAAGCGGTCGCTCGCGCGCGCGAGATCCAGCGCGAGCGCTTCGGCGGCAGCGGAAAACTGAACGCCGAACTCTCGCCGCGCGAGATCGATGACATGATCCCGCCCGACTCGGAGGCGAGGGCGCGCTTAGCGCTTGCGGGCGCACGCATGAACCTTTCGCCGCGCGGCTACCATCGCACGCTCAAGGTCGCGCGCACGATCGCCGATCTTGCAGGCGACAAAGACATCACGCCTGATCACGTGCTTGAAGCGCTGCAGTATCGGCAGCGAAAGGAGTGAGCTTGATTCGTGGCCGCAAAACCTTAGCGTCTATTCACTTCCGCCGACATTCACACCGGCAAACGGATTCTTCGCACCGCGAACTTCGAAGTGGAGATGCGGACCAGTCGACATGCCGGTGGTTCCGACGCGCGCGATCGTCTCTCCTTGTGAGACCCGGTCGCCGGCGGAGACGAGCACTTTGCTTGCGTGACCATACAAGGTCTGCGTACCGTTTGCATGCTGGATGACCACATAGTTGCCGTAGCCGCCGTTCCAGCCGCCGGTCTTCGCGACGATCACGATGCCGTCTGCCGCTGCAAGGATCGGCGTGCCGGTGTGTGCGCCGATATCGACGGCGTTCCATCCGTGAAGTCCTTGGGTCACGACTCCGCCATCAACAGGCCAACTATAATACCCGGCATAATAGGGACCGCTGCCACCGAGGTACGGTTCGTTCGGAGCTTTTTTGAGCTTGCCATGCGAAGAAGATGTACCGCTGCTCTGACTTGCAGAAGCAGGCATCTGTCCGTTCGGAATGATGAGCGTTGAACCAACCGTGAGCGGAGTATTTTGATCAAGACCGTTGTATTGCGCGATGTCGTCAACGTTCGCTTGAAATGTCTTTGCGAGCGATGCGATAGTTTCCCCTTTCCCGACCGTATGCCGCAGACCGACCACCGGCAAGATCACGAGCTGATCGCCCGGATGGACCACGCCACCCTTAATGTCGTTGGCCCAAATGATCGTATTGACCGACACGTCATACATCTTCGCGATATCGCTGAGCGTGTCGCCCGGGTGCACCGTGTAGACCGATACCTGGGATGACGTCGGCCATTCTTCGATGTCTGCGGCCGTGCCGCTCGGCCCCTGTTGCGCCGCGAGCGCCACGCCGCCGACCACCGCAATATCGCCACCGCCTTGAGCTGGGTCGGGATCGATATTGGTCGCCGGAGAGAGGAGCGCGATGGTCTGAGAATTGCCGCCGATCATTGCAGCAGACGCGGTCGAGACGACGTCACCGAACAGGTCGGCCAAAGAAAACGCCCGCACAGGCGCTGGAATAAGCATGGCGGGCAAAAAAGCGGATAAGACCGTCGCAATGACAGCCTTACGAAGCGGGGATTTATGTGCCATCTGCGCAAAGCGAACCTTGAGCGCCGAGAGTTGTTGAGAAATGTCTTCTAGAATATGCGGTGAACGGACGCTGATGCTGTTTTTATGAAACAAACATCGTTGCGCGTCAATCCAAATCTACCATTCGTCCCGATATAAAATGGCTCAACGAAGCCGTTTTATATATACATCCATGAGGGAATGCTTGGCTACTATACTCGGTGAGCTGGCTCGGTCAACTCGACAGTCTGCCATTTCTAGGGCTTATTTTCGTAAAAACTTTTACTTCTCAAACCCGTTTGAGACCCAAAACTGTGGATAACTTGAGGGGGCCGATGGGTTCCGTATACTAAGCCTATGGAAAGCAACACCGGCCCAGCAAGTTCAGACCGAGTAAGGATCGTTCGATCGAACACAAAACTGATTGAGGGCGTACTCCAAGAGGTATTGGAAGAAGCACAGAATGAGCGCGCGGCGCGCGAGACCGCGCTTAGCGCCGCTCTCAAGCGAACACTCAAGACCGACGAAGCGGTGGTCCCGCCGCTGCCCGATATCCCGAACGAGTCTTTGCCGACACCGAACGTGAGTGATACAGTTGCAGTAATGGAAACTCCAGAAAAGCCCGCACCTATAGCGCTTGATAAGGATGAGATCCGAACATTCAAGAAGCCGCCTGAGAGTGCGTGGGGTAAATTCAAAGGGTTGGTCGGCCGAGGAATAGAGACGGCACGAGAAGAATTCAAACATACAACGCTCGGACGCTTTGCCGCGAGCGTCGAGCGTGCCGGCGTCCGATTTCTTGACCGCCGCTTCATCGATAAAGCGGAGGGGAAGTTCGCAAAAGCAAACGAACGTGCCACCAAAACAGAGGGGCGGTTCACGAGACACGATGCTGCGGTAAAAGGCCTTGGGGCAGAGATCCAGAAACTTGACGAGACGGTGAAGAATTTTGAGGCACGGGGGCTCCTCGACGAAAAGGTGCGGGCAAAGGCGGCTCGTGAGCGCGCATCACTTGAGGGAAGGGTGGAGAAGGAGACACGCAAACGCGAAGCCGCGCGCGTTGCACTGCAAGCACACAATACCAGCAAATTGCGCTGGGAGAATGCGATCAAGGATCGAGCGCGTGGGGCGACCTCTCGTGTAGAGAACCGCGTTGCGCCACATCGTGAGCGTGCGGCCGAACTCAGTGCGCAGTGCGAACAATTCAGAGATGAGATCAAAGCGCACGGCGAAGTGCGCGACAGTGTCGCACAAGAACTCGCCAAGATCGAGCGCGAACTTGAAAATGCGCGGTTCTCGTTTGAACGCAGCCCGCTCAAGAAAGAGATCACCGCTATACGGGCCGAACTGAAGCGTGCAGACGAAGCGATCATGACTAGGACCGCCGAGCTCGGCAAGTTCGAGGGCCGGTTAGGGAAAACGACGGGGCAGGTCGAGAAGTGGTCGATGTTGACGGGCGATCTTGAGCGCGCCGCGAGCAAGGAGCGCTCGTACCATATCGCACCCAAAGCGCCGACGGTCACTCCTTCGTATGAACATCGTGCGATCGACACGACTTCGACGCCAGCAGGTGCCGAGCACATTCCGACGCCAGCGCCAGAGAGTGGCGAGACCATTAAGGACGTCACGCCAGAAGAGTACGTTACTATTTGGAACGCACTCTATGGCTCTGACGAGCCGATCGATCTACGGATCTTCGACAAGATCAAGGGAGCATCGTTCCAATTCCAAGCGGTAGAGAAAATGATCGCCAATGAATTGCTGAATCGAGCGCCTCTTGAGGCACGAACGAATAAGGGGGCTGAGCTCGTTGAACGCGCGAAGGCAGTGCGCCGTCTTATAGCTAGCCTATAATTCATTTTATGAACGACACCACAACCGATCAGGCTAAAGCGGCGGCGGACGCGAGCAAGCGCGTTGCGGACCTCCTTGCGACCATACGCAGCGCTAACGACGCGTTCGAGAAGATCTCCCGCGCACGGATGGATGCCATTGGGGCCGGCTTGAAAACCCTTGAGGCCGACATGACGGGCACGGAAGATGAATTGGCTGCATACGGCCGAGACATGAGCAGCGATCTTGAACAAGAGACAGCGCAGCTAGACACAGAGTCTGAATCGATAGAGCGTGGAGAAGCCGCCGATATGGCGTTGTGATTTTCAGTTTTTCATTTTCGCCAGTATAGTAGACGAGTGTCACATCTCGACGGTCTTAATGCGGCGCAAAAAGAAGCGGTCCTTCACACCGAAGGGCCGCTTCTGGTCTTGGCTGGAGCAGGGGCGGGGAAGACCCGCGTCGTCACGCACCGCATCCTGGAGATCATCCGCCGCGGCACCGCGCCGGAGAAGATCCTCGCGATCACGTTCACCAACAAAGCCGCCAAAGAAATGCGCGAGCGCGTCGAAGCGCTCTTGCGCGAATCGCCCGATCTCGTGCCGCAGGAGAAGCTGCCGTTCGTCTCGACCTTTCACTCGCTCGGACTCACGATCATCAAAGAAAACTATCGCGCGCTCGGCATGAAGCGGTTTCCGGTCATCTATGATCGGAATGATTCGATGAAGACCATGAAGCAGGCAGTGAAGGACGCCGGCATCGACGGTGAGCTTGAGCCGCGTATGGTGCTCTCGGTCGCCTCGCGACAAAAAGGCGACGGTGTCACCGCAAGCGAGTTCGCGGCCAAGGCGGAGGAACCGCGCGCGCGAGCGATCGCGGACGTGTGGCGGCGGTATGAGGCAGCACTAGCAGCAGATGGCGCGCTCGATTTTGATGACCTGCTCGCGCGCGCGGTCGCCCTTCTTCGCGACCACGCCGACACCCGCGCGCACTACCAAGACCGCTGGCACTATGTGCATATCGATGAGTACCAAGACACCAACCGCCTGCAGAGCGACATGGCGGCATTCATCGTCGGCGATCGAAAGAACGTCTGCGCGGTCGGCGACATGGATCAATGCATCTACTCATGGCGCGGCGCCGACATCAAGAACATCATGTCGTTCGAGAAAGAATACCCGAACGCCAGAACGATCCTTCTCGAAGAGAATTATCGCTCGACCAAAACCATTCTCGCCGCCGCCAATGATCTCATCGCGAAGAATCAGTACCGCGTCGACAAGAATTTGTTCACGAGCAACGCCGACGGCGAGAACATCTCTTTCTATCGTGCGCTCAATGAGAGCGATGAGGCGAGATTCGTGACGCGTATGGTGGGGGAGTTGCGCGAAGAGGGCGCGCGCCCCTCTGAGATCGCGGTCTTGTATCGTGCCAACTTTCAGTCGCGCGCGCTTGAAGAAGCGTTCTTGCATGCGGACATTCCCTACCAAGTGCTCGGCACCAAGTTCTTCGAACGCGCCGAGGTGAAGGATCTCGTCGCGTACGCGCGCGCCGCGCTTCTTGGCGCAAACGTCGACATCGCGCGCATCGTGGGCACCCCGCCGCGCGGCATCGGCAAGACCACGCTGCTGGCGATGCTCAGCGGCCGCGAAGACGAACTGCGCGCCGCATCGCGTGAGAGCGTCGCGGCCTTCCGCGGCCTCCTGGCGCGTTTCAAAGAAAGATCAGAGTGCGTGCCGCCGTCTGAATTCCTCGCATACGTCATGCGCGAAAGCGGCATGGAGAGCGAGCTCCGGCGCGACAAGATCGAAGGGCCGGAGCGCCTTGAGAACGTGCGCGAGCTCATCGCGCTGGCACGGCGCTTCGATATGATGCCGCTTCCCGACGGTCTCCACGCATTCCTTGAGAATGCCGCACTCGCGAGCGATCAAGATGAAATGAAAGACGAACAAGATGCCGTGCGGCTCATGACCGTGCACGCCAGTAAAGGTCTGGAGTTCCCGTATGTCTTCATCACCGGACTTGAAGAAGGCCTCTTCCCGTATTCGCGCGACGGCGGAAGCGCTGAGGACAAAGAAGAGGAGCGGCGGCTCATGTACGTCGCGATCACCCGCGCGCAGAAGAGAGTGTTCTGCTCGATGGCCAGCATGCGCACGGTCTTCGGCACGCAATCATTTTCCGAACCGTCGCAATTCCTTGCCGATATTCCGCCGGAGCTCATGACGGAAGAAGCGCCGCGGCGCTTAGGGAAGACGATCTATTTGAGCTAGAATTGGACGGATGGCAGCTTCACGATCAGAGCGAGACCCTATAGCCGCAAAAAAAACTCTCGGTCAGCATTTTTTGACGTCGCAGAGTGCGGTGCGCGCTATGGTGGACGCGGGCGCCGTCCGCGCAGGCGACACGGTACTTGAGATCGGACCGGGGAAGGGCGTACTCACGGCAGAGCTTCTCGCCCGCGGGACGCATGTCGTCGCGGTCGAGAAAGATGCGCGCATGATGCCGATCTTGCATGAGCACTTTGCCAACGAGATAGCGAGCGAACAACTGCAGGTCATCGAGGCCGACGCGCTCGAGTTCGACATTTCTGACCACTCTCTGCGTTCTACGGACTACAAACTAATTTCTAATATTCCGTACTACATCACTGGCGCGCTATTTGAAAAATTTCTGAGCGCGGCGCATCAGCCGACCACGCTCGTCTTCCTCGTACAAAAAGAGATCGCACAACGTATCGCAAGAGAGAAAAAAGAAAGTTTGTTGTCGCTGTCGATCAAGGCATACGGCACTCCAAAGTACGTAAAGACCGTGCCGCGCGGCGCTTTTTCGCCCGCGCCCAAGGTCGACTCAGCGATCCTTGCGGTCGAAGGCGTCTCACGGAAGAATTTCAAGAACGCCGCGCACGAAGAACTGTTCTTCGCGCTCATCAAAGCCGGCTTCGCGCATAAACGAAAACTGCTCGCGCGCAATATCGAACCGATCCTCGGCGACCGCAGCGCCGAGGCGCTCGCGCGCGCCGACATTCCCTCAAATGCGCGCGCCGAAGACGTTTCTCTTCCAAAATGGCTCATGCTTGCGTCGGTGTGATGGTATACTAATGACATGCAGCATATTCGCGCGTACTTTCCGAGCGCTCGTTTCAGTGTGCTCGCAGTGGCTATTGCAATAAGCGCCGCGGTCATCTGGTTCGCGATCTCGCTCACGACGCCGCACGACACGGCGCGCATCGAAAGCAGCGGCTCATCGATCGCAGACAATTCCGACTGGCAGACCGCATTTGCTTCAAGCACCGCCTTTCAAGACGCGCAAGATCTCAACGCGCAGGCGACACAGCTCATCCAAGCCGCAAGCTCAAGCAACCTCACGGAAAGTCTCGGCAGGGCGATACTCATCAGCGCCGCGGCGGCGCGCGGTCAAGGTCTTGGCGACGACACCATGACCCAGAACCGCATCATCGGCGGGGCGCTTTCGCAGATCAATAGCACGGCAGTACAACCAAGCACCATCTACGCCGTGAGCGACATAACGATCGCACCATCTTCAGACGGTGCGCTCCACACATTCGGCAACACGCTCGCAAGCACCATCGAATCGCACACGCTTGCCAATGATCTCCGCGCACTCACGACCATCGGCCTGGCGGTGGACAACAGCGACCCCTCCATCCTCGCCTCGTTCAATCCCATTGCCAGCGACTACCGCGCACTCGCCAAAGATGTCGCTGCGGTTCCAACGCCGCAAACGCTCGCGCCCACGATCGCGCAGCTTGCCAACAACTACACCGCGATGGCGACCGAGTGCGCCGACATGCGGACCGTGCTCTCTGATCCTGTCCGCGGTCTCTCCGGCTTGCAAGCATTCAACGATCTCTCCATGCAGAATGCGCGCCTGCTCGCCACGATCGCGGAAACATTCAAAAATAACGGTATACTATATACAGTAAGCGAGCCAGGCACGGCATGGTCTGCCTTTCTCCTTGCCGAACAAAAAGCCGCTTTGCAAGCAGCGCAACAGCTGCAATCATCATCGCAACAGAACAATCAGAGTAACTCGAATTAGAAACTGTTCATCGCCTCAATGTTCCATAACCGAGCCATACAAAAGTTCTCCGCAGGCATCATCGTGAGCACCATGGTGCTTCTGGTCGGCGCCCTGCCCTTTGAGGCGGCCGCAGCTGACGCATTCCAATACCAGGGAACGAACGGCGGCACGGCAGGAGGGAGCGCCAATAATGTCGGCACGGTAGGCGCGATCGGCGGAACGGTCGGCTGCGTTGCACAACTGGCGTTTACGGCCAGCATGGGAGCTATTTCCGGCGGTGCATCCTCCGGCGCGGCGGATGTCCCCGGCTTTTATTCCACCTATGACATCGGCCAGCATCTCCAAAACATTCTCAGCGTGACCACGCTCAACACCACGCTCGCCGGCAATGTCTCCAACGATTACCTCAACAACTTCCTCGGCTGCGTCGCGCGCGCCATCGCGCGCGCCGCGCTCCAGCAAATGGCGGTCTCGACCATCAACTGGATCAACGGCGGCTTCAACGGCAGCCCGTCGTTCGTCACCAACTATCATCAGTTCTTCCGCAGCGTCGGCGATCAGGCGGCAGGCGACATCATCACCAACGGTACCGGTCTCGCTTTCCTCTGCAGCCCGTTCCAACTTCAGGTCCGTATCGCTATCGCCCAAACCTATGCGGATGACTACGGGCCGCAAACCTGTTGGCTCTCACAGATCACGAATAATATTCAGGGCTTCATGAATGACTTCTCGCAAGGCGGGTGGCCGGCGTTCATCGCGTTTACCACCTCGCCCGCGAGCAATCCGTTCGGGGAATATTCTATGGTGAGCGGGAGAGTTGCCACCGCGCAAGCCAATGCGATCGGCGTGAACACGCTCGACCTCACGCTCGGCCAGGGCATGCTGTCGATGACCCAGAACAAGAATTGCCAAACTGTTTCAGTCGATTCAGATGGCATTATGACCAACCCCGACGGGACCACTTTTAACCAGGGTGGCAAGCAACCGGTCCAGATCAACGGCGTCACGCAGTACTGCGACGTCGTCAATACGACGCCGGGCACCGCGATCGATCAAGCGCTCTCACAAGCCATGGGCAGCAACACGCAATCGCTGGTCGGTGCGAAATACTTCGATGAGATTATCAACGCGCTCATCAGCCAGCTTATCCAAAATGTGCTCTATGGCGGCCTCTCCAACCTGAGCTCCGGCAGCGGCTATGGCTATAACAGCTACGGCACGATCGATAACAGCACGCTTACCAACACCATCACCACAAATCTCCCGATCTACACAGACGGCGCCAACCGCGTCATGACGATCGACACCACGAACATCAGCGCACTTCAAAGCGCGCTTGATTCCCTCGACAACCTCAAACAATGCTGGCTCGATTGGACGGCAACATCGACCGGAACGACTACCGCCGCCGGCATGACCATCGACATTCAAAACCCTCTCTCCGACGCAAAGCGGCTGCAAGCACAGGCGAATGCGTCGAGCACGCAGGTCACGATCGACGACCTCACCTCCGAGCTCACTACCTATCAGAGTCAGTTCGACACCGCCAGCACGAGCCTTACGACCCTCGGCGACTACCAAAGCGCCATGAACGCAGCGACCGATCCGAACACGCAAAGCACCATTCTCACCAACTTCGCTGCCAACGCGCGCAACGGGCTGTTCTTCGACAGCTCGTCGGTCAACAACGCGATCGAGGATCAGACGCGCCTCAACAGCAAACTGACCACTGACAATCAAAGTGCGGCGACCGGACTTACCCAGTGCCATGCATTCAACAACACCACAACGATATAGCGTGTCGGCAAAAGTGAGCGCCCGTGCAGCGATCGCACTCGCTTTCTTTGTCATGGCGCTCTCTTTCTCGGTGGTCGCGGCACCTTCAGCGCACGCGGCAACCACTGACAACACCGCATTGCAAGCATTCGGCGCAAACTCTACGGTCAATTTGGGGAATTCCGCTGCCGGCGCAGCGTCAAACGCAAATAGCGCCTATGGAGCGACCGCCGTTGACGCGAACTCACTCAATGCCGGAACGACCTATGCACCAGGCACCGGGACCGTCGCCGGCAACGCCGCGATCAATGCAGGGAATGCCGGGGCGATACAGCCACTTACCACGACCGACGTTCCCGTCGCACAATCGAACAATGCGCCAAGTAGCGCCAACCCGATCAACACGAAAAACGACATCGGCTGCACCAGCGGCCAGGTCGACATGTGCCTTTCGAACGTCGTTGAGTGGCTCGCGGTAAGCATACCGAGTTACTTCCTGTATGTGGGCGCTATGTTCTTCGGCGCAACGGTCCATATGTCGCTCGACAGCGCCGCGTATGCGCTCACCTTCATCTCGACCGGCTGGTCCGTCGCTCGCGATCTCGCGAACATGCTGTTCCTCTTTATTCTCGTCTTCATCGCCTTCAAGATCATGCTCAACTCCGAGACCGGCGGCGACATGAGCACGCTCGCCGGCGTCGTCCTCATCGCACTCATCGTCAACTTCAGTTTCTTCGGCACGCGCCTCTTCATCGACGCGGGCAACGTCGTCTCAACGCAGCTCTACAATGCGATACCCGGCTCGGCGACGCAGGACAATTCGATCCTCTCCGGCATGAAAGCCAAGGACCTGAGCGCGAGCATCATGAGCACGCTGAACGTGCAAAGTCTCACCAACTCCGATGAATTCAATAAATGGAATTCGGACACCAATGCCAGCCACTTTTCGCTCACGCGCCTCATCACGCTCTCCGTGCTCTACATTTCGATCGGGGCTATCTCCGTCACGCTCGCACTGTCGCTCTTCATGGCAGGCATCCATTTCCTCGGCCGTATCGTGTTCCTCTGGCTCGCGATCATCGTCTCGCCGCTGGCGCTGGTGGCATGGACGCTCGGAGAAACAAAAGGCTACTTCAGCAAGTGGTTCACCATGCTGATGAAGAACACATTCTACCCGGCGGCATTCCTCTTCGTGTACCTCTTGTTGACGGTGTTCCTCCAGACGCTCAGCGGGACCGGCAAGACGCTGGCGCAAGGCATGTTCGGACAAATGGCCCAAAGTTCAAGCTCGACCAACGCCGGCTTCTTGTTCCAACTCGGCTCCGCGGTGGCATACTTGGTCATTACCCTCGGCATCGTGCTCATTATGATCCAACAAGCGATGAGGGCAGGGGAGTCATTCGGCACGTCAACCGCAGGCTGGGCAAAGAGTTTCGGCGGCTTCCTCAACAGGCAAGTGGTGAGCCGATATTCAAGAGGATTTGCACAAGCGAGCGGCGTCCCCGTGGGGCGGCCAGGACCAAGCGCTCTCAGCCTTGCAACAGGTGTGGCTTCGAAGCGCGTCGGCCCCGGCCTGCTTGCTAGCAAGATCGATACCAGTCTGAGGACCGGGGCTATGGCGCCGCTTGGCAACACGGCGATCGGGCGAGAGTTCCGCCGTTATGTGACCGAACCGATCGTACAAAGTAAAGTCGGCGGCGCAGAATCACGCGCAGAGCTTGAGACCCGCAGAGGGAAGGAGGCATCCGAGCGCGCAAAGAACTTGCAGACCGTTGCGGATAAAGAGCTGCTTCAACGCGTGGTCGCAACTGCAGCTGCGCCGACGCCGGCACCCATACCGCCGACAGGCAGTAGGCCTGGCGTCAATGTGCCGGTTGCAGCCCCGGCTGCACCCGCACCCCTAGCCCCTGAAGACAAAAAGCGTGTCGCCGACATGCCAGTCGAAACCATCATCGAAAACCTCAAGCCGTCGGATATCAAGAAGATCGCCCCGCTCCTCGGAGACGCCAAGATCAAGGCGCTTGAGGAAAGTACGAATGCCAAGCTCTCGGCACAAGATAAGAAGGATTTCCGCGCGGCGTGGCATGAGGGCGCATCCGACGCGCCGCAGCAGGAAACGAACAGATCGCTCAAGGAAGCGCGCGATGTGGCGACGCGGCTTGGCACCACCATTGACGGCGTCAATGATGTGCTCAAAACACTGGTCGACGGCGCCACGATCAATGCTGAAGCTCTGCGCAGAGTAACCGCCAGCTTGAACATCGCGCGTGATGACATCAAGGCCCAGCAGAAGAAGACCAATGACGATCTTGCAGAAACTAAAAAAGCTTACGAGGCCGGCAGAGTCTCCCAGACCGTGTATGATCTGGCGAAGCAGCACGCTCGAAGTACGCTCAGGGAGCTGACGCCTAAGGTCTCCGAGGTGCAAGACGCGATCGATTCTCTTAAGCAGGCAGGAAAGAGTCTCTCCAAGGTTCCTGCCTCCGGCGAAGGAGCGGCGCGTTCACACAACAAAGAGGAGGTTATAATGACCGCATAGGACCTATAAGACCATGCCAACCAGCCGCACCCACGAGGAGATCCAGCGTCGCATCGACGCACTGCCGCAAGATATCCAGGATATCTTGTATAGCAATGAGGTGGCGGATGCGGTCCAGAAGATCAGCGCCGCGCATCAACTTCACATCGATCAGATGGGCAGCCTTGAGGCGGACATCATCAACCTCATGACCGGCTTCATTGAACCAAAAGATTTTCCGAACGTGATCGCAGAGCACCTTGAGATCGATCCTGATCACGCGAATGTGATCGCGCACGACCTCGACAACGAACTATTTTTGAAAGTGCGCGCACTTATGCAGCAGAGGGAGGTGACATCAGAGAGTGTGCCGAGCGCCCCAGCACCGCGCGCGATCTATGATACGTCTGCGCAGATCTTGGAGAGCCAGCGCTCTCCAGAACCTCTCGCTCCAGCAACACCCGCGCCAACGATCTCCCCGAAACCTGTACCGTCTGTTCCTGTTGTGATCTCTGATCTCCCGGTCGAAACGTATCCAGAGTTAGCCGCGCCCGAGTCGCCTGAGCCGCGACATATAGCGCTCAGCACTCCAACCGCAGCGACCATCAAAACAATCGACGTCGGAGTGACCCCGGGCACGCCTCGCACCACCACTCTGGCGACCGTTCCACCGCCCGCAGCCTACACGGTCGATCCGTACCATGAACCGATCAGTTAGTTAAAAGTTCAGAAAGTTCTTAAAGTAAGACCTAATGCATCGCAACTTTAAAACTTTATGAACTTTACGAACTCTTATGCAATACCAAGTCCCACAATTCATTGAGATCGAGGATAAGATCTTCGGGCCGCTCACTTTCAAACAATTCCTCTACCTCGCTGGCGGAGCGGGGGCGAGCGTGCTCTTCTTCACGCTTCTACCGCTATGGCTCGCGGTGATCGTCTCTCTGCCGTTCATCGCGCTCGCACTCGCGCTTGCGTTCTACACTATCAATGATCGCCCGTTCATCGACGTTCTTGAGCACGCCATCTCGTACTACATAAGCGGCAAACTATATTTGTGGAAGCAGCGCTCTGAGCTTCCGCAAACGCAAACGCCAGCACAAGCCACTGCGGCAGTGCCGAGCGTACCGAAGATATCCGAGAGCCGACTCAAAGAGCTCGCATGGTCGCTTAATATCAAAGACCGTGAAGCGCTGGGTAACTCAAGCGGGCAGAGTCCGAGTAAGGCAAGCGCCGAATTCAGGATCTAGCGCTACACCTGGTATACTTTTCATATGTCTCCTGCAGCCACACCATCACGCGCAACGCAAGAATTCGTCCCGATAAAAGAAGTGCGCGACGGTATCGTCATTCTCAAAGACGGCAGCCTGCGCGCAGTGCTCATGGCGTCCTCGATCAACCTCGCGCTCAAAAGCAACGATGAACAAGACGCGGTCATGACGCAATTCCAAAATTTCCTCAACTCACTCGAGTTCTCAGTGCAGTTCTTCATCGAGTCCCGGAAGCTCGACATACGTCCCTACATCGCGCTGCTTGAAGAGCGGCTCGCAGGGGAAATGGATGATCTTATGAAACTTCAGATCCGCGAATATATCGCCTTCATCCGCGACTTCACTGAGCGCGCGAACATCATGAACAAGAATTTTTTCATCGTCGTTCCCTACGATCCCGCGCTGGTCGCTCGAAAAGGAGGGGGCGGAGGTGCGATCAGCTCTCTCGTAGGAGGAGGGAGCGCCACGAACAACACACCGCTCTCTGACGAACAATTCGAAGAATATCGAAGCCAGCTTGAACAGCGCACCGGCACGATAGAGCAGGGGCTTATCCGCACCGGCGTGCGCATCGTGCCGCTCGGCACCGAAGAACTCATCGAGCTTTTCTACAAACTCTTCAACCCGGGCGAACTTGAGAAACCGATAGCGCTCGTGAGATAACATCCACTACCATGGCCCTTCTCGATATATTCAAAAAACAGGCAGCGGCAGGAACGGCGTCATTGCCCGTGTCTCCGGTGCTGCCTGAACAGATCTACAAGCAGGGCGTGCTCGAGCTGCAGGATGTTATCGCGCCGTCGGCGCTTCGCGTCACGCCGCGCGAACTCAATCTCGGCGACAAGATCGCGCGCACGTTCTTCGTTATGTCCTATCCGCGCATCCTCACCGATTCGTGGTTCTCTCCGATCATCAACCTTGACCGCGTCTTCGACATTTCCATTTTCATCCATCCGATTGACACCTCGGACATTCTCAAAACCTTCCAGAAGAAAGTGGCGGAGGTGCAGAGCCAGATCGAGACCCGCGAACAAAAAGGCCTCGTGCGCGACCCGATCCTCGATACAGCGTATCGCGACCTTGAACAATTGCGTGATCAGCTTCAGCAGGCGCAGGAGCGCATCTTCGACGTCGGCGTGTACATCACCATCTACGAAGATTCGACTGAAGCGCTCGACAAGGCCGAGTCCGAGATCAAATCGATGATGGAGAGCCGCCTCATCTACGTGAAGCCGGCGCTCTTCCAGCAGGAGCAAGGCTTCCGCAGCGCGCTGCCGATCGGCACCGATGAGCTTTCCGTGCACTCAAAACTCAACTCCAGTCCGCTTTCATCGATTTTCCCATTCGTGTCGTTCGACCTCACCTCCGATCGCGGCATCCTCTACGGCGTTAATCGCCACAATGCGTCGCTCGTGCTCTTCGACCGTTTTTCGCTGGAGAACTACAACTCAGTGATCTTCGCGAAGTCTGGTTCGGGTAAAAGCTATGCGACCAAACTCGAGATCCTGCGAACGCTCATGTTCGATACGGAAGTGATCGTGATCGATCCAGAGCGCGAATACGAACATCTCTCGCAGGCGGTCGGCGGGCGCTACTTTAATGTCTCGCTCACCTCGGAGCACCACCTCAACCCGTTCGACCTGCCCACGCCGCGCGAAGACGAAGCGCCCGCCGATGTCTTGCGAAGCAACATCGTCGCGCTCGTCGGTCTCTTCCGCATCATGCTCGGCGGGCTGACGCCGACGGAAGACTCGATCATCGACCAGGCGATCACCGAGACCTACGCGCTCAAAGACATCACTGCCGATTCGGACTTTTCGCAGATCGAACCGCCGCTTCTCTCCGACTTCGAACAAGTGCTCGCCGGCATGGAAGGGAGCGAGAGCCTCGTCGCGCGCCTCTCCAAATATACCCACGGCACTTGGGCCGGCTTCATCAACCAGCCGACCAATGTCGACATAAATAAGCGCTTCGTGGTGTTCTCGGTGCGCGACATGGAAGACGAGCTCAAGCCGGTCGCTATGTATCTCGTGACGCACTTCATTTGGAACGCCGTGAGAAAGACTTTGAAGAAGCGCTTGCTCGTGATCGATGAGGCGTGGTGGATGATGAAATCGGAAGACACGGCGAGTTTCCTCTACAGTCTCGCTAAGCGCGGCCGCAAATATTACCTCGGCCTCGCCACCATCACTCAAGACGTCGACGACTTCCTCAAGTCGCCGTACGGCCTGCCGATGATCACCAACTCATCGATCCAGATCCTGCTGAAGCAATCGCCGTCATCGATCGACAACCTCCAGAAGACCTTCAATCTCTCCGATGAAGAGAAGTATCTCTTGCTCGAGTCGGACGTGGGCGAGGGTATCTTCTTCGCCGGGCTCAAACACGTCGCGATCAAGATCATCGCCTCGTACACGGAAGACCAGATCATCACCTCCGATCCATCGCAGATCCTTGCGCTGCGCCGAGCGCAGACCGACCTCGGCGCGGAGAACGCTAGCCCCGCAGACAGATAGAAGACCATGACCACCGACCTGATACGTTATATCGGCGTGCTCGTACTCGCCGCGACCATTGACGCGTTCGAGCTCCTTTTTACGATCGCGGCGACCGCGATCGGGCTTTCGGTAACCGGCATGTTCGGGTGGGTACCGATCGTCGGCCAAGCTGCGGCGAGCACCGCAGACATGAGCGGACTCATACTGGGGACAACTGCCGACTTCTCGATCAGCGCCGTCTTCGGCACGGGGCTGATCGTCCTCCTCGTCATGAACGGTCTCCTGCCCGCGCAAGACATCCTGACGGCGAAGCGGCTACCATTCATTCTCGCCAAACTCATTCCGATATTCGGCGCACTGCCGTTCTACACCGCCCTGACGGTCATGTGTATTCTTAAAAAGAGCGCTCCGGCTCTTGTGGGGGCCGCCAACGCTACGAACCAAGAAGGCGGGGGGTCACAAGAAGAAAATGCCGAACAAGCGCCTCAACCGGAAGAAGCCGCGTATACGCCAGCAGCAAATGACGCGCAGTTTGCACGGCCTCAAACGCAGCCGCGCGCACCCAACGTCCTCCCGCTTACTCCTCGCCCGCTGGCGCGCACTCCGACCGAAGGCATTCGCCCTCCGAAGGTCTCGGCCGGCGAGCAGCGCGCTGCGTAAATGGTGTAGAATGATGGCATGGTATCCCGCACGCTCAGCACCATTGGTTTGCTCCTCTTTTTCTTTGCCGCTTCGCCTGCATTCGCACTCGACATCGCCGGCCCGGCGCCCATTCAATACACGGTCTCTCCCGAAAACCCCGCGCCGAACTCGACGGTCTACATCCAGCTCGACGGCATCGGCAACATCCTCGGCAATTCGATGATCATCTGGTCGCAGGATGGCACCGTGGTGGCGCAAGGATACGGACTTTCGTCCCACTCATTCATGATGGGGGGGCTCGGATCGCAGACGACGGTCACCATTGAGGTCGACTCCACCACACAAGGCGCTATCGTCAAAACCTTCACGTTCAATCCATCGCTCGTGAGTCTGGTGTGGGAAGGTCACACCTCTATTCCGCCATTCTTTGCAGGGAAACCGCTCGCAAGCCCGGGGAGTATGATCACGGTCTTCGCGTTTCCGACCGTACGCGTGGGAGGAGCCGCGCAGCCCGCAAGCAGTCTTTCATTCCAGTGGAGGCTCAACGACCAAGCGATGCCCGCGCAATCCGGCGTTGGCCGCAGCACGTTCACCTTCATCAGCAACCAGCTCCATCAGAGTGAGGACGTGTCAGTCTCGGTCTACACGCAAAGCGGCACGGCGGCAGGCAGCGGGAGCGTCACCATTCCGCTCACGCAACCTCGCCTCGTGTTTTATGTTCACGATCCGCTGCGCGGCATCCTCTATCAGAGCGCGCTCCCGAATTCTTTCACGATGCCCGGCACAGAAGTGACCGTTCGTGCCGAGCCATTCTACTTTTCGACCAGCGGCGCCGGTGGGGTACAATATAGCTGGCAGATAAATGGAGAGGATGCGAGCGGCCCCAGCACGGCGCAAGGCGAGCTCACGCTGCGCCAGACCGGCAGCGGTGCGGGCAGCGCAACTCTTTCCACGACGCTGCAGAACACTGATCCGGCGAAGCTACTCCAGGGCGCGCAATCAACACTCACGGTTCTCTTTGGGCAAACGAACACTTCGACTGGATTATTTGGATTATAAAATGAGAAAAAATAAAAAAAGTGAAATAGGTAGGGTTGCGATACTTTTAGCCGCATGTTTTATCTCGATCGTTCCAACAGCCGCGCTTGCGACAACATATCAAGTCGTCGATGTAAGCAATTGCAATAGCCAGACCCTGGTGACTTGCGCGGCCGATGAATCATGTGTTGTTAACCAAACAGGATCAGGGCAGACATACATGTGCGTAAAGACCGCAACGGTACAGAGCAGCATGCCAACAACGAACGCCTTCCCGACCGATTCGACTTGTGGGGGTCAGTGCCCACAAGGCACCCAATGTGCTTGGAATGCCCCTCTCATTACATACACGTGTCAGAGCGCCTCAAACTCATCAGATACCGGCGGCACCACCAACTGCTCTGGCACGAACTGCAATCTTAATTATGTTCCTCTTGAGCCGCTGCCGGGCAGCGTTCCATCGGGAGCCTACGGAGACCTCGGCTCCTATCTTAATTATCTGTTCCCGATCCTCATCACGGTCGGCGCGATCCTCGGCGTCGGAACCTTCACGCTCTACGGCGTCGTGTACATGACCTCATCGGTCGTTGGCGACAAGTCGCGCGCCGCCACCCGCATGAAGAAATCCGTCTGGGGCCTCATCCTTCTGCTCGGCTCGGTCACCATTCTCACTACCATCAACCCAAATCTTACGAATTTTGCCGACCTCTCAAATCTTGGCAGCCGACTCAATCTCCAGCAGACCGGCACCAATTCAGTCGTGTCAGGTTCCTCTGGTTCGGATTCTTCAAATAACTCTTCATCGGCTGCTCCGCTCCAAGATGCGCAGGGCTACGGGCAGCAGCCGTGATCGTGCGGTGGCCGCGGTCGAACATCCTTCTCATGAAGATCAATTGGAAAAAT
>JAKBZO010000037.1 GCA_021839985.1 bacterium
TCTCGCGCCAAGAAATTCAATCTTCTCGTGAAGTCGAACCTTGGCGACTTCACCTCTGAAGGCACGGAGCCGGTCTATCTCCCGGGTGAGGCGTGCCAGGGCATCTACCTCGACTACAAGAACATCGTCAACTCGATGCAGCCGAAGGTGCCGTTCGGCGTTGCACAGATCGGCAAAGCGTTCCGCAACGAGATCAGCCCGCGCAACTTTCTCTTCCGCTGCCGCGAGTTCGAACAGGCAGACACGCAGCTTTTCATAAAACCTCATGAGAATAAGGGGGCGTACGATGCACTCAAGAAAGATCGATGGCATTGGTTCCTTTCGATCGGTATCAAAGAAGAGAACCTCCGTCTCAAGCAGCATGAGAACCTCGTCTTTTACGCAAAAGACGCGTGGGATGTCGAATACAAATTTCCATGGGGCTTCGATGAGCTCGAAGGCATTCATGATCGCAGCGATTACGACCTCACGCAGCATATGAAGTTCTCGGGCGTCGATCTCAATTACACCGACCCAGAGACCGGAGAGAAATATATTCCGTGGATCCTTGAGACCTCGATGGGGATGGGCCGCCTGTTCCTTGCGGTGATCGCAGATGCCTATCATGAAGATGATCTCGGCGGGGAGACGCGCGTCGTCTTAAAGCTCCACCCGAAGCTCGCGCCGGTCAAAGCCATGGTCTCGCCGCTTCTGCGGAACAAACCGGAGCTCGTCGCCAAGGCGCGCGAGGTATATGCCGCGCTCAAGCGTGAGATCCCGCAGATCGCATGGGACGACAACGGCAACATCGGCAAGCGCTATCGCCGCCAGGATGAGATCGGTACGCCGTACTGCATCACGATCGACTTCGACACGCTGGGTGAAAAAGCTGAGCTGCTCGATACGGTCACCGTGCGCGGCCGCGACAGTGGAGAGCAGACGCGCATGAAGATAGCGCAGCTCGCTGATTTCATAAAGAGCAAGATCTAAAGAACATGGAAACGCACAAAGACATCAACGTCCACATCACCTCCGGCAGCATCATCACCGCCCTGCTTTTCCTCGTTCTTTTTGCGGCGCTGTGGTTCCTGCGCGATATCGTACTCATCGTGCTCACGGCGATCGTTATCGCGTCGGCGATGGAGCCGGGTATCCGCGCGTTCATACGGTGGGGCATGTCGCGCGTGTGGGCAGTCACGCTTATGTATGTCATGGTCCTCGGCGTGCTAGTCTCCGTTGCGCTGTTCTTTCTGCCGCCGGTACTCGACGATGCGGCGAGCTTCATCGCGCGTCTTCCCGACACGCTGCATGCGCTCAGCTCTTCTGCCTCTGCCAGCAATTCGAGGCTTCCGATCGACGATATCGCGTCGCTCCTATCGTCTGCCGATGTCGTGCGCGCGCTCGGCACCTCGCTCGGCGGCTCCACCGGCGGCGCCGTGTCCGGCCTCTCCACGTTCTTCGGCGGCGTTGAATCATTCATCCTTATCATCGTCTTCTCGTTCTACTTCTGCGTGCAAGACACCGGCGTCGATGATTTCTTACGCGTGGTGACGCCGCCGAAGAAACAGGACTATGTCGTCGGCCTGTGGCGCCGCGCGCAGAACAAGATAGGGAAGTGGATGCAGGGACAGCTCCTGCTCGGCTTCTTGGTGGGCGTACTGCTCTACCTCGGCTTGGTGATCCTTGCGGTGCCCTACGCGCTCTTCATTGCAGTGCTCGCCGCGCTCTTCGAACTCATTCCGGTCTTCGGACAATATCTCGCAGCAATACCGGCGGTCGTCGTGGCGTTCGCAGCAGGCGGCACTTCGATGGCGCTCATGGTCGCCGGCCTCTTCATCATTATTCAACAATTCGAAAGTCACCTCATTTACCCTCTGGTGGTAAAGAAGATCGTCGGCGTGCCGCCGCTTCTGGTCATTCTCGCGCTCATCGTCGGGGCGAAACTCGCGGGGTTCATCGGCGTGCTGCTGGCCGTGCCGCTTGCCGCAGCGCTGCGCGAACTGGTCGATGATATCGAAGCAGGCCGTCGTGCGAGTTAAGACCTACTTTCTATACTATGGGCGGAAAACCTTTCTACATCACCACTACGTTGCCGTACGTGAACGCCGATCCGCATATCGGCTTCGCGCTTGAGATCGTGCAGGCTGATGTGCTCGCGCGAGCCGCTCGTGCGCAAGGTGACGAAGTTTTTTTCTCGACCGGCACTGATGAGCATGGGCAGAAGATATTTGAGGCGGCACAGAGGGCGGGGCAGACACCGCAAGCCTATGCCGACCATTACGTCGCTGAGTTCAAGAAGCTGCACGCCGCGCTCGATCTGAGCAACGACGCCTTCATTCGCACGACCGATCCGGCGCATATCGAAGCGGCACAGGAGATCTGGCGCCGCTGTGCGGCAGGCGGCGATATCTATAAGAAGACGTACACCGGCCTCTACTGCGTCGGCTGCGAATCCTTTAAGACGGAAAAAGAATGCGTTGATGGAAAGTGCCCGCTCCATCCCAACGCCGAGCTCAAGGAGATCTCTGAAGAGAACTATTTCTTCAGATTTTCGAATTACCAAGAGAAACTGCTCGCCTATCTTGAGCAACCAGGTGCCATCGTCCCGGAGTGGCGCCGTGTTGAAGCGATCAATTTCGTGAAGGGCGGTCTTGAAGATTTCAGTATTTCGCGCGATGCAGCGCGGCTCTCGTGGGGTATACCCGTGCCGAATGATGAGTCACAGGTGATGTACGTGTGGTTCGACGCTTTGACCAATTACATCTCCACGTTAGGCTGGCCTGCCGATGCGCAAGGAAATTTCCATAAATTCTGGGTAGACGGACAGACTCTCCAGATAGCGGGGAAGGATCAGGTCCGCTTTCAATCGCTCATGTGGCAAGCGATGCTCATGTCGGCTGATATCAAAAATACCGACACCGTCTTCTATCACGGCTTCATCACCTCGGGCGGGCAGAAGATGAGCAAGAGTATTGGAAATGTCATCAACCCGCTCGATCTCGTCGAAAAATACGGCACTGATGCTGTACGCTACATCCTCTTGCGCCACGTGAGCCCGACCGAAGATTCCGATCTCACGCTCGACGCCGCGCATGAGTACTATACCGCGCACCTCACCAACGGCCTCGGCAACTTGGTTGCGCGCGTGATGAAACTCGCGGAGACACACCTAGAGCTGGGCGACATGGCGAGAATGGAAACGCCCCACGTTCGTGTCGACGCCGTGGATGATTTCCAGTTCAACAATGCGATGGATTTCATTTGGGAACATATCACCGGACTCGATGAGTATATTACAAACGAGAAACCTTTCGCGGTGATGAAGAACGAGCCAGAACAAGGAAAGGAGATGATCTTGTCCTGCATTAAACAGCTCCACGCCATTGCGCGCATGCTCGCGCCATTCATGCCGCAGACGAGCAAGAAAATTCTTTTAGCCATCAAGGAAAACAAAAAGCCCGAAAATCTCTTCCCGCGCAAGGAATGATCTCCCTCGGGAGCGTCTCACTTTGCGCTATCGTAGCTCTATGGAATTTTTAGCTTTCGACACACACTGCCACCTTCAATTTTCGGATTTTGATGCGGATAGGGAGGAGGTACTTGCGCGAATGAAAGAACACAAGATCGGCGCGGTGGTCGTCGGTACTGATCTTGCCTCAAGCAAGGCGGCAGTGGAGCTGGCGGGGCAGTACGATTTTCTGTGGGCGGCGGTCGGGCTTCATCCGAACGACGATCCGGCAGAGCGGTTTGATACCGAAGGCTTCGGGGCGCTCGCTGCTGATCCAAAAGTGGTCGGCATCGGTGAGTGCGGACTTGATTACTTTCGCACGACTGGTGAAGAAGATCGCGCAGCACAGAAAGAACGCTTCCAAAGCCATGTCGAGCTCGCACACCAGGCTGGCAAGCCGCTCATCATCCACTGCCGACCGAGCGCGAACACTATCGACGCGCACGATGACCTGCTCGCGCTCCTTGCAAACGCTCGCGCGAAATATCCCGACCTCAGCGCGATCGCTCATTTCTTCACCGGAGATCGTGAGCTCATGGAGCGCTACCTTGCGCTCGGCTGCTACATTTCTTTCCCCTGCGTCATTGCGTTCACTGATATGTATGACGACGCCGTGCGTGCCGTGCCGTTTGACCGGCTGCTTATTGAAACCGACTCGCCGTATGCAGCGCCGAAGTCTCACCGCGGGAAGCGCAATGAGCCGGCGTATGTGACTGAGACGGTCGGCCGCATCGCGGAGATAAAGGCCGCGCCTGCCGACGAGATCGCTGCCGCGACCGTGCGCAACACGCGAATGGTATTTAATTTATAAAAAGAGTACGATAGAGGCATGTTCAGACCAGAGGGCCACACACCAGCGCCAAAAGCGGAATCACAGCCGCATTCTCCGCATATTGTTTCGCTTGAATCGATGAAAGAGCAGGCCGAGCTGCAGCAGAGGCTCGCGCTCATGTCGTATCGCTTTGTGCATTTTGATTTTGCTAAAACGCTCGACCCGCTCAAACCAGAGACCGTCGACGTGCAGATCCGCGATAGCGCTATGATGGTGTGGGCAGAGAAATACGGCGGGGCATTCCGTAATTGGATCAACGAGCTCGATCAAAGCCGCACCAAGGTTAATCTAGATGACCCGCAGACGCTGGAATTCATTTATGATCAGGTTAACCAAATACAGCGCCAGGCAGTCGAGAATGAAGAAGGGGAGTATCCGACTTGGGAGGACGAGGTGCCGCCAACGCTCCACTAAGCCGTGTAAGGTTGTGGAGGTCTGGCCTCCATGGGTTTCTTGCGCCGACTCTCGCCTTGTGCTACTGTGTCCGCATGACTGATTCATCGCAGGAGCAGGGCTCCTTTACCCAGGCGATCAGCGACGAGAAGGCTGTATTAGAAACCGGCTTTCACATAGTGCCTACCGTAGCAGAAGCTGAGGTCGGTGCCGTCGTTGAACGTGTTCGCACTAGCGTTGAGAAGGTGGGCGGTTCGATCATTGCGCAAGAAATGCCGAAGCGTATGCAGCTGGCATA
>JAKBZO010000012.1 GCA_021839985.1 bacterium
CAATCCCTTATGACGGGTTTTCTGGCTTTGATCGGGCTTGAGCGCCATGCCGGGGTTAACCCGGTTTAGGCACCTTGATAGTATCGCAGAAGCCCTGTTTTGCTAAGCCCTAGGCCACGATTAGGCGACGAATCCTTGTTCTGCATAGACTATGCAGGGGTGGTGGTTCTGTCATCAATGGTGGGCTATGGAACTACAAACAACCGCCCAAATAGGTACATCCCCGGTGATACTTCTGGAGAAAGTAAAGTATGTGCTTTACGCTCGAAAATCGACCGAGCAAGATGAGAAGCAAGCTCTATCGATCGACTCGCAAATCAAAGAGATGCTTCAGATAGCCGAGCGAGAGAACCTAGATGTCATAGACATCCGACGCGAAGCGCACTCGGCAAAAGATTCAGGGCAACGACCAGTGTTCAAAGAAATTCTAGAGGACATCAGGCGAGCGAGATTCAACGGAGTCCTAACCTGGGCACCAGATCGTTTGAGCAGAAACGCCGGAGACTTAGGATCACTCGTCGACCTGATGGATCAAAAGTTGCTCTTAGAGATACGAACCCATGGACAGCACTTCCATAACTCGCCAAACGAGAAGTTTCTCCTAATGATTCTCTGCTCTCAAGCCAAGCTCGAGAACGACAATAAGAGTATCAATGTGAAGCGCGGGTTAAAGACGAGAGTAGAAATGGGGTTATGGCCTGCCCCTGCTCCAACTGGCTACCTCAAAGAAAAGCGGCTTGATAGAAAATGTGAGACGCTAGTCGATCCAGACCGAGGACACATCATCAAGCAGGTATTCGAGAAAGTCGCGTACGAAAAGTGGAGTGGTCGGAAAGTCTTTAATTGGCTCAAGTTTGAGTTGAACTTTAAGACCGCAGGCGGAAACAAGAACCTGACCTTGAGTAACATTTATATGATCCTCCAAAACCATTTTTACTACGGAACCTTTGAGTACCCCAAGAACTCAGGCCGTTGGTACAAAGGCAGGTACGAGCCATTGATAACAAAAGAACTATTTGATCAGGTACAAACACAAGTTAAGAGCCAATTCATACGAGCCGAGAATAAAGAGTTTGCCTTCACTAGACTAATGACTTGCGGTCTCTGTGGATCAGGAATTACGGCCGATGAGAAGTTTAAGAAGCAGAAGAACGGCAATGTGCACCGACATGTTTACTACGGATGTACCAAAGCAAGGGATAAAGACTGCAAATGCGGGTATATCAACGAGGTCGAGCTCATCGACCAGTTCATAGAGCTGATAGATAAGATTGATATCAACGAGATTGGGATCAAGGAGAAGATAAAGGCCGAGGTTGAGCGATTTAAGAAGTTCCAACAATCGGTATTGAACACCAAGATCAAGATACAGGTCGCAGATGTCGATATACGTAATTATGCAAAGTACCTCTTAAGAGAAGGGGCTGACGTGGAGAAACGAGAACTTTTAGGATGTTTGAAATCGAAGCTACTTCTAGCAGAGAAAAAGATTGTGCTAGCAAATTGATTCCTATTGAGGAGCGCAATACAGCTCATCAGGGTCACAGCCCTCTATTTCGATCTGAATTGTGGTGTGTCCAATATGCAGTTGATCTTTGAGAGCCTGCACGATCTGTTTAACAATCTGCTGTCCGTCTTCAACCGTCTTGCGTGAGACTGTCACATGGCACGAGCACGCAAGCATACCGGAAGAGATGGTCCACACATGCAGGTCGTGTACCGCGAGCGTCCCGGGGATAGTCTTGATGATGCTCTCCACGGCATTCATAGAGAGGCCCTTGGGAGCCGCTTCCAGTAAAACATCGGTCGCTTCTCTAAGGATTCCCCAGGAGCTATGGAGGATAAAGATTCCTATAACAACCGAAACTAGAGAGTCGATCCAATAGAGGCCGGTGAAGAGTATGATGAAGCCGCCTATAATGACGCCGACTGACGCAAGCGCGTCGCCGAGCATGTGCACATAGGCGCTCCGAGCATTCAGGTCTTCCTTGCTGTTGCGGAGAAAAAACGTAATCGCGCTATTCAAAACAAGGGCAACAAAAGCAACAGCAATCATCAAATGGCTGTTCACGGCCTCTGTTGCTCCAAGACGACGATATGCTTCCCAGAAAATGAACAACGAGATGAGAACGAGCGATAACGCATTAACAAGAGCGGCGAGGATGGTGGCTCGGTGATACCCAAAACTGCGGGTTGGCGTTGATGGGCTCTGGGCAATCTTGGCGGCTCCATAGGCGAGCAAGAGCGCAAGCGCGTCTGCAAAGTTATGCCCCGCGTCCGAAACTAGCGCCAGACTATGGGCGAAAATGCCAGCGATCGCCTCAAGAACGACGAATGTCACCGTCAAGGCGCAGGAGAGCAAGAGTATGCGAGGGGATGGAGACGTAGTGTGAGAATGGCTGTGAGACATATCTTATAGAATACTCTACCAAGCTAGTACCTTTTCTTTAGCAACAAGGAATTTGTGACCACCGAGACTGAACTTGTGGCCATAGCTACCGAAGCAAAAATCGGGTTCAGTAAGAGATGGAAGAAAGGATAGAGAGCACCCATAGCGACTGGGATGAGAATGATGTTGTAGCCGAATGCCCAAACAAGATTCATTTTGATCGTTCGCATTGTCTTCTTGGAAAGCACAATTGCACCAGCGACTGACCTCAAGTCTTTGTTAATAAGAGTGATATCAGCCGCTTCGATAGCAACATCTGTACCACTGCCCATCGCGATACCCAGGTCTGCCACGGCGAGTGCGGGAGCATCGTTGATACCGTCACCAACCATAGCGACCTTTTTACCTTCTGCTTGAATTTTCCGCACATGCGCTTCTTTTTGATCGGGTAATACTTCTGCAAATACTCGATTGATGCCCAATTGTTGTGCGATTGCATTGGCTGTTCGCTCATTGTCTCCCGTGATCATGGCGACTTCAATACCGAGTTTTTGTAGTTCGAGAAGGCCCGCTCTCGCACTTTCTTTGATGGTGTCCGCAACAGCGATAAGTCCTATAAGTTGTTTCGAGGTTGCAAGCATCATCACGGTTTTACCTGCGTTTTCCATTGCGCTAATTTGATTGGAAACTTCTTTTGTAGCGATACCTTCTCTATCCATCAGACGCTTGTTGCCAAAGATTATTTTCTGCCCATCAATGACACCTTCCACACCATGTCCGGCAATGGCTTGAAACTTTTCAACGTTCGATACATTCAGATTCTCTACCTCGGCAGCTTTTACAATCGCCTCTGCAAGTGAATGCTCTGAGCCTTTTTCAATCGAAGCTGCAATCTTGAGCACTTCATCTTTTGAGTGATCGCCTAAGGGAATAACCTCCGTAACCTCAGGCTTTCCGTTTGTAAGTGTGCCGGTCTTATCGAAAATAACCGTGTTGATTTTGTGTGCAGTCTCCAGACTCTCGGCATCCTTAATAAGGATGCCGTGCTCCGCACCTTTCCCCGTGCCGACCATGATAGCCGTCGGTGTTGCGAGACCCATGGCGCAGGGACAAGCAATAATGAGAACAGCTACAGTGTTGAGTAAGGCGAACGTAAGCACCGGCGTCGGGCCGAATACATACCAAACCACAAACGTACCCATAGCGAGAATGATGACTATGGGTACGAAATAGGAAGATACAAGATCGGCCAGTCGCTGAATAGGTGCTTTACTGCCCTGAGCTTCTTGTACAAGCTTAATGATTTGTGCGAGCATCGTTTCTTGTCCCACTTTTGTCGCTCTGAAAGTAAACGAGCCGGTTTTGTTCATCGTAGCCCCGACGACGGTATCGCCTTTCGCTTTGTCAGCGGGAATGCTCTCGCCGGTAACCATCGACTCGTCAATGGACGACTCTCCCTCAACAATTATTCCGTCCACAGGTATCTTTTCACCCGGGCGCACCCTGACAATGTCGCCAATCATTACCTCGTTGATGGAAATATCCTCCTCTTTTCCGTCTCGAATGATACGTGCGGTTTTTGCCTGCATACCAATAAGTTTTTTAATTGCTTCCGAAGTGCCCGCCTTTGCCCGGGCTTCAAAATAGCGACCAAGCAGAATTAACCCGATTATTATTGCAGACGTATCGAAATATGGCATTGGATTGATGCCGATACTCATTACTAATTGCGGAAACAAGGTTACAAATGCTGAATAGCCAAACGCAACAGTAGTGCCGAGCGCAACCAAAGTATCCATGTTCGCTGTCCTATGACGAAGCGTCGAGATTGTCGCTCGATAGAAACCATATCCTGCCCAGAACTGTACCGGGGTCGCGAGCAACAATTGCAACCGGAAATTTTGCAAGATCATCGGCGCGGTTTGCATGAGTACCGGAAAACTACCCCACAAAATCAAACCTCCCAAGACGAGGCTGACAGTGACTTTTATTTTTAACTCCTTGAGCTCCTTTTGTTTTTCAGCTTGTTCGTCCGCTTCATGCTTCATCTCGTCGCTAATTGAGGCCTCATACCCGACATTAGAAACAGCAGATAAAAGATGTTGATCGGTGACTTTCTCTGGGTCATATGTGACGGTGGCTTTTTCAGTTGCCAAGTTCACCGTCGCTTGTGATACACCCTCGACTTTCTTAAGCGAGCGTTCGAGAATCGTTACGCACGAGGCACAGTGCATGCCCTTTATTGGAAATGTCTTTTTGATTACGTTCATATTATTTTATTTGACGATGATCTTCCCGTGGTACATATTCATGCCGCATGAGTAGGTAAACTCGCCGGTTTGTTGCGGCGTAAGTTCTATCGTCACTTTTTGATTGAGTGGCAGATATTTGCGAACCTTGAAATCGCCGAGCACTACTTCTTCAAGACAGCTCGTCGGGTCTTTACGGATAAAATTAACTTTGGTGATTTTCCCTTTGAGGATTGAGATTACTTCTGGCGTATAGCCGCCTTCGACGAGAATATCTACAGATGAATCGGAAACAATGACTTCTTTGTCGCGCTTACCCAAGAAAAACCAATAAGTAAAAACTATCCCAGCAAGACCAACTACTGTGACAATAATTTTATCTGGGGTCATATCTTATGCTCCACATTTAGCTCCTCCTGCACTCGTTTGAAGAGGAACGAGGTTCGGGATTTTCGCAACTTCTGCCTGAATCTTGTAATTACCGGTCGCACTTGAATAGTCTTTTCCTAGGACGACCTTCGGATCGACATCCTTCCAATCCATATGCTTCACTGCTTTGAAATACAAGCCGAGTTGAATGTAATTTTGAGGAAACCAGAACGAGTTGAAATCCAGAATGGTTCTGTATATGTCGGCATCCGATAATCCTTGAGCGACACCTAATTCGACAAGCGCGAGAGCGGCGGAGCCATGATTACAATCCTGGAAGAAAGTTGAGTTGTCGCAACACGGACGATAGGTGTTCTCCGCTATTTGCAGCACGCGTGCCTCTTGAGAGGCAGTGAGCGGAACAAGCGGAGAGGAGTTAAAATAAGCGCCACCGTTTGCTTCCTTACCGAGTGTCCACCCTCCAGTCGAGGCAAAATTGTTTACGTCCTTTCCCGCAATGGGACTCTTCTCATTGATCACCGTCTTATTGGAAAGGCCGATTGGCCAGAGAAGATTGACTAGTTGGGAGGCGTTGTCCGCATTTACCAGGAGTGGGGTATTCGATGGCTGTGTCAACAACTGCATTGTATTTGCCGGAATACCACCGTGACTTTTGTACAGTGTTTGCATCTTGGACATGTCGATGATCCCGTCAGTTACCAGTTGCGGAACAACAGTGCCGAGAACTATTTTTGTCTGAAAGCCATCTTTGGGCAAGACTTCTGCTATGACCCCGTTGTAGATCGTATAATCAGTCGAGGACGCATCGGTGATTACGACACCCGCACCAGCATCCTTAGAAGTTGGTGCGGCGGTACCTGGATGAGGACTTAGGAATGCCAGACTCACCAGTGCAAGCAGGATACCCGCAGCATAGAGTCTCCAGAGCCATTGTTGTTTAGATTCCATAAGAAATAAGGTTAATTTTATAATTTCCGAGGCTCTCGATTTCTTTTTTCAGTGCTTCCATATCGAGCCTATCCGTATACTCAATCTCGGTTCTGCCGGTTTCGAAATTCACATTGCATGAGGCAACGTCCTTATTATCCTTGCAGACATCCTCGATCAGCATTTTGCATGCTCGGCAGTGAGTACCTTTAATGATAAGTGTAGTTTTCATGGTTGGTTATTCTCGTCCGATGTATGATTGCTCCGATTCATCATCGACATCATGAGTATCATCGATAAGGGACAAATGAGGATGACTAGAAATCCTGAGTACTTGAGTAGCTGTGGTGCGAAGAAGTAGAAAAGTGCGATAACGACGAGTACACCGCCAATGACTTTTGGATTCAGGCAGCATTTGATCATTTCCCAGAGGTTCCTATTCTTCATGAATCGACAACGTTAAAGCTGGTCTGTAACGCTCCCATAGGACAAACGACTCTCACGAGACCTGCATGCGTCGGCGTAAACTTGAGAACGTTCGTGCCGCCGACCGCAAGAAGCTGCGATACTCCATATTCGGGAATAGTCATGACTCCCATGCAGCCTCCCACATTGATTTGGTCGTCAACCGTGAGCTCAACAGGAACGTTGTCTTTTACCGTAAACACCTGAGGATAGAACCCATGTGCTCGCGAGACTTCCATCGACAACTTTTGCGCCTGTATGCATGTGGCGGTCTTTGGATCACAGGTAGCTAGCGCTGCAGCCGAAGAGCCTTCAGGTGCCGCGACAACTCCACTCGTGTTTGGCACTACCGTAAACGATGCGCCGCGCGTCGTCATGCCCATAGAGCACATGAATGGAATTGTGCCGGTTTGTGTCGGAGTGAAGTCGATAACCGTGACGCCTTGCGGAGAGAGGTATTTGCTCACGCCTGCCGTGGGCATTGTAATAACTTGCGCGCATCCCGCCGCCCTGCTCCCGTCAATCCTCCACTCGACTGGAATACCTGCCTGCACCGTGAACTGCGAAGGGGTATAGCTGTAGCCGTCTACCGTCATATCTACCGTCTGCTTTCCGTCTACGACAGGTACAGTGGCTGCATGCGCGACTTCCCCTGTATTTGAGAAGAGCGACCCGAGATTTATATTTATTCCGGTCAAGGTGAGTCCGTTGTTTATGTTGTAGAAACCAAGGATGATCACGAGCACCGCAGAGAACCTCAAGAAGTGCTTTTGAAATGCACCCTTGGCAAAACTCGAAAGAGCAGAGAGCGAGAGCAGCATCGGTAGAGTCCCGAATGAGAACGCGAGCATGGTGAGCGCACCGGTAATGAGACTCCCTGTGGTAAGCACGTAGAGCTGAAGCGCCAGGGTAAAGCCGCATGGCAGAAAGAACGTAAGTGCTCCGAGCAGGAAGGCGCCTCCTCTCGTGTCTTTCCCACTTAAGTCATGAATTTTATGAGCGATGAACTTGGGCATCCTGGGCTGAAGGTGTCGCAACCAAGGGAACAAGTTGAGAAGCTGGAAGCCAAGCATGATCATGACCAAGCTTGCTAGTATCGAGAGGATACCGGTACCTCGAGCGGAGAGGCTGATTACTGAACCGAGAGTTCCAATCAGCCCCCCAAAGAAGGTGTAGGAGACGATGCGGCCGACATTGAAGTAGAGCGTCGGTTTGAATTTTTGGTATCCGGTAAGCTCTGGGTACAGCTCATTGTATTTTGCGGCGGCTGCAAGCAAGAGACCCCCTGCGACCGCAAGGCAGGTTGATGTTCCCGCCACGAGTCCGATCAGGAAGACGAAACCGTAGCTCATGTTGGCGGTAATCCCAAGGCTTTCTGGGAGCAAGTGAAATTGCCTGAGGATGAGATACCCCCCAACCATAAAGAGAAAAATGGCTCCAATTTGGACGTAATCTTTTGGGGTGTTTTTATGTTTTGCCGCTACCGGAGAGTTATGACGATCTTCCCAGCGGCTAACGGAGTAGCCGTCATTTCTTATAGCTTCGTCGAGCTCGCGCACGGAGATGTTGCGCGAAGAGAAGACTTCCGTCTTACCGCTCGCAAAATTCACATGCACTTTCTCCACTCCGGGTACTTTGGCGAATTTTCGTTCGATTAACAATTCACAGCTCGCGCAGTGCGTGCCGTGAACTTTTAGTTTTTGTCTTATCAAGTTGCTCATATATTCAAGGTTATTATGGCATTTAAGCACCGCAGATGTCAGAAGCATCCCAGAATGCAGCGATCTGCTGCGCACCGAATGTGCCATCTATAATCATCTTTTTTGCAATCCCTTCATCGGTAAAATAGTGCCAACATTTGCAGCAGCAAGGTTTCTCTGTCGAGAGTGCGTAGGCCTGGTCGTAGATTTTTTGTTGGCCCGCGGTAAGCGTCGTGGCATGGTCATACTTGATCCACATATCCGCCATTGCCACCGGCGTGTGCATGGGGTCGAGCGGAATGTCAGGCATGCTTTTGTACGCCTGTAATTTCTGCAAGTTCTGATGGTAGTCTTTTGTGTCCATAAGCGCGCTGCAACACTGGCCGCTTAGATACTTTCCTTGAATGTTCGCTATGGTTCCAGGTCCAGCCGATACGCAGCTTCCCCCATATGAGGGCGAGCTCGTGAGTAGCTTACTAACGTCGGGATCGCACGTAATGATCTGATTATCCATGTCGACTAGCTCGGGATCAACGTTCTGCGTCAGGGTACCGCTTTGTTTGAGGAAATTGTCTTTCCCCGTCTGTGTCGGAATACTGTTTTCCATTGCAAGCAACTCATCGTGCAAATTGTTAGTGGCCATTGCACACGTGGATGTAGCATTAACTGAGCATGTAGCTGTTGACGCTATAGGATTCCTGGGCATTCCCCGCAATAGCAAGAAACCCACCCCCAGAAGAGCCGCAACAATCCCGATTGAGATAATTTTGCGCTGACTCATATAATCAATATCCAGACGGAAACGCATAGGATGACGGGATGGACTGTGGAGCCTCCGAATCGGAGCCATAGACGACTACAATTTCTTGATGCGTCGAGAGAGACAGGTTACGCGGATCGCCCTGGTAGAGGGTGCCGTTCGAGTAAACCTTAAGGGTCTTATCTCCCGTCGCGACATAACTGCCGATAGAGCGTTGCGTGAATTTCACACCCCATATGTCGAAGAACTGCCCAAGAGTGAATGTTTGCACTGTTGGAGATTCGACATGAATGATGCCTGTGCCGTCATGCACATGTATATCCGAAATGAAACCTCCTATCTGATTGATACCTATATTCGCGGGCACTGGCACTGACTTACCGTCAATGAAGATGTCTATGTGTTGATGAATGTGCATCACAGTTCCCTCTGCAGAAAGAGCAGGGAGTCCAATGGCTTTCAGACGCTCAGCGAGCTGTCCGAGTTCCGGAGGCCAGGGCGCATCGCCCAACTGGATGCCTGGAAGCGCTGACGGGTCGGTAATAACCGCAACAGGTTTCGACGGAAAGATGCGATTCCACGACAACAAGATCCCAAGTACAATGACAAATCCGGCTATATACAATATAGTTTTTGTTTTCATAGCTATTTGAGGACCGCATCAATTGCTGCTTTTATCGTCGCGTAAGGTTGTGCGCCGATAATCAGCTGCTTTCCAATAATGAAGCTCGGGGTTCCTGTAACGCCAAAGCTCGAGCCCTCCGCCTTATCAGCGTCCATCTCCTTTTGGTATGTGGCTTGATTTGTGGTTACCAGCTGAAGCGCTTTGTTAGTGAGGTCTGCGCCGAGTACTTGCTTGGTGATGGCGAGAATCTCTGTTTCTGTTGCCCAGCCCGTGTTCTCCTTCCCTTGATTGTCATAGATGGCTTTGTGCCACGCGTAGAACTTGTCCGGCGCGATTGCCCACACAGCCCGTGCAAACTGACCAAGTCTCTGTGAATCGTCGCCGAGGAACTGGAAATCCTTGAAAACGATCTTGACCTTGCCAGTATCGACATAGTCTTTGATTATCTGTGGCATTACCGTCTCTTCATTCTGATGACAAAACGGGCATTGATAATCGAACCAGTACGCGATGGTGACAGGAGCGTCGGCGCTACCGAGAAACGGCTCCCCAGTAGTATTTACTTTGCTGATATCGGCGGTCGTTTGAGGCGCTGCCTGGGCTTGTGTTTGCTGTTGAGGATTGGGCACGGACTGAGACGTGCTTGCGTGTTGCCCGTTCCATAGCACCGCACCGCCTATAGCAATTCCTGCAAGCAGGACGGCGATCGGTGTAGCTAATTTTTGTACTCCTGTTTCCATAGCGCTTAGCCAAATTAATATAGTAAAAACTCACCAGGGATTTCCCGTGGTAAGCAAAAACTAAAGCGAACTAGAACGCCTTGGAATTAAGGATGCCGTTTGAGAAAGCCTCTTGAAGCGTATGTCGTAAGACGTATGTATTGGGCGGCGGCGAATGTGAGACGTACTCAAGAAGAACAACGAAGTTTGTCCAAATTATCGGCACTAAAAGTAGTGTGGCAAGCGCGAGAAGAAGAAAAATCAAGAAGGCAAAGACTCCGCTAAACGGAATCGACGTGAGCATATTTTGTAGTGAAAAGGCGTGCTCGAGAGGGCTCATGTGGCAGAGAGCGGGAACACCCATGTTAGGGCAACTAGACATCGTGCCATCGGCATTAGTAACCATCCCAGAGCTAAATCCGAAAATAGCCACAGCAAGGAGCGCCCCGATAGAGAGGGTGACAATCCCTTGTGTAATTTGCCTATGTAACATATTTACGTCCATAGTGTAGCAAATGCCGCAGAAAAGCAAATTGATTTATCCCCCAATATTCCGCTAGTAATCTAGCGCCTGTTATCTATTCGGAAGAGTTGCCGCAAGGGCGTGATAAGATTTACCATGACAGGCGGTGAAGTCCGCCTCGAACCGTCCGGCTCCGCCGACCAATGACTTCTGCCACTTGGCAGGAGTCTATTTATTTTCTAACCACCCCCATAATGAGCTTCCACCATATCCCCCTCGGCAAGAAAGCGCCCGAGATCGTCAATGTCGTCGTCGAGAACCCGGAAGGCTCTCCCAATAAGTTCGAGTATGACGAGGAGATGGACGAGATCAAGCTCGACCGCGTCCTCCACTCGCCAATGCACTTCCCAGCTAACTACTGCTTCATCCCGCAAACCCGCGGAGAAGACGGCGATCATCTCGACGCTCTAGTTTTGACTTCAACGCCCATGTTCCCTGGAGTCGTGGTCTCCTCTCGCGTCATCGGCGCGATCGATATGGAGGACGAAGCGGGGCAAGACTGGAAGATTCTCGGCGTTGCGGAGAAAGACCCGCGCCTCACGCATATCGAATCAGCCGAGGACATGGGAGCGCACTTCAAGAAAGAGATCGAGCACTTCTTCAAGGAATATAAGACGCTTGAGGGCAAGTGGATGAATATAAAAGGCTGGCTCGACAAGGAGAACGCCCACCGGCTCATCAAGGAAGGCGCGGAGCGATTCGCCAAAGAGAAGCATTAATCCATGCGCCTTGGGCTCTTCATCATCATCGGCCTAACCTTCGCTCCCTTGGCCGCCGCGATCGCCTTCCTCATCAGCTATCAGGAATACAGGAAGCACAAGTTCGAAGGCTGGCTGCTGTGGAAGCCGTCCTTGCAGGCCGCGCTCTTCACCTTCGGCATATTCTTCGGCCTCGCGCTCCTTATCGGATACCTGCTCGGTTTCGTCGTACAATGAACTTGGATGAAGAAAAACCTCAAAGCTGGCAAAGACGACATCCAATCAAGGCGTTCATCGTCGCCCTTATTATCGCAATCGTTTTCTATCTGATGCTATGACCCCCGAACCACAAAAGAATCGCTGGCTGAACCGCAACATCCTCGGCATGGGGCTCGCGAGCCTGTTCTCCGATATGAACCACGAGATGGCGACGGCCGTCCTGCCGATATTCCTCTCATCGGTACTCGGCGCACCCGCTTTCACGCTCGGGCTCATCGAAGGTGTCGCGGATGGCGTCTCAACTTTGTTTGAAGTCTGGTCAGGCTGGTACAGCGACAAGATCGGAAAGCGCAAAGGATTAGCTGCGATCGGCTACTTCATCACCGCGGTCTCGATGGCGAGCTTCGCCTTCGCGGCGAATTGGTACCAGGTGCTCATCGAGCGGACGCTCGGCTGGATCGGGTGGTCGGTGCGTTCGCCGGTGCGCGATGCGCTCCTCGTCGAATCAACAGAGCCCGCAACCGTCGGCCGCGCCTTCGCCTTCCACCGTACGATGGATACTCTGGGCGCGATCGCAGGCCCACTCATCGCTGTGCTTCTCATCTCGCACGTTTCCGTCCGCACTATATTCCTCATCTCGCTTATTCCCGGCCTCTGCGCGGTATTAGCGATTATCACGCTCGTCAAAGAGAAAGCGAAAGCGCCGAATACCGAAAACACTTGGAAAAGTGTGCGCTCGCTCTCGCCGACCTTCTTCTCGTTTCTGATTCCGGTCGGCGTATTCGGCATCTCGAACTTCGCGCCGACCTTCCTCATCCTGCGCGCCGAAGAACTCCTTACGCCCGGCTATGGCGTCCTCCTCGCAAGCACGTTCGCCGTCGGCCTCTATACCTGGAGCAATGTCGCGTATGCGCTCGTGAGCTATCCGTTCGGCGTCCTTTCCGACCGCATGAGCAAGAAGGCGATCCTCGCCTTCGGCTACCTCATCTTCGGCCTCATGTGCTTCGGCTTTATCTTCGCGAACGCCTCGATTATTTTCCTCATCATCCTCTTTGCCCTTTCCGGCATTTACACTGCCATCATCGAGTCCTCCGAGCCCGCGCTGGCCTCGACCCTGATTGCCGCAAACGAGCACGGCACCGGCTACGGCGTCTTGAGCACGGTGCAGGGCGTGGGCGATTTCATATCGAGCATCGGGATAGGAGTGTTATGGACGTATGCGTCGCCTGGCACCGGATTCCTCACGGCCGCAGTCATTGCGTGCGTATCGGCGGCGATGCTTGCCCGGTTGAGGATTTGAGCGTATAACGGATCGAGCAACCGAACAAAAGGAGCCCGAACATGGGCGAATTCAAAATCGGCCTTGGCGAGAAGATCGAGCGGGCAATCGAATTGCCGCTCCTCATTCTGTCGCCCTTCATCGTGATCGCTGTCGCGATTGGGGAAGTGGTCTTCCAGGGCTGAACTAACCAAGACGCGTCCCGAATTTGGATCCGGGGCGCGTTTTCATTTTACAGAAAACGAAAAGCCGCCCAATGGGCGGCTTTTCGTTCTGAATACTGCTCTCAGCAGGTGTGCCATTGCGGAATAGAGGCCTAGCTAGTTATCGACGCGTCTCGTGCGGGATAACCTAGCTCAGGTTGGCTGGGGGACTAGGATTCGAACCTAGATTCACGGCTCCAAAGGCCGCTGTCCTACCATTAGACGATCCCCCAGCACAGGATTTTTCCGAACGAGCGCTGGTCGTATGGTACTCCATACCACTAGACGATCCCCCAGCAAAGTACGTTTCCGAGCGAGCGCTGCCAGTATGCTTACATACCATTAGACGATCCCCAAAATGTGAACGGAATGCGCGAACGTTATGACTGTATCACTCGCCCGGGAAGAGTTCGAGGACGGCGAGCTCGAGCGGAAGCGACGGGATAGGTGCGTAACGGATGCGTTCGCTTGCAACGAGGAATGCGAGGAGCGTGCCGTGCGTGATGCCTTTCTCTTTTGCGAACGACTCGATAGCGGAGAATTCGTCCGTGCCGAGCTCGTCTGCGAGCGAGGCGCGGAGGTCGGGTGCATAGCGGATGAGGAGCGTGCTGCGGAGCGCTTCGAGCACAAGCTCAAGGAAGAGCCGCATGTCCGCGCCACCCTTCGCGGCTGCTTCCACCGCCGTGAGCGCTTGGCCGCGCTCGCCTGCGGCGAGCGCGGAAAGAAGCGCGTGCACCTGTTCTTGCCGCGGGGCGCCGGTTGCTTGCTCGACCGCTTCGCGCGAAAGCTTCTTGCCTTCCGCGCCGGCGAGCGCCTTCTGCAACACCGAAAGCGCATCGCGATACGAACCCTCCGCGAGCATCGCGATGAGCTCTGACGCGTCTGCGTCGAGCGTATACCCTTCTTTCTTCGCCACATGCGAGACGAGCTCCGCAGCGCCTTTACGCGTGGGCTTCTTGAACTCAAACACCTGGCAGCGGCTCTGCACGGTCTCCGGCACCTTCTCGAGCTCGGTGGTGGCAAGAACGAACACCGCATACTTGGGCGGCTCTTCGAGTGTTTTCAAAAAAGCATTCCACGCGGCTTTGGAGAGCATGTGCACTTCGTCCAGGATGTACACCTTATACGGCGAAGCGAACGGAAGCGTGTACACGCCTTCGGTGAGTGCACGGATGTCTTCGACGCTGTTGTTCGACGCTGCGTCAATCTCGTACAGGTCGTTTTCGCCGCAACCGATTTCCTTCGCGAAGATGCGGGCCACGGAAGTCTTCCCCAGCCCGCGACTGCCCGCAAACAGGTATGCGTGGCCGATTTTTCCGGCCTTCACCGCTTCTGCGAGCGGCTTCACCACTTGGTCTTGGCCCGCTACGTCGGAAAACGTCTGCGGGCGGTATGCTCGGTACAGGGACTGGTGCGCCATTGGACTCAGTATACAGGCAACGCGAATGAGTTGTTAGCGGCACGTTCAGGTGATAGATTACGGCCGGAAGCACCAGAAAGGAATGGCCATGCCAAGAAATCCTGGACGTAGAGGCCGTATCAAAAGACTGAAATATCCGAAAAAAGTCGTGCGACGCGCGACTATGTCGGTGTATCGCTATGGCGTGCATGACACCAGCGGGCCGTGCGTTCCAAGCTGCGCCTCCATCGCGGAATCGCTCGGGCTTTTCGATACGATGCTCCGGAAACTGCAAGAAAAAGGAGTCGTGCCCGGTTCAAAGCTGCGCATTTCGATCGAATGCTCACAGCCGCTAACGCCAAGGAGAAAATCTCATGCGTGAGAAAGTGTGGTTTGAACCGGGAATCGCGCCCGGGGTCGGTCTGCGAGCCGTGGCGCTGAAGCGCCGCCGCTTCCTCGGCATCTTCACGCAGGTACGCATCCTCTTCCGCGACGTGAACGGAAAATGCGCGAAAATGTGGGTTCCCGCGAACGAATGCGAACTCGCCCGCACCTAATGCATGCGGCTCCATACGGAGCCGTTTTTCATTTTTGTTCCGCTGCGCGCACGAGCACCTCCAGCTCGGTCGCGTTCTCGGCTTCCATGAGTTTTGCGCGCAGTTCTGCCGCGCCGGCAAAGCCGGTCACGAACGCCTTGATGTGCTTCTTGAGGATGGCGAAATTTTTGCGTGGCGTGAGTTTTTCGAAGTCACGCGCGAGCGAAGCGAGCGCGGCAAGTTTTTCGTCAAGCGGCGTGTCTTCTGCCTTGCGCCCCGCAAACACCCACGGGTTGCCGAACATGCCGCGGCCGATCATGACGCCGTCGGCGCCGCTCGCTTCTGCCTTTGCGCGCGCGTCTTTCAAATCCTGCACGTCGCCATTGCCAATGAGGAGCACCTCGGGCGCGAGCCGGTCGCGAATCTCGACCGCCTTCTTCATGTGTTCCCAATTCGCCGGCACGAGAGACATTTCTTTACGCGTGCGCAGATGGAGCGTGATAGCCGCGGGCTTCGTTTCAAGCAGTGCCGGCAGCCACGTGTCGAGCTCTTCGCGAGCATACCCCACGCGCGTTTTCACCGAAACCGGCAAGGGCGACGCGTCCTGCGCCGTGCGAATGATTTCCTGTGCGAGCTTCGGCGTCTTCATCATGGCGCTGCCGCAGCCCTGCCGTTCGATGGCACGGTCGGGGCAACCCATATTAATGTCTACGCCGTCAAAGCCGAGCTCGTGCACGAGCTTCACGGCATACGCAATCATCTCGGGCTTGTTCGAGAAAATCTGCGCGACGATGGGGCGCTCTGCTTCCGTAAACGCAAGGTCGCGCATGAGCGGACTTTCCGCGTCCGGCAGCTTTTGAATTTCGCGTGCCCCCACACCAACTTTCTGAGCGCGCTCGCTGTCTTTCAATGTAAACGAAGATGCGTGAGCTACTGAGTCAGTTGCCTGTTTTTGAAAGTTGGTGTGGGGGCGCGTGTGGTAGAGGCCGTCGGCGGAGACGAACTCCGTCCAAAAGACGTGCGGCTTGCCCCCACACCAACTTTCTGAGCGAGACTGCTGTGTCCGACCAGCGTACTCGTTGTCCGATTCGTCAGAATACGGTTTACCCGAGTTATGTGAAAGTTGGTGTGGGGGTGCACCGCACTCGGCCACGAGCTTGCGCCACGCGGGGTCGGTGACGTCTGCCATCGGTGCCATCGCGAAAAACGGCCTAGGTAGGCGCTGCCAAAATGATTCCATGCGGCCACTCTAGCACAGGATTGACACAGTAGCTAAATCGTGTATTATGTTGCCAGAACCTGCGGCGATATGCTTGCAGGCAAATGGAGGTTGAAATGGCGAAGACTGCAAGCGAGTGGTTGATTGCCGAGTCTATGCGTCTGGACAAAAGCGTAGAGTACCGCGACCTGGCGCAAGGCCTAGTGGTCTTCGTTAATGTGCGCGCGGAGCTCTCTGCGTCCCAGAGGCTTGGGCTTGGGCATTTTCTTCAAAGCAGCGTTGATGCTGAAAGAAGGAGTGTGAATGACCTCCTTCTAATCGCGACATACATCAACTCCTGCCACTAACGGCAGACAGCGCCCGGACCGAAAGGTTCCGGGCGTTCTCTTTATTCTGCCTTCTGCCTACTGCGTACTGCCTACTTTTTTGACGTATACCTTGCCGGGGAATCGCAGATCTACATATGCAATCGAGCCATCGGCAAGGTTTAGGCTTGCGCTCTGCGAAGCGGACGCGAGCGCAGCGAGCGCCTCTGCTTCTTGCCCAAGCACGTAGGTGAGGCGCGTGCCGCTTGCGAGGTAGTCGTCTACTTCCCCAGCGCTCGCGCGGATGACGATGCTCACGACCGGCGAACCGTGCGAGCCGGCCTGGCGCGCAAAGTCGAAGGTTGCCGGCAACGCATCGGCTTGTGCGAGGTATGCGGGTGTCGTGGTGGCTCCGTTTACGAGCGGCGCATACAAGAGGAACGGCAGCACGGGCGTGCTCGATGCCGCGCTCGCGTACACGAAGCCGCCCGCGTCGAACACGGAGCAGCTCGTGGCGGACGTCGTACTCGCCCCCACACCAACTTTCTGAGTACTCGCGTTGCTAGTTGCCGTTGACGAAGTTGCTTGCGATCCGATGTCATCTGTTCCTGTTGGAAAGTTGGTGTGGGGGCTCGCGAGCGCGTCATAGGTCGCGCCGCACCACGTGGCAAGCGGCACGCGCGGATTCGCGACGATGCGAATGGCGCGGAACCCGTCACGCTCTATAGAGAGCGACGCGAGCGTGGGTTCGGCAGCAAGAATGCGCGCGCGTACGGACTCTGCCGGGAAGAAGAAGATGGAGTCGCGCGGGATGATGCCGAGGTAGGAGCCGGAGAGCGCGGGTGCCGCGAGCGGAGCGAGCGGCACATTGGTGCCCGAGACGTCTACGCGCGCGATGCGCACCACGGGTTGCCAGAGTCCCCAGACGGCGGCACCGATGAGTACTACGCAGAGAATACCGAACGCAAAAAGCGCGCGGCGGCGGCGCAGCTGCCGCCGCGCGTGCAAGCGATCAATTCCCTGGCTTCCCGATGACCTCTTTACCGACATACGGCACAAGAGCCTCGGGCACTTTAATCGTGCCGTCGGCTTGCTGGTAATTCTCGATGATGGAAACGAGGATGCGAGGCGTCGGAATCGCGGTGGAGTTCAAAGAGTGCGCGAACTGCATCTTACCTTCCGCATCGCGGTACCGGATATTCAAACGCCGCGTCTGGAAGTCGTGGAAGTATGACGCCGAGCTGATTTCGCGATACTTCTGTTCGCCCGGCACCCACAGCTCCACGTCATACTTCTTCACCTGCCCGAGTCCCAAGTCGCCGCCACAGTTCACGACGGTATGGTACGGAATCTTCAAGAGCTCGATGAACTCTTCGGTGTTCCTATTCAGCCACTCGTGCCACTTCACGCTCTCTTCGTGGCTCGCTTCGCACAGGAGCACCTGCTCCCACTTGAAGAACTCGTGCACACGAATGAGCCCGCGCACGTCTTTGCCATGCGCGCCCGCTTCGCGACGGAAGCACGGCGAGAAGCCGAGGAATTTAATCGGCAATTCTTTTGCGTCGAGCGTCTCGTTCATGTGGTAGCCCATGGCCGCCACCTCCGCGGTGCCGGCGAGGAAATCGCCGTCCTGCGTCTTGTACAGGTCTTCTTCGCCCTGCGGCAGGTACCCGGTTCCCATGAATGCTTCGCGGCGCACGAGGCTCGGCACGATCATGGGCGAGAAACCCTTCGCGCCGAAATGTTTGAGGGCCAGTTGCCACACGGCGTTCGTAAGCAGCACGCCATCACCCTTGATGAAATAACCGCGGAAGCCAGCGACCTTCGTACCGCGCTCGAAGTCGGCCATGCCGAGCTCGGTCATGAGGGTCACATGGTCCTTCGGCTCGAAATCGAACGTGGTTGGCTCGCCCCACTTTTTCACTTCCACATTTTCCGCGTCGCTGTCGCCTTCCGGCACGCTCATGTCGGGAATATTCGGCACCATGAGCATGAGCTTCTGCCATTCTTCCATCACGCCCTTCAGCTTCTCCTCGCTCTCGCCCATTCCGCTTTTGAGCTGACGCATCGCTTCCAAGAGCTTGTCTTTTTCGGCGCCGTGCGCGCGCTGGATCTCGAGTCCGCGGCGGTTCTGTTCGGCCTTCTTCGTGTCGAGCTCGGCGCGCAACCGTTTGCGCTCGTCGTCTACCGCCGCGAGCCGGTCTAGGTCGACCTCGATGCGCTTCTTCGCCGCACCGGCTTTCACAAGGTCGAGATTCTCGCGGATGAATTTGATGTCGAGCATGTGCCGCCATTGTAGCGCATGGCGGGTGTGGGTGGTAGAGTGCGGACGGAATCAGGGAGTACCGGAGATGTCGAAGAACGTAGACCGCGAGCTCATTACCGAGGCTCTACGGGAAAGCAACGCTATCGAGAATGTGCGCGACAAAAAATCGCTCAAGGATGCTCTTGCGGCATGGGATTTCGTCGTAGCACGGGATCGTCTTACGCCAGACATTCTCTGCACCACGCACCGCATCCTCATGCGCAACCAGCCGCTTGAGGAGAAGTGGAAGGGCGCGTTCCGCCGCCAGGACATTTTTGTCAGCAACCAACCCCACGGCCTGGCATCGCTTGATATACCGCTCGCGATGCACCTGTGGTGCGCAGACACGGCGGAGCAAAATTCCAGCTGGAAGAGACTCCATATTTGGTTTGAACTCATCCATCCTTTTGTCGACGGCAACGGACGCACGGGTCGCATCTTCATGAATTGGACACGGGTGAAGCAACACAAGCTACCGCCGCTGATTATTCGTGAAAAAGAAAAGTGGCGGTACTACGAGTGGTTCCGGTAAAGCATTGCGCGCCGCTTAGCGGCGCGCTTTTTCTATCCGCTATACTGCAAGTATGCAGATTCGCGAGCTCGCACGCGAAGAGTGGCCGCAGGGGCTCTTAGAGATTCCTAAGCCGCCCGCGCAGCTGTGGCTGCGCGGCACAATGCCGCCGAGAGAATACAAACGGCTCGCCGTAGTTGGCAGCCGCGCACTCAGCCGCTACGGCAAGGACGCGTGCGAGCGGCTCATCCTCGGCCTTGCCGGCTACCCGGTCTCCATCGTCTCCGGCCTCGCGCTCGGCGCAGACGCGTGCGCACACAAAGCCGCACTCCTTGCGGGGCTCCACACCATCGCCATGCCCGGCTCTGGCATCGCGGATGCCGTTATTGGTCCTCGCGCCAACTACGGCCTTGCACAAGACATCCTTAAGGCGGGCGGCGCGCTCCTTGGTGAACACGCACCGGACTTCAAGCCGTACCGCGCGAGTTTTCCGGAACGAAATCGTCTTATGGTCGGCCTCTCTGATGCCGTGTTCGTCATAGAAGCCGGGCAGAAGAGCGGCACACTTATTACGGCGCGGCTTGCGGGCGAATACAATCGGGACTTGCTCGTCATCCCTCACCGCATCGGCGACCCGCACGGCTTTGGCCCTCACCTGTTTGCACGCCTTGGTGCCGCGCTCGTGACGGAGCCGCTCCACATACTCGAAGCGCTCGGCATCCCGCCGCGCGAGGCCGCCGATGGGAACCGCGCTCTGCCCTGTGACCTTTCCGAAGACGAGCTCGCCGTGTGGCACCGGCTCGAAGAACCGCAGGAGCGCGACGAGATTCTCCGCGCCGGCAAAGCCGGCGCGGCCGACCTCATGACCGCACTCGTCTCCCTCGAACTCCGCGGGCTTATCAAGGAAGAGTTCGGTGCATGGCGACGGATTTGATACCCGTACGCTTCGCGTGCTAGTTATAAGGAACATGCGGATATATTCCTGGAACATGCTGTTTCGGAACAAGGCGCAGGAACGCGCGCTCGACTTCGTCGAGCGCGGAGACTGGGACATCTTCTGCCTGCAGGAAGTGCCAGAAGATTTTCTCGCAAAACTGAAGACACTCCCCTACTCCTTGGCCTATGCCATAGACGTGGAGCGCGCGACGCCGCGTAAAGAGAATGTGTACCTCGTCATCCTTTCGCGGTTCGCCATCACCGCACATGCATCATTCGCTTTTCCCGACTACTGGCATACGCTTCCGGTGCGCACAAAGCTTTTCGTACGCCTCATGCGTCCGTTCCACTGGACGCGCATCAGCAATCGTAACGGCATGTACGCCGATCTCGACCTGCACGGCGTGCGGGTGCGCGTGTTTAATCTGCACCTCGTACTTGCTCGGCCGGAACTGCGTCTCGCTGAATTCGAGCGCGCGATGCGCGAACGCGACCCCGAAACGCCGACCATCGTCTGCGGCGACCTCAACACGCTCGAGAAGCCGCACATCACGCTGCTCAATTGGTTCTCGTCCGGCACGCTTCTCGACTGGCTCTTCCACGCACGCGAACGCGCCGCACTCGAAGCGCGCTTCGGCGCGCACGGGCTCCGTAATCCGCTGCGCGGGCATTCAACGCATCCAATCTCTCGCTCGCAGCTCGACCACATACTCCTTTCGCCGCATTTCTCACTCGTATCTACCGATGTAGTCCCCGATCGACACGGTTCGGACCATCACCCGATTTCGGCAGAAGTGAACATTGCATAGCGGCGTAGGGGTTGACCTAATATAGGTATGCACGGTATGTGTTGAAGCACGGATGGCAAA
>JAKBZO010000013.1 GCA_021839985.1 bacterium
TTTCTCTTCCGACACCTCTATTCTTCCGGCTCCTCGCCGTCATCCGCATCAGAGTTTTGCGGAACAGCCTCCCCTGAGGCAGCTGCGGCGAGCCGCTTGCGGATCTCGGCGAGCAGCACCTTCGCAACCTTTTTATTATCGCGCAGATAGGTGCGCGAAGCGTCATAACCGCGGCCGAGTTTCTCTTCGCCGAAGGCATAGCTGGCGCCGCTCTTCTGCACGCAGCCGAGCTTCTCGCCGAGTGCGAGCATTTCACCTTCGCGCGAGATGCCTTCGTTGTACATGAGATCGAATTCGACGGTGCGGAATGGGGGAGCGACCTTGTTCTTCACCACCTTCACACGGCAGCGGCCGCCGACCACCTCCTCGCCCTTCTTGATCTGAGCAATGCGGCGAATGTCGAGACGCACCGAAGTGTAGAACTTCAGCGCCTTGCCGCCCGGCGTCGTCTCCGGGTTGCCGAACATGACGCCGATCTGCATGCGGATCTGATTGATGAATATGACGACCGTCTTTGATTTTGCCGTGATCGCCGTGAGTTTGCGCAGCGCCTGGCTCATGAGCCGCGCCTGCTTGCCGACGTGGGACTGGCCCATGTCGCCCTCGATCTCATCTTTTGGCGTGAGTGCCGCGACGGAGTCGATGACGATCATGTCGATCTTGCCGCTTCGCACGAGCGACTCGACGATCTCGAGCGCCTGCTCGCCGGTGTCCGGCTGCGACACCAGCAGTTCATTGATGTTCACACCAATACGCTTCGCGTATTCGGGATCGAGCGCATGCTCCGCATCGATGAACGCACAGATGCCGCCGCGGTGCTGCGCCTCAGCGATCGCGTGGAGGGTGAGGGTGGTCTTTCCGGATGATTCCGGTCCGAAGACCTCGATGATGCGTCCGCGCGGGTAGCCGCCGATGCCGAGCGCCCAATCAAGGCCGACCGAGCCTGAGGGGATCGCGTCGATGCCGACCTTCGGCGCGTCGCCGAGCTTCATGATCGCTTCATCACCGAACTTTGTCTGGATCTCGCGGATGGCTGCCTCGATCGCGCTGCCTCCTTTGGATGGATCTGTTTTAGTGTTTGCTGTCGGTTTCTTTTTGAGAGCCATACGTATGAATAATAAATGAATAAGATTCGTTCATTATATCTTTTTTTTGCTGTTGCAACATCACTTTGGCATGGTACTCTTTTGAGTAAGAGTGCTGCCTATTCTTGAGCGCCGACAGTAGCCTAACCGCTATGATCTCGACGTCCAAATTCAAACAAGCGCGCACGACCACTGTCTTTCGCGCCATCCTTGCGGTGGTTTTTATTGCATGTCTTGCCGCGTCGGCGGTCCAGGCCCAGGCTTACAGTTTCCCCATGTTCAACGGTCTGCGCTGGACTGGTGCCGATGGTGCTGTTTTCGACATACGGGATGGCAGAACCTATTCCGTGCCGATCGGCACGACAGGAACCGCACAGACTGGTGTCGCCGTACCCACCAGTCAATCCAGCGAGCTTGATGGCATGCTCTATCATATATCGGCATCGACTGGCAGTCGCGAATTCGTCGCCGATATCAGCGGTCTTCAGTCGCAGACATTCACATGGCAGCAAGCGGGCGACTATGAGCTCGACATCTATTACTCACTAAATCTAGAAGGCGGGGTAGTAAATGGCCGGTCCTTAGCAGACCGTGTTCTAGCTCTCTTGATCGGCAATGTCGTCTATGCTGCCCCCTCTGCCGATCAGACGCCATTTGCGACCATACACTTTACGATCAACGATTCGTCCGGCCCTCGGGTCGACAACGTGCTGTTCCTGCCGGGGATCGAAGGAAGCCGGTTGTATTATCGAGGAGCCTTCGGCATGGAACACCAGGTCTGGGAGCCGGACTGGCAGACTGACATACCATACCTCGCTTTGAACCCGGACGGTACGAGCAAGTACGCGCTCTATACCAAAGATGTCGTTGATAGTCTCGAATCGCACAACTCTCTTGAGCAAACCATATCTGCGCTGTTCGGTAACGATCTGCAGGTGTACGGAGACTTCGAACACTTCATGGACACCCTCGTCGCATCTGGAACAGTTAAGGAATGGCGCGCCTACCCGTATGACTGGCGGTATGATGTCCGCGATATCGTGACCAACGGCACGCCCACCGAGCAGCCGGACGGCCGCGTCGAACGCATGTATCTCATTGATACGCTCAAACAACTTGCCTCGGCATCGCCAACCGGCAAGGTAACGATCGTTGCACATAGCAATGGCGGACTTCTGGCTAAAGCGCTCGCGCTTGCACTCGGTGCCGACGCGCCGGCATATATTGATCGCATCATCATGGTCGGCACGCCGCAATGGGGCACGCCCGAAGATGTGGGCGCCATGCTTCATGGCGATGGTCAGACGCTGGCAGGCGGACTTGTTATGCGCGGCACTGACGCGCGAACCGTGACGGCTCTCATGCCGGGCGCATATGGCCTCCTTCCATCAGCTTCCTATTTCTCTCGCATTGCTGATCCGGTGGTGACGTTCGACACCGGCGGATCACTCTCGGGATCGTTTGCAGTGCAGTTCGGTCCAGCGCTTTCGTCATTCCAACCGTTCGCGCAGTTCCTCGAAGGAGCTTTCGGACTCGACGCGCAGGCGGGGAGCGCAGACGACCTGCGCACGCCGATACCGCTCTCACGCGCACTTATCGACAAAGCTGCTGCCACGCACGCCGCCCTTGATGCCTGGACGCCACCGCAAGGCATATCCGTCATCTCTATTGCCGGATGGGGGCAGGACACGATTAAGTCGCTCGCCTATACGACAAAGTGGAAGACTGACTGTGCTGCCGCCGCGTTGTATATCTGCAAACAGGTGCCGTATCTAGAGCATGTTCCGGTCACCACACAGGATGGCGACGGGACGGTCGTGTCGCCAAGTGCGGTGGGGGAGGGCGCGAACAAAATGTACTTCGATATACGTGGTTTTGTGGCGGACAAGAAAGGTAACGTCGTTCATCAAGATTTGACATCTGCATCGCCGATCCAGAAAACCATCACGGACTTGCTTACGAGCAATGACTCTGTAACAGAACCGTATATATTCACCACTAAGCCAACAGATGGTGCCAACCCGATCACGCTTCGCATCAGTACCCACTCACCCGTCGACCTCATCGTAACTGATGTCAACGGCGACCAAAGCGGCGTCGTGCCAATACCGGGCACGGATTTCGCTGGGATCAAAATGGATGTGCCGGGCAGTTCGGTACAGGTGATGGATGACGAGGAGTATGTGAGTGTGCCACAGATGGACACATACCACGTCGTCGCAAGCGGGTATGCATCCGGCGCAGCAACGCTCCAAGTTGAATCAATTGGGGGCGATGGCAGCGCAACCACGACGGCGCTGTTTGCCGACATACCGACGACGGCGAGTTCGACCATATCACTAAGCGCCGCAAGCGGGACACTCAGTGCGCCTCAGGTCGATCACAACGGTGACGGGGTGGCGGACCTAACCGCAGTATCTTCTGCAAGCGGTTCGGATCCTCTCGCATATCTGCACTACATGCGATCAGCGATACCTCTGCTTGGTCTGAACCACGATGTTTCCCAGACGCTCGACGAGCGCCTCGCGATTATTGAGCGAACGCTGACAGAGGGACGACATACCAGGACTGACCACGGAGACAAAAGTGACGTTCACAAACCCTCTCTCGTAAAAAGAGTGGTGGTAACCGCACAACTTAACGCCCTGCAAAACTACATAAAAGCACAAGTACACCTCTCAGTGCGCTCATCCATGCACGGTTGCACTGAGCGCCGAGAGGGAATGCCAACGAATAGTGCAGAGATTATCCTTAACATGATAGATGTTCTACAATCATTACTATGAGTCTACGAACAAAAAAAATCCTCGTCTTTGTTGGCGTCGTTGTGACCTATGGCACTGGTCTCTTCTTCAGTGATCCGCGCCCATTTGGGTTCTGTTCTGGATCTCAGGCGGCGTCTCGCCTCTGTGGTATATCTAGCATGACAAACATCGGGTGGTCGTTTACCGCTGTCGGCGAGACCCTCACCATAGTCGGTATGATCATACTGTTCGCGAATGCGCGGTCATGGAAGACATGGGCGCATTTCAGCTATTGGTCCGTTCCTCTAGCTGCACTCATCGTGATCTTTGTATTCCCAGTGCCGATGCCACTTGGTCTTGAGCTCTCACGCGTCGGCGCCATCAGGATCCTTGGCACGCTCTACGCGCTCATATCAGCAGGTATCGTGATCTCTTCCTATCTAGGGGCGTGGATGAGGAGGAGAAAGGGGACGCCAAACAAGGCGTGACATTAAGCACGCGCGGGGCAGTAGTCCACGACGATGATGCGGACGGTGCGCGTCTGCGTGCGGCCGAAGCGATCAGTGGCGGAGATAGTGAGCGCTGCAAATCCGGCGGGCGGCGAAATGGTCTTGCTGAAGTTGCCCTGCTCGTCAGCGTAAGCGCGTTCACTGTCGATCGTGATGAATGCTGCGTTCTGCACCGTGCCTTGTATATGCACGACCGGTCCCGAGACCGTGCTGCCGTCTTGCGGTTGCGTTAAGACGATCTCCGGTCCCCCTACCAGTCGACGTGCTTCAAAGAGTCCATAGCCAACGATGACGACGACCGCCAAGGCGACGGCGCTTCGGGCGAGAATGATGTTAAGGCGTGTCGTCATGCTCCGTCGATACACACGCTACATGTCAGGTTCTTCTTCGCTCGCTCCTTCTGATCCGGTGTCAGCACCGGCCGTCTTGCCGAGAAGGATCTCGCGCGGCTTCGCGCCATCCTGCGGACCGATCACGCCGCGCTGCTCGAGAATATCCATGATGCGCGCTGCGCGCGAATAACCGATGCGGAGCTTGCGCTGGATGTAGGACGTGGATGCCTTGCCAGCTTCGATGACCGCTTCTTTTGCTGCTTCATACATGTCGTCGTCGACGTCTTCATCGAAACTGCCGCCCATGTCGCCGCTGCTGAAACCGTCGCCGGAGCTCCCTGACCCGCCGTCAGAACTGAGGGCGGTCGGCATACCGAGATCGACCGGCAGCTGCACTTCATTGTGTTTCGCGATGTAGTCGGCGACGTGTTTGACCTCGTCCTCGCCGATGTAGGCGCTCTGGAGGCGCACCGGCTTGCCCATGTCGCTTGAAAGATAGAGCATGTCGCCGGCGCCGAGAAGTTTTTCGGCACCCGCTTGATCGATGATCGTGCGCGAGTCGATCTGCGATGCCACCTGAAGCGCGACGCGCGACGGCACGTTCGCTTTGATGAGACCGGTGATGACATTCACGGATGGGCGCTGCGTCGAGAGCACGAGGTGGATACCGACCGCGCGGCTCATTTGCGCGAGGCGGACGATCGCCGCTTCGAGCTCGCGCGGGAAGGTTTGCATGATGTCGGCGAGCTCATCGATCACGATCACGATGTAGGGGAGCGCGTCGGGCGCCTCTTCGCCTTCGGCGAGCCCCTTCTTCGCGATGCGTTCAAGCGCCGGTTTTAGTACATTTGAATGATAGGAACCGATGTCGCGCACGCGCTCGCGCTCAAGGATGTCATAGCGTCGCTGCATTTCTTTGCCCGCCCAGCGCAGCGCGGCGATCGCACGCTTCGGATCGGTGATGACCGGCGAGAGCAGGTGAGGGAGCGGCTTGTACAGCGTGAGCTCCACGCGCTTCGGGTCGATCATGATGAAGCGGAGCGTCTGCGGACCGTTGCGATAGAGCAGCGAGGTGATGAGGGTGTGGATGGCGACCGACTTGCCGGAGCCAGTGGTGCCGGCGATGAGGAGGTGCGGCATCTTCGCGAGATTGGCGAAATGTGAACCGCCGGTGATGTCGCGACCGAGTGCTACGAGAAGCGGCTTATCTGAATCGGCGAACTCGGGAGCCGCGAGCATGGTACCGAGGCCGACGGTGACCTTCGCCGAGTTCGGCACTTCGATGCCGACGAGCGATTTGCCGGGGATCGGCGCTTCGATGCGGACCGGATGAGCGGCGAGCGCGAGTTCAAGATTTTGCTGGAGCGCGACGATCTTCGAGAGGCGCACGCCCTCGGCTGGTTTGATGGCGTAGCGGGTCACCGACGGACCGACCGAGATCTCATCGAGCTCGACGATGATGCCGAAGTTCTGGAGCGTGCGCTTGATGATGTTGGCATTGGCTTTGATGTCGCCGACGCTCGCTTTGCCGCGATCGCGCTCAAGCAGCGAGAGCGGGGGATTGTGATATTCGCCAAGCAGCGATCTGAGAATGTCAGCGGTCGAGCGCCCTTTGTTCGAACTTGCCGTCGGCACGCGATCCCCCGAGGGCTTCGAGCTGTCGCGGATGATCGGCTCCTTTTCAACTTCGGTCACCATGTCTTCGGGAGAAGCGATGGCAGCGACAGGAGCTTCCTCCTCGACAGTCTCCTCACCCGGCTCCATGTTGGCTTCTGCTGCACGCGCCGCTCGTCGAGCCTCGCGCCGCTCCCTTCCGTTCTCGATCGCGCCTCTTAGACCGTCGACAATGAACCCGCCGATCCAGGCGAGCGGACGAAAGACCGCTCTCAGCGTTTCGAGCGAGATGCGTCCCTCGAGCACGATGAGAAGCGACGTGAGGAGAAGACCGCCGAGGATGATGCTGCCGGCATAGATGTCAAAGAGTCGCACGACCGGTCCCGCGATCAAATGTCCGAGCAGCCCACCGTGTCCGCTCACTGCCTCCACGAAGCCAAGACCGGTCACCACGAAGATGACGCTCGCCACTAATTTGAGCGGCTCGAATGCCGGCCGATCTTCCGAGAGCGCGCTTGCACCAAGAATAAGGAAAAGGAGCGGGACGATGAAGTAGCCAAAGCCGAGCAGGTAGGCGAGTAGGCCGTAGACATCGTTACCGGCTGGTCCTGCGGTACCGAATGCGGCAAGAGCCAAGAAAAGACCCACGATGATGAGTAGGATCGACCAGATCGATTGGCGGGTATGATCAGGTATCGATGAAAAAGAAGGAAGGGGAAGTTTCGTTTTTTTCTTTTGTGCCATGGACACCATTGTAACATCGCCGAAGCTTTAGTACCTAGACGCTAGGCACTAAAGGCGAAGCGCCACCCCACTTTCTTTTTGTCAGGCGTGCCTAGCGCCTAGTGCCTAACACCTAAGGTCTCATGTCAATCTTGCTCTGCGCTCGTCGCGAGATACAATAAAAGACAACGTTCTTGAATGTCTCAGATGGCCGATATGATCATAAAAGACACAATAGGACACACAAAAGACAATGTCGGATATGTCCAATAAAAACTTCCACGAAGCATCGCTCAAATCAAGCCTTTTTAAAGGACGCCCCGATCTGTATTTTTGCTATCTCAAATCAGAAAAGATCGCGCACGCGATCGCGCACCTTCTTCAAGAGTCAAGAGCGCATGAGGACCAGGTCTCTTCCGGCTTGGCGCGCGTGAGCTCAGCGATACCCGCCATGGTCGCGCGTTTTGCCGCCAGCGAGTACGACGAGGAATCACTTCTCGCCGATCTCTATGAAGCACTCTCGCTCATCCGTCTCTCCGTCTCGTACCATCTTCTTGAGGAAAATAACGCGGAATTGCTAGTGCATGAGTACGAGTCGGTAGTAGAAAAGGTCTCGCTTGGGAAACAAGCTTCTCCTTTTCTGTCCCTCGAAGATCTCTCTGTTCCGTCGCTGACCGCGGAGCCCGCAGCGCTCTTGCCGGCTTATCTGCGCACCACGAAGATAAAGGACACTAAAGGACATGCAACATCGCATACTCAAGAACAGCGCGCATCGCAACCCAACACGCTATCAGACAGCAGCGAACGAGTAAGAACATCGGCTATTTTGAAAGTAGTGCTTGAACAAAAGAGAGTTTCCATAAAAGACATATCTAAGGTAGTAAAGAACTGTAGCGAAAAGACCATCCAACGCGAACTCAATACCCTTATCAGCCGCGGCCTTGTCCGTAAGGAAGGGGAGCGACGCTGGAGCGTTTATGTACCTAATTAGGTATTAGGTATCAGAGGGCAAACCAGGAGCTAATTTCGACGCAACTCCGCCTTCGGCGGAGTTGCGTTGGTTTTTGGGTTATCCCGTACGGAGCGAGGGTTTTTGCGAAAAGACTCTCGGAGCGCGACGGCGCGAGAGTGAACCGATTTTTCAGCAGAAAAATACGGCGGTCTTTTCGCAATAAACCCGAGCGTAGACTTGCTTTTGAGCCTATTTTGCCGTACCATGCGTATATTCTGTAACAACGAGATCACGAGCGCTTAGAGCGCCGATTTTGTTGTCCACAGAAGGTCGTTTGCCCGTGGTGTCTTGAAAACGGTATACTTTCTATGAAAGCTGCATACCGCATTTCAGGGACGACCGCACGGCTGCGACGGATCGCTCGTTGACAATTGAATAGGCAGAAAAAACAGGATGCGCACTTTTAGTAGTGTGCTTTCATCAGTGTGTGTTCAATTGTGAGTGTGCGAACGTACTGAATGACCTCGTCCCTTCACGGTTGCTTACGACAGAAACTCAGTCTTCTCCCCCTTACCTACCAAGCGTTCGCATATGAATAAGCATCGGGCGCTCGTGCGGAGCTTAACGCTCCGGCGCGGCCGTCTCTCGCTCGCTCATGTGCGGATAGGTAGATTGCAGTCGGCGCAATGCACATCAGAGTGCTCAAGCCCGATACATTAGTAAGAATTACAAGTAGATTATTCGTTCGAAAAAAATTATTATGCTTACAAGCATCAAATCAAATGTGTCTGCTCGCATCGCGGCAGGCGCAGTTGGTGTAGCGATGATTGTATCGCTCGGTCTTGGTTCGGCTACTCCGGCTCTTGCTGCAGGCCTTACCTCGACTCAGGTACAGTCGATCCTCTCGCTCCTCAGCAGCTTCGGCGCTGATCAGGCGACCATCAACAATGTTAACGCAGCTCTCAATGGTCAGGCGACTACCGGCACCACCGGTACGACAGCTACCGCTTCGAGCTACACCTTTACCAAGGATCTCACGGTCGGTTCAACCGGCGCAGATGTTAAGGCACTCCAGCAGTTCCTCAACGCGCATGGTGCAACCGTCGCAACGTCGGGCGCTGGTTCAGCAGGCATGGAGACTTCAACCTTCGGCCCTGCTACCAAGGCAGCTCTCGTGAAGTTCCAGTCAGCTAACGGCATCACGCCGGCTGCTGGCTACTTCGGTCCGAAGACCCGCGCGTTCATCGCTTCGATGGGTGGTACTACGACCACTACGACGACGACTGGCGGTACGACCGCCACGACGACGGCAACCGGTCCTGGCGTCACCATTGCTATGGCGACTCAGCCGGCTAACTCACTCGCTCCGGTCAACGCATCTCGCGTTCCGTTCACTACCTTCACGCTTACCAACAACACTTCGAGCTCGGTTACGATCAGCTCGGTGACGGTTCAGCGCGCAGGTCTTGCACAGGATGCAGCGTTCAACGGTGTCGTCCTGATCGACCAGAATGGTCTTCAGGTCGGTATCGCGCACACCTTCAACAGCAACCACCAGGCGAACATCGGTGATAACTTCACCCTCGCTGCAGGTCAGTCAATGACCTACACGGTCGCTGGCAACATGGAGACTTCGGCAGGCGGTTACGCAGGCCAGATCGCTCAGTTGCAGGTTGTCGCAGTCAACACGACCGTCCCGGTCTCAGGTTCTCTCCCGATCGTCGGCGCATCGCAGACCATCAACGAGACCCTCAGCCTCGGTTCAGTCTCGACTTCGACTTCGTCGTATGACCCGGGCACGAACCAGACCAAGAGCATCGGCGATACGTCGGTCCGCTTCTCTGGTGTTCGCTTCACGGCAGCTTCGGCAGAAGATCTCAAGCTCAACAGCATTCGTTGGCGTCAGGTCGGCACCGCAGGTGCTAATGACATCAGCAATGTCGTGACGCTCGTCAACGGTACTTCGTACCCGACGACAGTTGACTCGACCGGCAAGTACTACACGACGGTATTCCCGAACGGTATCTTGATCGGCAAGGGCAACTCGGTTGATGTCTATGTTCAGGGCGATATCACTGGCTCGAATGCTTCGAACCAGACGGTTATCATGAACATCGACAAGGTCACTGATGTGTACTTCGTTGGTCAGCTCTATGGCTTCGGCGTCGCACCGTCAGGTGCGTACCAGCCGTGGTTCTCTGGCTACAAGACCACTATCCAGGGTGGTTCAGCAACGACGATCCAGAACAATTCTGCAGTCGCTGCGGCTAACATCCCGGTCAACGTGAACAACACTATCCTTGGCGGCTTCACCACGAGCTTCCTCGGTGAGCCGGTCTCGGTCTCGCGCATGGTCTTCCATGTTGCTTCGACGACCACGACGGGCACTGGTGTTCTCACGAGTGTCTCTATCGTCAACCAGAACGGCGCAGTTGTTGCCGGCCCAGTTGATGAGAAGTCAGATGGCACGCTCACCTTCACTGACACGGTGACCGTCCCGGTCGGTACGCAGAACTACACCCTCGAGGGTAAGGTTCCGTCGACTGCGGCAAATGGTGACACCTACACGCTCTCGACGACTCCGTCTTCTGACTGGACGAACATCACTGGTCAGACGACTGGCAACTCGATCACTCTCACAAGCGGTCTCGTGTCGATGAACACGATGACGGTCAAGGGTGCAACTCTTACCATCACCGCTTCTCCGAACCCGGTTGCCCAGAACATCGTTGCTGGCAATGGTGTGACGCTTGCAAACATCCAGCTCGACGCTTCGCAGTCTGGTGAGGATATTCGCCTCAACAGCCTCCCGTTCTCTGCGCTCAGCAGCGACGCAACCCAGTACGGTGCGCTCAATACCTGCCAGTTCTTTAATGGCAGCACAGCTCTCAACACGGGCTCCAACACCCTGCAGTCAGTTGTTGCAGGTCAGAATACTATTTCCTTCGACCAGTCTCTGACGGTTGCGAGGGGAACGGTTATGACTCTTGCGCTTGAATGCAACATTGCAACCAACATCACAGCAACGAACCTCACGTTCGGTGTAAATAACGCCTACACGTACTCAGCAACTGGCGTTCAGTCTGGCAACTCGCTCGGCTCGAACCTCGTCGCCAGACTGGGCACCTCAGGTGCACAGTCGGTCACTTCGAAGGGTACGCTTACTGCAACCGCAGCTAGCGGCTCAGTCGCTCAGCCGTCGCTCGCACTTGCTTCAGCAGGTACGACGGGCGTAACGGTCGGTTACATCAAGTTCCACGCCACGAACGAGGCGGTTAACCTCACGAAGGTTGGCCTCACCCTCGCAAACGGCGTGTATGGTGCACACTCGACCGGCGCTGGTAATTCGACGAACAATGGTGTCAACGATGTGGCTCAGGTCTACATCTACAACGGCTCAACGCTCGTTGGTACGGCATCGTTCACGGGCACTGGCGCGACGGCAACGTCGTCGCTCACGACGGTCGTTAACCTTCCGAAGGATACGGATACCGTTCTTACGATCAAGGCTGACCTTGCATCGATCGGCGTCAGCGCCGCAGGTGGCATTGGTGACATGCTCAAGATCGATCCGCTTAACTTCGAAGGTTCAGGTGCTAATTCGGGTCAGACGATCAAGGGTACCGCTACGGCAGGCGTGAATGGCGTTCAGCTCTTCCGCTCGACCCCGACGGTTGCCTTCGTCTCGAACTCGACGAACCCGAACGGTTCGAACGTAGTCCTCAAGAAGTTCACCATTACTGCAGGTGCAGCAAATCCGGTCAGCGTTTACCGCATGGTCCTCTCTGTCGCAACCTCGTCGGCAACGGTCTCGAGCCTCAAGCTCTACGCGTACACCGATTCTGGTTACTCACAGGGCGTATCTTCACAGGGTAACGGTACTGGTCAGTTGACTTCCGGCACTGTGGTTGATAACGGTTCTGGTGTCTGGACTGCGCCGTTCTACGCGGCTACTCCGGTCCAGATCCCGGCTGGCTCGACTTACTACTTCGCTCTTCTCGGTACGGTTGCTCCGTCCGCAACGGCGAACAATTGGACGATCAGCCCGACGCTCCTTGGCGATACAGCTACGACCACGTCAGCAGCTGGATTCAACATGGGAACGACGACTGGCATGGCTACGACCACGAACAACTTCGTCTGGTCTGACAACGCAACCACCACTTCTGGTGTGAACGATGTCGATTGGGCAAACGGTTTCCAGGTCGCAGGTCTCCCGTCAACCGGTATCTAATCAGCTTCTCTTCCAACCTTCCGCATAGCGGATAGCGAGGAATAGAACTGCTCAGAACAGGTTCGGCAAACCCCTCCTACGCAAAGCGTAGGAGGGGTTTTGCCGTATCTGCATCTGTGCCGTATCTGTTCTCTGAATCTGAATTTCTGTATCTGAATTGTGCGACGCCAGTTTTACAGAGGGCTCCCCTCTGTAGGGATGCTGTCGGTTGGAGTGGCTTTGCGTTTTGGCAAAACTTACTTACAATACAGCCATGTCTACCGCACACAAAAATCTTTTGATCACGTCGGCCGTTGTTATCATTATTTTGATCGCTACCATCGTCCTTTGGAAAAAGGAAAATAAGCAGCCGGTTGCCACGGGAGAGAACCAAATCGCATCGACCACGACGGTCGAGATCCCGGGAGGCGGCACGGTCATGGTAGGGAAGGGTGCGGTGGTGAAGGAGGTCGATACGACCCTCTCCACTCCGGATTTCGTCAAGTCGCTTACCTTCTCCTCCTCGACTTCGGTCGATGTACGCGCTGCGCTCAATACGCAGTACGCGGCGGTGCAGGGCATTCTCAAACAAAAGCCGACCGACTTCAATGCATGGCTTCAGCTCGGCATCATTCGTAAGATAGGAGGAGATTATACTGGCGCAGCGCAGGACTGGAACTATGTCGCAACGCTGTACCCGCAAAGCGCCGTCCCTCATGACGATCTGGGCGATCTGTATCTCAACTTCATAAAGGATTATGCAAAAGCCGAGAGCGAATATCTGCAGGCTGTTGGTGTGAACCCGCAAGATGGCAATGCGTTCCGCACCCTCTTCTCTTTGTATACCGACTATGGGTACAAGGCTGGCACGACTGCCGCAGAGAATATCCTGAAGCTTGCTATCAAAGACAACCCAGACATAGTTGATTTCTACGTAATGCTTGCTCGTTATTATGTCGCACAGGGCAATGTGATCGCCGCTAAGACGGAGTATCCGACCGCGATCGCGGTGGCAGAGCGTACGAATGACACGAGCCTAGTCTCGACACTCCAACAAGAACTTTCTGATCTGAAGTAGCGGTAAGCCTTGTACCGATCAAACCCCACCTTTTGCATCAGGAAGGCGGGGTTTTTGGAAAGATATTGCTTGCGGTGCGGCAAAAATTGATGTGTACGTTGGAACTGTGGATAACTTCGCCGAGATTTTAGAAATATTTTAACTCCACTGAGTAGAGTTAAGGTATGGACACGACCTTATGGATCATCGTCTTCATCGTGCTCGTCACGATGGGTCTGCTGTACTGGGTAGACTCAACTCTCGATTAGTGACGAGTGTCGATGCGGCGCAAAGATCGGATGCAGAATGTGGTACTATAGTTCTAAGACAAGACCGAGGTTCCTGAAACCCGCACTCTTTAAATGAAGGGCGCGGGTTTTGTTTTGAGAACGATCCAATAGAAAGCATATGAACAAAACAAAAATAGTTTTGGGCAAGATGTGGAAGGTGCTGCGCTGGGTTTTGCTAGCGGCCGTTGTTATCTTCGTACTCGACTTCGCGATTGGATATTTTGCACTGCAGGAGCAGCGCCAATATGCTCTTCAATTAGCGGAGAAGTTCAAGACCGACCGCATTACCTTAGACGATGTGATGGGGAAGAACCTGCCGCTGGAGCCCGACCAAAAGGTCAATGACAGCACGCTTGAAGGTATCGACATCAACCACAATGGCATCCGCGATGATGTCGAGCTTGCGATCTTCAAGCTTCATCCTGACTCAGCGCGTATTCGCGCCGCAGAGCTTCAGTATGCAAAGGCGCTGCAGTATGAATTCGATCCGAACGTTTACACGGGCGAGACGTGGAAGGTAGTTAAGTGGGATTTCGAGTTGTCTGGCGGGTACTGTGTTACGACTGTCGCGTTTGGGATGGGTGGTGTCATTGGGGACAAAATGCACAGAGCCGATCTTTTCGACAAGGAAGTTGAGAATATTGTGTTCGATACGGATTACCGAAAACGGTCGCATAGTCACTTTGAATCCCTTGCAGTTGCTAGCGCAGGAGGTCTTGATGGGAAGGGTTGTGACATTCAACTAAGTTCACTCGCCAACTAAAACATGAAAAGTGCAAAATCGACCTTCTCCTCAGTCTTTCTGGTGTTTTTGTTCATCCCCACGTCAGCTGCGGTCGCGGCATGTCAAGCTGATGGTTATGAAGTGGTTTACATAAATGGGGTGCGAACCACGAACGGCGACGCTAGTACGGATCTAGAGCGTTTCGTTAGCGATTATTCTTCGGCACCTACTGCGCTGCAAGGCACAGATTTTACGGTTGGCTACAACCCGACCGCCTGGGCTGGTCTTGCAGATATTGGCGAATCGATCATTCAATCATCAGAACCAAGAGTCCTTGAAGACACTGATCTACAGACAATGCTCACCGAGCTTCATACTAAAATCCAACATCGCCGCGTCCTTCTCGTCGGACACTCGCAAGGCACGTTTTATGCCAACGCCGTCCATGACTTCCTCATCGCGCACGGAATGGAAGCCGGTGCTGTTGCGGTATACAACATCGCAACCCCAGCCTACTATGTTGCAGGTGACGGCAAATACCTCACCTCAAGCAATGACAAGGTGATAAATTTTGTGCGAGATATGCAGGCGGGCAAGGGGCTGTTCGTAGCGCTTCCGCCTAATATCACTCTTGGAATTCCTCAAGACGAACAGAGTGATCCATTTGGCGGTCATTACTTCTTGCAAGACTATCTCACCAACGCTGATACGAGGATATTTAGCGACATGAATACAGAGCTTGCGTCACTCTCAACATCTTTGCCAGACGATCCGACCGGCTATTGTTTTGACCCCCCTACGCTCCATGTGAGTACAGCAATTGGTAATACCATATTAGCAACGGCGCAAACCACCACCATGGTCTTCGTTAATGAACAACTCCACCCGATCAATTCTGCTCTCGCGAACTTCGAGCTTGCTTCGTTCATCGCCTCGGCCGTCTCCTCCAAGATCGCAAGTCTTGCCTCAGCGTTCTATGGCAGCGTCATCAGTTCGCATGTGGCCACGTCTGCACAAGGTCTTGCTGCGGGGCCTTCGTTCGTAACAACACCGATCATCATGCCAACTCCGACTCCAGTAACTCCACCGCAACCCTCAGCGCCGAATGTGGCGGTAGTGCAGCAACCCACACCAGCCCCCACCCCGGTGCCGACTCAGCCACAAGCGATCCCCCAGCCGTCTACGCCGACTCCTCACGCCCCAGCGTCCGCACCGCCACCCCTCGTCATCTCACCGGGCTTCGGCGGGGGAGGCGAGCCGAAACACGATCCTCCTCCCGAGAGTCCGCCACCCGAGGCTCTCCCGCCTGAAGCGCCGCACCTACTTTCAATGATCTTCCCGAAGGACAACCAACTTTTTTCAACCTCGTCCGTCACTGCTTCAGGTACCACCACCCCGACCACTACCGTCACCGTCATCTGGGGCCCCACCAACTCATCAGACATCACCGTGGCCACCACCACCTCAGACGAAGAAGGTGTGTGGTTGATCGATCTTACTCTCACTGAAGGTGAGATCGCGCTCATGGCGGGCGCATATGATCCCACGACAGACGCCACCTCCACCGACAGTCGAGTCATCACGATCGACACCACGCCGCCGGAGGCGCCGGTCATATCCTCCGCGGACTGTACGAACTCAGATGGACTCTGCCTCACCGCTTCTTCAACACTCGATATCACCTGGAGTGATGTACCCGATGCTCTCTCATACGCCATCGACCAAAACGGCGAAGAGAGCACGACCACCACAACCTCATTCACGCTCACGCTTCCTCCGGATGGTGCCACCTCGACCATCGCCGTCGCGGCTATTGATCAAGCGGGCAACGTGGCGACCTCGACCGCACTCTCTGCTGTCTACGTCGCGAGCTCGACCGTGGCACTCACCTCATTCCCAGACCTTCCGTTCATTCCTGCCGGCATGGTCACTGGTCTGACACTCGACTGGAGTGTCTATGGCGTGATGCCAAACTCATGCACGCTTGCAGAGATCGAACCGCAGGATGCTCAACCCTGGAGTGTGGCGCTTGAGCATGCGGGCGCGGGGAGCGGATCGATCACGGCGCCCGATATTGCCGAGCCGTCCAGCAGCGAGTTGCAAGCGACGACCACCTTCATGCTTTCCTGCACGGCACTCGATGGCACCACCGTTCAGGTGAATAAGTCCATACTGGATATGATCATGACTATGGAGATCTAATTGATATCGTCCCCGGCTTAATCTGCACGTCACACAATAAGTATGAATGTTTATCAAAAATATCTACTCGCGATCATCGCAGTGCTCTCGCTGTCTCTGTTGCCGTCATGCGTGCACGCCGCCGTCCTCATCAACGAAGTGCAATTGCTGCCGACCGGTAGCCGATTCATAGAGCTGTATAACACCGGGGGTGCTGACGTCGATCTGACCGGTTGGTATCTCCAGCGGAAGACGGCAAGCGGCAGCAGTTTTGGTTCGCTGGTCTCGAGCGCAAACTTTCAGGGCAAGATCATTCGGGCGGACGGCTACTTCTTGATATCTCGTGTCGTGCTTTCAAATTCGGATCTAGTCGTCGGTGATCTGACGCTCACCGACTCGAACACGATCCAGCTCAAGAGTGGCAATGGCGACGTGGTCGATAGCGTTGCGTGGGGAAGTGTGGCAAGCGGCGAAAGTTACCAGAAAACATCTGCTGGCGACTGGATCGTGGGAACACCGACGCCGGAAGCGATCAACGGCGGAGAAAGTGGCACTGCGAGTGCGGCTGACGTTGCGACCGACACGAGTACGAGTAATGTCGACACGTCGCAATCTCAGCCACAAACACAAACACAGATGACCGGCGCGGGCGGCCAGCCAGCGCCGCTCATGGAGGTCGATCTCGGCGGTGACCGCACGGTCGAAAGTGGCGCCGGTTCGTTCTTCGAAGGCAAACTCTACAACAAGGACGGCGTGCCACTTTCGAATGTGCGCTATTTGTGGAACTTCGGCAACGGCGAGACGCACGAAGGACAAAGCGTGTTCTTCGCGTATCAGTATCCGGGCGCGTACAACGTGGTGCTCACCGCCGATGCGGGCAACGGCTACAGCGCCGAAGGATCGATCAAGATCGAGGCGGTGGCGGCTGAGGTGTCGGTGTCGCAGGGGAGCGACGGTTCGATCGCGGTGACGAACACAACGCATGCGAACAAGAAACTCGACGTCGGCATGTGGACGCTGCGGCGCGGCGATGCATCGTTCGTCATACCGCGCGGCACGATCATTCTGCCCGGCACGGCGGTGCGCTTCGCGCCGTCGCTTCTGAAACTTCCGCAGAGCGAGAGCGCACAGCTGCTCTATCCCGACGGCATGGTCGCGGCATCGACCGATCCTATGAGTGATCCGAAGACGAGCGGGATCTCCTATGAAGCCGCGCCGCAGAACAAACAGCCAGCCGTGAGTGCGCCGCAAGCGCGCGGGACAACTGCTCCGGCCGCGGCTGGAGCAGTCGATGAAATGCCTTCGACCTCAAGTCCTCAGAGCCTCTCTTCGTCGTCATCGCAAAGCGCCAGTGCCAGCACGGCGGCTGGCGAGAGCGGAGTGTCGCCGTTCGTGCTTTCTGTTTTTGGGCTCTCTGCGCTGACCGTGATCGGAGCTGCGGGCGCATTGTATGCTCGACCGCGGAATTCTTTGACAGACGGCGATGAAGAGAAAGATGAAGATGACGACAGGGGGGGGGAAGGCGGGAATGGTTCCCCGTATGCCAAAGCCGACGCACTGGCGGCAAAATTTACCATTCAGGCGGTGGATGAGTTATAGTGGTGGTAATGGAAAACAAGCAGAAACTCATCGTGGTGACCGGCGGCGCCGGCTTTATCGGCTCACATCTGTGCAAGCGTCTGCATGAGCTTGGCCACCGCGTCATCTCGCTCGACAACTACTTCACTGGCTCGCGCGAGAATCACGTCGAAGGAGTGGAGTATCGCGAGGGCCACACCAAAGACATCGCGAAGCTCATTCCCGAAACGCCAGAACTCGTCTATCACCTCGGCGAATATTCGCGCGTCGCGCGCAGTATGGAAGAGCCGGCGATAGTGTTCGGCCTCAACATGGAAGGCACGTTCGCCGTTCTGGAATTTTGCCGCACGAAGAAGTGCAAGATCGTGTACGCTGGCTCATCGACAAAATTCGTGAGCGCCAACGGCGCGGGCGTCGAGGGGCGCGACCTCTCGCCGTATGCGTGGTCCAAAGCGGCAAACAGCGAATTGGTAGCGAACTATGGAAGATGGTATGGCATCCCGTATTCGATCGCCTATTTCTATAACGTGTATGGCCCGGGCGAACGTGCTGACTGGAAGACCGGCTACGGCACGGTCATCGAGGTGTTCAAACAGAATGCTCTTGCAGGGTCAGCGTGCCATGTGAATGCGCCAGGTACGCAGACACGCGCGTTCACTCATGTTGACGATACGGTCGAAGGCCTTATTGCTATAGGTGAGAGGGGAGGTGCTGATGAATATGCGATCTGCGCGAAAGAAACCCACTCGATACTCGATGTGGCGCGTATGTTCGACTGCGAAGTGGTCATGGAGGCGCAGACGAAAACATCGCGTTCCTCTGGAGCTGACGATACGGCGAAACTCGAAGCACTTGGCTGGGAGCAAAAGCACACGCTTGCGGATTATATAGGAGGAATAAAAGAAGCGAAATGAAAAAAGTTTTGGTATTTTCTCTCGCATATTATCCTCGCCATGTAAGCGGTGCGGAGGCGGCGGTCAAAGAGATCACCGATCGCATTTCTGATATAGAATTCCACATGGTCACGCTGCGGTTCGATAAGGCGGATGCGCGGGAAGAAAAGGTAGGGAATGTGATCGTCCATCGTGTGGGCGGCGGCACATATCTTTCAAAGGCGCTGTTTCCTCTTACGGCGGCATTTCGTGCACGATCCCTCGACCGGGCGTATCATTTTGATGCACTGTGGGCGCTTATGACCTACATGCTGTTGCCGACCGTCCTTGCAAAAATGCTTGGAGTCCGTGCGCCGCATGTTCTGACGCTTCAAGATGGCGATCCGTATGAAAAAGTGTTCGGACGTCTTCGCATTCTTCCATTCATGCCACTCATCGACCACGGTTTTCGTACGGCGAGCATCGTGCAGGCGATCTCGAATTATCTGTCGACGTGGCCGGCGCTTCGCGGCGCGGAGGTTCCTGTTGAAGTGATCCGCAATGGCGCAAACCCGAAGGACCTCAAAGAAAGTGTTTCAATGGAAGAGGTCGAGATGATCAAGAAAAAACTTGGCAAGAGGCCGGGCGATATCTTTCTCGTGAACACGGCGCGGCTTGAGCATCAAAAAGCTCAAGACGATGTGATCCGCGCGCTCCCGTCACTGCCCGCGCAAGTGAAATTCATCGTCGTTGGTGGTGGCACTGATGAATCGATGCTCAAGGAGTTGGTTCGAGAATTGGAGTTGGAGGACCGAGTGATATTCACCGGGCAGGTGACACGCGACGAGGTGACCGCCTATCGCAAGGCAAGCGACATCTTCGTGGCGCCAAGCCGCTCGGAGGGGTTGGGTAATGCTTTTCTTTCGGCGATGGCGTCGAGGTTGCCAGTCGTGGCGACCCAGGAAGGCGGATTGGCAGATTTCATTTTCGACCCGGAGCATAACTCCGACAAAGAACAAACTGCGTGGGTGGTCGATCGTGATTCGCCGCAGCAGATCGCAGAAGCGGTCAAAGATATTCTCGCGCATCCTGAGGTGGTGAAAAAAGTGACCGAGACCGCCCGCACTATGGTGCTTGAAAAGTACGATTGGGATAGAATAGCGCTGCAGATGCGCGAACACATATTTGGCAAGATCCTATGAATTCTATGAACCAACTTCTCGTTGTCGAGAGAGCGCTGCGGCTTGCGACACGCGCGCATGAGGGTCAAAAGCGCAAAGACGTCGACCTTCCGTACATCATTCATCCGGTCGCGGTGGCGCTTATCGTAGCGCAATATGGATTCTCCGAGACGGTCATAGCGGCAGCGCTGTGCCATGATGTACTTGAAGACACCGAAGTTACGGAAGACGAATTGCGAGATGAGCTCGGCGATGATGTGGCCACTATTGTAAAACTTTTGAGCTATGACGAGGGTATTTCGTGGGAAGAACAGAGAAAGAGATACGTCGAGGTCGTACGCGCAGCCCCCATCGAAGTGAAAGCCGTATCTACGGCGGACAAGATACATAACGCCAGGAGTCTTATCGCGACGTATGCAGAGCGTGGACCCACTGCCTGGTCCCTGTTCACGCGTCCGAAACATATCAAGCTGTGGTTCGAGGAGGAGATGGTTAAGATGCTACGAGAGACCTGGCAGCATCCAATGATCGAAGAATACGCTCGCCTTGTGGAGCAGATGCAGTCTCTCGATCAGTGAAGTCCTATCTGGCGGCGCTTTTCGTCGGCGCTGCGCAATGAATCGCGCAGCTGCTTATAGTGTTCTACGGTTGGCGTGGGTACCTCTTTGTCGTTGAGGACCGCGTCTAGTACTTCGCACCAAAAGGCGATCCGCGCTTCCGCGAGCGCGTGTGTGTCACCGGTGGTCTTAGAGAGCCACGTCGCGTAGTAACGAAGGAGTTCGATGAGACGATAGGCGCGCATGATACGGAGCACGAGCACCTCCTCGGGCCGGTTGAGGCGGACATAGTCCATAAGCGCGGTTGCGAGCATCGGATTATAGAGCTCCATGAAATTGATGAACCGCGCCCAACCCTCATACTTATTGCCGAATCGCATCGAGGTGAGATCGAGTAAATAGAGCTTGTTGCCGCAAATGCGAAAATTCTGAGGCGTGAAGTCCCAGTGAGTGAGGAAGCCGTCGTAGCGCTCGAGCGCCTCCCGGTTAGTCTCTATGAGTTCGATCACTTTATCGAGCGCG
>JAKBZO010000014.1 GCA_021839985.1 bacterium
CTACATCGGCAAGGCGGCAAGCTTGCGCGATCGCGTGCGCAGCTACTTTTCGCGCGATCTTCCGCAGATGCGCAGCGAGCTCATCGTGCAGATGGTCGAGAAGGCTAGCTCGATCGACTGGCGAGAGACCGACTCCGTCCTCGAAGCACTCATCCTTGAAGCCGCGCTCATCAAGACGTACAAACCCAAGCACAATACGCTTGCGAAAGACGATAAAAGTTTCAATCACGTCGTGATCACCAAGGAAGATTTCCCGCGCGTTCTCGTCGTCCGCGGCAAAGATCTGCAAGCTGGTAGCTTTAAGCTTTTAGCTTTTAGGCAGCCCCTAAAACCTACAACCTACCAGCTAAAAGCTTCTTTCGGTCCGTTCCCGCACGGAGCGCAGCTCAAGGAAGCCCTCAAGATCGTGCGCAAGATCTTTCCATTTCGCGACAAGTGCACGCCGTGTAGCGAACTACAAGCTAAAAGCCAAAAGCTAAAACCTGCATGTCGTCCGTGTTTCAATCGACAGATCGGTCTCTGTCCTGGCGTCTGCACCGGAGAGATAGGGAAGCGCGACTACTCGCGGATCATCCGGCACATCACACTCTTTTTCGAAGGCAAAAAGAAAAAGCTTCTACAGGAGCTTGAGCGCGACATGAAGAAGGCGGCTCGCGAAGAGCGCTTCGAGGAAGCCGCGCGCATTCGCAAGCAGCTCTTCGCGCTGCAGCATATCCAAGATGTATCTTTGATAAAAGATGGAGGACAGCTTCTGCGCTCGTCCGCGTCGAGTCTGCATCGGTCCGCGCCCTATCGTATTGAAGCGTACGACGCAGCGCATCTGCAGGGAACTTCAGCGGTCGGCGTCATGACGGTCGTTGAAGACGGCCAGGTCAACAAAAGTGAGTACCGAACCTTCACGCTCAAGGACACGAAGCCGGGAGACGACATCGGCGCACTGAAAGAAATATTGTCACGACGGCTTGGACATAGCGAGTGGCAGCTGCCGAATTTGATCGTCGTCGATGGTGGGAAGACACAGATCGCTGCGGCCGAGTCGGTGTTGCGCGAAGCCGGTGTTGTGATCCCGGTCGTCAGTGTCGTGAAGAACGAGCGCCACCGAGCGCGCGGCGTGATCGGCGACAAAACGCTCACTTCGAAATACCCGAACGCTATCATCCTCGCCAACAGCGAGGCGCACCGCTTCGCGATCAGCACCCACCGGCGCAAACGCCGCATTGTCTGACCTGATATGGATATGGATCTGATATGACATGTTTTCCACTTCCGCGACGGTCGTCGCAGAAGTGGAAAGAGGGGTTGTACAAAGACAGACGCCGCAATTACGGATTGCCCATCTCGCGCCCGATGCACATAGAATACGCGGTCGCGTATTCTATGTGCATCGGGCGCGAGAGCTTTAGATTCTTAAGATGCTTTCATCTACGGTGCAGATGATATACTGACTTGTATGAACAGGATTACCGTCGCCGTGCTTCGCGGTGGACCATCGCGCGAATATGACGTATCGCTCAGGAGCGGCGCGGCGGTTCTTCGAGCGCTCAGTGAGAGCGACGCGTACACGCCGCGCGACATCTTCATCGATAGAGCAGGGCAGTGGCATCGCAGCGGCGCACCGACAACGCCGGCGCACGCACTCTCGCAAGCCGATGTCGTATTCAACGCGCTCCACGGCGAATACGGCGAGGACGGATCGGTACAGCACACACTTGATACGCTTGGTGTGCCGTACACCGGCTCCGGCACGTTCGCTTCGTCGATCGCATTTAACAAAGATTCCGCCAAACAAACTTTAAAGAAACTTGGCATACGCATGCCGCGCGGCGTCGTCGTGCGCAGAGCCGATGTTGAAGGCAGTGTCGAAAGCTACGCGCTCGACCTCTTTCGTTCATTCCACATGCCGGTCATCATCAAGCCGCTTGTCGGCGGTTCATCGATCGGCGTCATACTCGTCACACACTTCGATGCGCTTGTCGAAGGACTTCGGAGTTCGCTCCAGTTGTCGCCAGCCGTACTGGTCGAAGAATATATCCGCGGCAGGGAAGCGACCGTCGGCGTGATCGACGGGTTCCGCGGCGAGTACCGCTATGTACTGCCGCCCATCGAGATCATTCCACCGGAGGGCTCTGCGTTCTTCGACCATCATGCGAAATATTCCGGAGAGTCGATCGAACAATGCCCCGGCAAGTTCGGCGGGCAAGACAAATACGAGCTGACGGATCTCGCGCGACGTGTCCATGAGGGTCTCGATCTCTCGCACTACTCGCGCTCGGACTTCATCATCACCAAACGCGGCATTTATTTCATCGAAGCAAACGCGCTTCCGGGACTCACCGAAGAGTCGCTCTTGCCGAAGGCGCTTGCGGCGGTCGGCTCATCGTTGCCGGAGTTCCTTGAGCACGTGATCACGTTGGCGCAGAAATGATTTGAGTTGATATCGACCTTGTGATATATTTCATGTGTCCAATCAATGGGCCCGTAGCTTAGTTGGTAGAGCACCTCATTTGCAATGAGGGGGTCAGGAGTTCGAATCTCCTCGGGTCCACATAAGAAAAAACGCCCGCCTGGGCGTTTTTTCTTATGTGGACCGGAACGAGCAAACTGCTTTGCTCCCGAAGAAGATTCGAAAGCCGGAGCATGCCCTGAGCTCCGCCAGCTGGTGGGGCTCAGGGCAGCGAGGCGGGGTCGCGAGTACTTATGATCTTGCGAGCGTCACGACGCAAGATCATAAGTAACTCGTGACCGCATCTCCTCGGGTCCACAAGCGTTAAGACCCCCCACAGGAGGATCTTAACTTGGGAAAGTTGGAGGAATGTTTTGTCAACAGATCTATTCTAATGTTCTTAAGAACATTAGAATAGATCTGTTGAAGAGGGATACTATAAAATGGCAAACAGAAGCAAACCGGTCTCAGACCTCATTTGTGGTGATATCTGCCGCCATCGATGATGGTGACCGCACGATGTAGTTACTCGGCGAGAGTGGGTTGCGCGAGCATGGCGAAGCGGAGCAAGGAGCGACGGCGACGAGCGGGCGCTTGGCTGCATCTCCCTGAGTTCACACGGACGACTCTTCATACCTGGAAAAGAGAGTTATAATTTTGCTATGGACAAAACACAAGGAGACAATGACATTTATTTTCTTATAGTTGAAAACTTGGCAACGCCGACCTTTGCGATCGATACGAACCACAAGATCATCGTATGGAATAAGGCGTGTGAAAAATTGACAGGTGCGCTCGCACAAGAAATGATCGGGACCGATAACCAATGGGTTCCGTTCTATCAAAACAAACGACCCACCGTTTCCGATCTGGTCATAGACCGAAAAGCTCAGGATATGTCTAAGTATTATTCGAATTTCTCCCTAAATAAATCGATAATCGAAGAGGGCTGGGAAGCCGAAGGATGGTATGACAACCTCGGCGGAAAGAGACGGTATATCTTTTTCACTGCACTGCCCGTCAAAGACGTGCAAGGAAATATCATCGCTGCTGTGGAAACATTGGAGGATATAACCACGCGTATAGAAGAGCAAGAAGAAGCGAAGAAAGTGAACTCGATGATGGTGGGTCGCGAATTAAAAATGGTGGAGCTTAAACAGGAGGTTGAGCGACTTCAAAAAATAGTCGACACAAAGACGAGCTGATCTATGTGGAAGCTCTACCAGATCTTTTTACGGATGATCCCGGTCTTTATTATGGTCGCCCTGATCCTGTTCATCGCTGATGATTCTTTACTCACCAAGATCGACGCGGTCATCATCCTCATTTCTCTGATCATCCTGCGCCGCAATCGGAATGATCTTGTCGCGTTCATCACCGGTCTCTTTCTGATGACAGGTTTCGAGTATCTGTTCATCTCGACCGGCGTTGAGGTGTTCCGGCGCCACACTCTCTTCGGTGTCATGCCGCTGTGGCTGCCCCTGCTGTGGGCGTACGGCTTCGTCGCGATCAAACACGCCGCGGAGATCTTAGATGCGTAGTCTAAGATGTTTAAGGTCTACGGCTTCAGAAGCGCATTAATGACTGCGCGTGTTTTCGGCCCCACAAACCCATACGCGATGTCGCCCGGCTTCGCGAGCGAATATTTTTCTTGAAAACGACCGACAGCATTGTGGGTGAGCGTGCCGAAATAACCGGTTATCAAACCCTCCGGATAAATGGACGGATCAAGGGCAAGGAATGTCTGTAGGATCGTCACTGATGCGCCGCGCGAGCCGATATCAAGCGGCACCGTGATCGGCGTATGCGGCGTGCTCACGCTTGTCGTCATCTGGGTCGTTGACGGCAAGACGATCTGCGTCACAGGCGATGACGCGAGCTGTCCAGGATATTGGACCAGCAAAGAAAGTTTTGCGCTATGGATAGCGTCGTAGACACCGCCCGCGATCAGAGGGAGTACGGTCACCACTGCTTGTTGCGGCTGATCGCTGGTGTTGGTGAAGATTACGCTCGTTGAACTGCTTGCGGACAAAGCCGACGGGAATGCCGGCATATTGCACGGAAGCGGCACGAGCGTCGTGGTCGTCGCGATGGTCTGCGGATATGCGAATGAAAGCGACGGGCTGCACGCGAATTGGAGATTCGCGCCGAGCGCGTTCTGTGCTGACCATAAGAGCGTCGTAGTAGCGGCCGACGCGACCGTCGTAGAGGTGGCGTAGATGCTCGCAATTGGCGCGGGCTGATCGACCCTGGCAAGTGCCGTAAAGTATTCCACCGCAGCATGGATCGCGTCGTAGGTCTTGTTGCCGACCGCAACCAGTATGCGCGCTGCCACCTGCACATTATTGTATGAGTTGTTGCGCACGATGAACGAGGTCGATCCCGATGCTGGCAAGTCGGTCGAGAACGCTGGTGCGTCGCACGGGAGCACAGTCGTGCCGTCGGTGGAAAAGTACGACAGAGAAGGGGAGCACTGCAGTTGGAGGTTGGTGGCGGTGATGTCCATACCCGTCCACGATAGCGTTACGGTAGCGCCGGAATACGGAGAGGTGGTGGAGATCGACGCGCTCGCGATCGGCTGCGCCGACGTGCTTATAGAAAGAGTGGTCTGCGCTCCGCCGGCATCATAATCGGTGCCGTTCTGATCTTTCGGATAGAGCGTGGCAATGAGATTCTGCGTCGCGCCGCTGATGTTCGTGAAGATATACGCTGCCGATCCGGTCACATTCACGCCGCTGCCGATATCTATGCGCGTATTACACGACACCGGCGAGCCGGTCGTCGTCTTGACCGTAGTGCCGGTCGGGCACGCGAAATATATATCGCCGCCCGAAGCATTCATCATCTGCCACGAAAAAGCGGCGGCATAGTCGTTATTGATGGAGGTCGGCGTTACCGCGAACGAAGTCACTTGCGGCGACGCCGCGAAGGCGGCATGAGGAAGGAATGCTGCGCAGGCGGCGAGCATGAACACTACAAGATATGTGCGGTAGGTGCGCAACATAAATGACCGTATCTTCAGCGTACCACGCTTTTATTGCAACCTCGCTCGTGGTAGAGTATGTCGTAATCAGGTATGGAACAGGGTGGACTACATATCGCACTTGCGGCGGAGCGGTTGGGAAGTGTCTTTGGCGTGCCGATCACGAACTCGCTGATCACCGCATGGACGGTCATGATCGTGCTTATCATCATGGCGTTCTTCGTCGGACGCAGGCCACAGCTTATTCCGGGCAAAGTGCAGTCAGCGTTCGAAGCGCTTATCGACGGCGTGCTCGGCTTCATGGAGAACGTTCTCGGCACGCGCGCGGAGGCGATCCGTTATTTCCCGCTCATCGCGACGCTCTTCATCTTCATCGCGGCAAGCAACCTCTTTGACTTCATGCCACTGGTCGGCAGCATCGTAGTACACCGAGGAGGCGAGACGATCCCGCTCTTCCGCGCCGCCAACACTGACCTGAATATGACACTCGCGCTCGCGATCGTGTCGGTCATTGCGATCGAAGTGATCGGTATCATGGCGGTCGGCTTCTTTAAGTATGTCGGTAAATTCTTCAACTTCCATTCGCCGCTTTCATTCACGGTCGGTATCATCGAATTCGTCAGTGAAATGTCACGATTCATCTCATTCTCGTTCCGTCTTTTTGGCAACATCTTCGCCGGAGAAGTTCTGCTTGCGGTAGCCGGCTATTTCATCCCGTACTTCCTACCGATACCGCTCATGGCGTTCGAGACCTTCGTCGGCATCATTCAAGGCGCGGTCTTTGCCATGCTTACGCTGTTCTTCATCAAACTCGCGGTCGCTGAACCGCACCACTAATGAAACACTAGTGCTTAGGCGCTAGGCTTTAGGAGAGGCACTTAAAACTACAAGTTAAAAGCTACGAGCTGGCGTTTTCCACGAACGGCGCCAACTTTTTCCTGATTGCGAATCCCAAGTCCACCGGCCTCGGCGGCCAGACCACCGGCGGCCACTGTCGCCCCGGCACCTCCGCCTCCTGACGCCACGTCGGCCTCTTCCGCCTCGCTAGCCCGACCGGCGCGATCGGCCGACATCGTCGGTGCAGATCGCCCCGACTCGGCTTATGGCGGAACCATCGGCGAACCGTCCGGTATCGCCGCCTTGCAACCTCCGTGAAAAAGGAGGGCAGACCATGCGCATCGCCAAGCGCCACCAGGACTACGGCAGCTGCAACACTGACCGCATCAACTTCAGCCCGGGTTTCTCCAAATAGAGCGCCTAATCGCCGCTCGACCCCTACTAGCCAGGACCCAGACCCGACCGCCTCGCGCGCTCGGGTCTTTTCTTTTGTATGAATATGCCGTTCGTGCTATATTTTCTTTAATTCCCTGTGGGGTATTTTTGTTTTCTTCGTGAGTCATTAATCATAGGTCATTCATCGTATGGATATCGATTCAGCACGTCTCATCGGCATGGCGCTCGCAGCAGGTCTTGGGGTACTCGGTCCGGGCATTGGTATCGGTCTTATCGCAGGTCGCGCTATGGAAGCGATCGGCCGCAATCCTGACGCATCGGACAAGATCGTCTCGAACATGATCCTCGGCATCGTGTTCACCGAAGCGCTCGGCATTTTGGCGCTCGTGGTTTCGTTCATTATTAAGTTCGTATAAACGAGTGGAAAGTTTGTAAAGTTCGTAAAGTTTATAAAGTGAAGCGCGGTCCGCCTTTCTTTATGAACTTTATAACTTTAAAAACTTTATGAACTTATGTCCTCACTTCTCTCCGCATTCGGCATCGATTGGCATCTGCTGATCGTCAACATCATCAACTTCGGGTTGCTGCTCTTCGTGCTGTGGTATTTCCTGTATGCGCCGATCATGCGCATACTCGAAGAGCGCCGCGCGAAGGTAGCGCAGAGCGTCATTGATGCAGAGCAAGCGCGCGAGAAGTTGGAGGAGATAGAGGCGTCGCGCTCGCATATCCTCACCGAAGCAGGGCGCGAGGCAGACGACGTGCTCGCGAGTGCGCGCAAGGCAGGCGGTGAAAAGGAGCGCGAGCTCGTCGCATCGGGAGAAGCAAGCGCCGCGCGCATTCTTGCCGCCGCAGAAGCTCAGGCAAGCGAGCTTAAAGCGCAAGCGATCGCGGAGAGCAAGCAGGAAGTCGCCAAGCTTATTGTGCTCGGCGTTGAAAAGACCGTTCGCGGCGCGTAGAAAAAACACCATGGACCTCGCTCATCAGTATGCACAGGCATTGCACCGCGCCGTACAAGAGCGCGGCACCGATCCGAAACTCTTCGAGCGTCTTCAGGCAATGCTCAAGCGCCGCGGTCACTACAAACTGATCCCGCGCATCGCGGCTGCGTATGAAAAACTGACCGGGCAGGAGCGGCACGATGCGGTTCATGTGCGCGTCGCGCGCGAACAGGAAGTCGAGCAAGCGCGCAAGAGCGCAGCGTCGCTTGCGCCGTCGATCGATCCGCATGTCGCGATCGACGAGGAGCTGGTTTCCGGTTACACCGTGCAAAGCCGCGACTTCCGCTTCGACGCATCTGGCCGCCGCACGCTGATCGATCTGTATCGCAAACTTATCGCATAACCACTAGTCACACTTTATAAACTTCATAACATTATAAACTCAGATGTCCACATTCATCGAACAATTCAGAAAGGAGATAGAGGGTTTCGCGCCGAAGGCAGAGCGCGAGCAGATCGGTATCGTCACGAAGGTGAGCGATGGTGTGGCTGAGATCGAAGGACTCACGGATGCGATCATGTCGGAGCAGGTGCGCTTCGACACAACCGTCGGCAAGCCGCTGAAAGATTCGCTTAACGAAGGCGGCGACGTGTTCGGTGTCGTGCTTAATCTCGAAGAAGAGTCGGTGCGTGTGATCATCCTCGGTGACGCCAGCCGCGTGTCGGAAGGCATGACCGTCGTCTCGACCGGCGAGGTTCTTTCGATACCGGTGGGCGAGGAGCTCATCGGCCGCGTCGTGTCGCCGCTTGGCGAAGCACTTGATGGCGCAGGTGCGATCAAAACGAAGCAGCGTGGTCCGATCGAGCGCGAGGCTTACGGCGTTATCGACCGCGAAGGCGTGAACACGCCGCTTCATACCGGCATCAAAGCGATCGACTCGATGATCCCGATCGGCCGCGGTCAGCGTGAGCTCATCATCGGCGACCGCTACACCGGCAAGACCACGATCGCGATCGACACCATTCTCAACCAGCTCGCCGAGCCGAAAGAGAGCCGACCGATCTGCATCTACGTGTCGATCGGACAGAAGGAGAGTAAGACCGCGCGCCTCGTTCAGCAGTTGCGCGAGAAGGGCGCGATGGACTACACGATCGTCGTCGATGCCGGCGCGTCTGCTCCGGCAGCGCTGCAATACCTCGCGCCGTTCTCAGGCGCAGCCATCGGCGAATATTTCATGCAGAAGGGCCAGGACGCGCTCATCATTTACGATGATCTCTCCAAGCACGCCGTGGCGTATCGCGAGCTCTCGCTTCTCTTGCGCCGTCCGCCGGGCCGCGAAGCGTATCCGGGTGACATTTTCTATCTGCACTCACGCCTCCTGGAGCGCGCGGCGAAGCTCAACAAGGAGCTCGGCAATGGTTCGCTCACCGCGCTGCCGATCATCGAAACGCAAGAAGGCGATGTGTCGGCCTACATTCCGACCAACGTGATCTCCATCACCGACGGCCAGATCTTCCTCGAATCGGAACTCTTCAACAAGGGCATCCGCCCCGCGATCAACGCTGGTCTTTCGGTGTCGCGCGTGGGCTCATCCGCTCAGACCAAAGCGATGAAGAAAGTCTCCGGCAAGATCCGCCTTGAGCTCGCGCAGTTCCGCGATCTCGAAGCATTCATGCAATTTGCCAGCGACCTCGACGCCGAAACCAAACGCCAGATCGACTCGGGAAGCCGCATGGTCGCGATCCTCAAGCAGCGCAACGGCGCACCGCTTCCATTCGAACGACAGGTCGTCTCGATCTACGCCGCCACCAATGGTTATCTCGCAGGCGTTGGCGTGGAGGAAGTACCAGCATTCGAAGAGAAGCTTCTCGCGTTCATCGAAGCGGAGCATCCGGAAGTATTCACCACGATCGCATCAACGCGCGCGCTCGACGATGCAACGGCAGAGAAGCTGAAAGCGGCGCTCGGGCAGTACGTGGAGACACATCAGAGATAAGCTGGTAGGTTTTAGCTTGTAGGTCTAGACCTAAAAGCTACCGGCTAAAAGCTAACACCTAAACAATGGCAGGACTGAAACAAATAAAATCCAAGATCCGCTCAATCGGAAAGACTCGCAAGGTGACCAAGGCGATGGAAGCGGTTTCGGCTGCCAAGATGCGCAAGGCGCAGCAGAAGGCGCTCGCGGGCCGCTCGTATGCGCGCGCCGCGATGGCGGTGCTTGCGCGCGTCGCCGGCTCGAAGGACCTCGCGCGTCATCCGCTCACGCAGGTGCGCGATGTGGCGCGCGCGACCTACATTGTCGTGACCGCCGATCGCGGTCTCGCCGGTGCACTCAATTCCGCCGTGCTGCGCGCGGTGGAGCGCGACATCGCAGAAGCAGGGCTCTCAAAGGTGCAAGTGCGGATCATTGCGGTCGGCCGCAAAGCCAACGACTATTTCGCGCGTCGCGATTACGCGATCGAAGCATATCATCCGCACAATGCCGAGGAAGTTTCGTCGCAACTCATGCATGACATCGTGAACGAAGCCGCGTTCCGATTCGCGGAAGGCGAGTGTGATGTCGTGAAGATCGCGTACCAACATTTCATCACCACCTTCGAACAGCGCCCGACCGTGCGCACGATCTTTCCGCTGTCACTCGATGAATTGCGCGAAGTGGTCGACGACATCGTTCCAGCACGAGGAAAATTCGCCGAGCTTCGCAGCTCAGAAGCCGAAAGTGCCCCGAGTGTGTACACCGTCGAGCCATCGCGTGCGCAGGTCTTCGACGTCGTGCTGCCGAAACTCGCCTCTGTGTTCGTCTACCACGCACTGCTTGAGAACCAAGCATCCGAACACTCAGCGCGCATGGTGGCGATGAAGTCGGCGACCGACAAGGGCGCAGAGCTCCAGCAAGCGCTTACGCTTCAGTTCAACAAAGCGCGCCAGGCAGCGATCACGCGCGAGGTGTCTGAAATTACTGGCGGCATGGAAGCGATGGCGAATTGAGTTAGAAAGTTCATAAAGTTTGTAAAGTCCCTAAAGAAAAGTATATGAAATTCGATAGATTTGAAGACATAATAGCTTGGCAAAAAGCAGAAACACTTACGCTTAAGATCTACGAAATATTCAGGAGCAATAAAGATTTCGCGTTCAGAGATCAGATACAACGAGCTTCCGTTTCTATCATGAACAACATTGCCGAAGGCTTTGAAAGAAAGGGGAATAAAGAGTTCAAGCAATTCTTGTATATAGCAAAAGGGTCTTGTGCAGAAACGAGATCGATGCTCTTGGTCGCGCCAAAACTTGGATATATTCCCCTCACGAAAGCTGGGCCATTACTCGACTTATCGAACGAAATATCGAAGATATTGTCCGGCTTAATAAAAACTTTGTAGATAGTGGAAATTGGTTTAGACTTTATTAACTTTATAAACTTTACGAACTTTATGAACTCACGCGGAGAAATCAAACAGATCATCGGGCCGGTCGTCGACGCATATTTTGAAGGCGAACATTTGCCGGCGCTGCGCAACGCGCTGCAGGTGAAAGTGGGTGAGCGTACGATCACGCTCGAGGTGGCACAGCATATCGGTCTCGGCCGCGTGCGCTGCATCGCGCTGCAAGACACCGCTGGTCTTTCGCGCGGCACCGAAGTGCTCGACACCGGCGCTCCGGTCTCCGTACCGGTGGGCGAGCAGGCGCTCGGCCGTCTCTTCAATGTGGTCGGCGATCCGATCGACGGCAAGCCGGCTCCATCGGGTGCGCCGCGCTCCTCGATCCATCGCGATCCTCCTTCATTCAAAGATCAGAGCACTAAGGCTGAAGTGTTCGAGACCGGCATCAAGTCGATCGACCTTCTCGCGCCGTTCATGCGCGGCGGCAAGGTCGGCCTCTTCGGCGGCGCCGGCGTGGGCAAGACCGTGCTCATGCAAGAGCTCATTCACAACGTGGCAAGCGAGCACGGCGGCTACTCGGTGTTTGCGGGCGTGGGCGAGCGCGTGCGCGAAGGCAACGACCTCTATCATGAAATGACGGAGTCCGGCGTCATCAATAAGACCGCATTCGTGTTTGGTCAGATGAACGAAGTGCCAGGCGCACGCGCACGCATCGCGCTTTCCGGTCTCACGATGGCGGAATACTTCCGCGACGAAATGGGCAAGGACGTGCTCTTCTTCATGGACAACGTGTTCCGATTCGTGCAAGCGGGCGCCGAAGTGTCATCACTGCTTGGCCGCGTGCCATCGGCCGTGGGCTACCAGCCGACGCTCGCTGAAGAAATGGGTCAGCTCCAAGAGCGCATCACCTCCACCAAGAAAGGTTCGATCACCTCAGTGCAGGCGATCTATGTGCCAGCCGACGACCTCACCGATCCAGCGCCGGCAACGACCTTCTCACACCTCGACTCGACCATCGTGCTCTCGCGCCAGCTCGCATCGCTCGGCCTCTTCCCGGCGATCGATCCGCTTGAATCAAGCTCCAACGCACTTGACCCCGACATAGTCGGCGAGGAACATTATCGCGTCGCCAACGAAACCAAGCGCGTACTTCAGCGCTACAAGGATCTTCAGGACATCATCGCGATCCTCGGCATCGAAGAACTCTCCGACGACGATAAGCAGCTCGTCTACCGCGCGCGCAAGATCCAGCGCTTCCTCTCGCAGCCGGTGCACGTGGCAGAGGTCTTCTCCGGCATTCCGGGCGTGTATGTGCCGGTCTCTGAAACCGTCCGCGGCTTCCGCGAAATTCTCGAAGGTCGTCATGACGACAAGCCGGAGGCTGCGTTCTATATGAAGGGCACGATCGATAGCGTGACCAAAGAATAACAACTATGCATGTGGTCATCGCAAAAGTAGACGAGAATCTCTTTGACGGCGAAGCCGCCTATCTTTCCGTGCCATCGGTGGGAGGCGTCTTGGGCATTCTGCCGAACCATGAACCATTCGTTACTATCCTCAACGAAGGGATCGCGGTCGTGCGCCTGCAAGATGACACCGAGCAAGAATTCCGCATCGACGGGGGAGTGTTGGAGGTGCACAAGAACGGTGCGACAGTCATTCTCTAGGGGAGTGTGTCCAAAATCGCGATCTGCGTTGTGCAGCTCCGCTCTTATATGATCGTTCCTCGTCCGCGCCTAGCATCTCATCGATTTTGATCCAAACTCCCACATCTTGGGCTGTTTGTGTTTTTGTATTACACTAATTCAACGTTGGGCCCGTAGCTCAATTGGTAGAGCGCGCCCATGGCATGGGCGAGGTAAGGGGTTCGATCCCCCTCGGGTCCACAAAACAAAGGCGTATGAAGCGTCTAGCTTTATATGACTATTGTTTTGTAAGATACGAGGGAGGATCGAAAGCGAGCGCGGGCACCTGGCCAGCAGGACAGGTCGCGCGAGCATGACGAAGCGGAGCGAGGAGCGACGGCGACGAGCGAGCGCTTGGCCGATCCCCCTCGGGTCCACAAAACAAAGGAGTATGAAGCGTCGAGACTAGATTTCAGAACACGACACCCTCAATGAAGCTTCTTATCCTCTCTCTCTCAGCAAAGCACACGATTAGAGGGGTGTCCCCGAAATCAGATATCTAAGAGGCTGCGGTAACACTCAAATCCGTCAACCTCCACACCTATTTTTTCTCTTCCTTGTCGGGCGCGTCAGTCACATCGTTATCCTTCCAGATAAAAGGCGCTACGTGCAGCACCTCAGGCAGGCGATTGAGATACGGGAGATAGGGGAACGTGACGAACAACAGCATGATCGCTCCGAGCGTATAGGCAGCGATCTCATCGCCGTTTGAATTATCGACGAGGTCGAACGTGCTATTGAGCAAACCGAGAGGGGTGAACCACCACGAGCCCGGCGGCAGGCCGATAAGATGGCCATTCTCGTCTTTCGCCATGCCCCATTGCGTAGTCGCAAAACCAAGTGTGCCAGCCCGTTCTTCAAGAACGCCCATGTCATTGAGGAAACGGAGTGAGTAGGTATACGGAGCCGGATCTTCATTGTTCAGATAGGCTTCATATGCGCCGCTCTCGATCGTCGGCATCAGAGCCGCGACCATCACATCAGAGGTCGTCGCCATTCCGCCCACCAGCGCTTCGTACGGCTTCACCACGAACACCTCTCGCGTGTCGAAGGTGTAAGGATCTATAGAGTCTAGATACGTTGCGGTGTCGGAAGTGCGGGCGTATTCATCGGCGAGCGTTGATGAAACCAGTGAGTGGTCAGTTGCGACGACGCCCGCTATCGTTGACGGCGGCACATACGGCGAGTGAAAGAAAAAAGCGAGGACGAGAATGGAGACGGCGAGCACCGCGCCGCGCGTCCACATGATCCGATGATCGGCTGGGACCATCTTGTATTTTATGTCGGCGCGATACGGCTTCGATATGCCGTAGGTATGGACGAGGATGTAGTGGAGCACGAACAGACCGAGAATGGCGAGCGGGATGATGGCGACGTGGATCGCGAGATCCTGCCAGTGGTTAAGAGGGTTTATCCAGTAGCCAAGATGCGAGCCGTTCCAAAAATCAGCGCCTGAGACCGCGCGGAATTGCGACGAGAAATCGCCGCGAAGGCCGTATCCGAATTCCGTTTGTATGAGCACGAGACAGAATATGACCGCACCAAACACCCACACCATTCTACGCGGCGGACGAAAACCGCTCGTTAAGAATCCAACAAGCGCGTGAAGGATCAGGATAGCGATGAACGCCTGTACGCTCCACAGATGCACGCTTCGGGCATAGATGCCGATCGGGTCATAAAGCCACCACGCTTGCCCTTTGAAGGCGAGGATAGTTCCTGAGATGATGAGGAAGATCAGTGATGTCAGCGCCAAAAACCCGAGACCGTAAAAGATCTTATTTCCATACGACGGCAGTCGGTGTATGTATATTTTATCTACGAGCGTTCTGAATGCATTAGTGCGCTCGTTGTACTGCGTTGGTTTCTGTTTGTCGACCATAATAAAACATTACCACGGTGCCAGGGACGATGCATCTGAACCATTGGCGTTTTCTTGTTTTTAACGCACAATGAAATAGCCTATGAAGCTACTTATCATCTCTCCAGGTAAAACGCACGACCACACGGTTGCAGATGGTATTGCGGAATATCAAACGCGTCTTGAGAAGAGATTGCCGATCGACTGGGCGTTCCCGAAACCAGACACGAAAGAGACCGAGGCCGCCGCGATACTCAAGCTCATCAAGGTCGACGACTTTGTGATCTTGCTCGACGAAAAAGGAAAGGATCTTTCTACGACCGATCTCGCTGACCTGCTTGACGCTCAAACCCAGTCAGGGGTCAAACGTCTCGTCTTCGTGATCGGCGGCGCATTCGGCGTCGATGATTCGGTGAAGGAACGCGCCGACCTCACGTTCAAACTTTCTTCGCTCATTTTTCCGCACATGCTCGTGCGGCTTATCCTCGTCGAGCAGCTGTACCGTGCGATCACCATCATTGATGGCGGAAAATATCACCACGCGTAACAAATTTTACGAGTTCACTTTTTCGTATCTTTTGATATGATGGCGAGACGCACCCTTAGCTCAGTTGGTAGAGCACACCCTTCACACGGGTGGGGTCATAGGTTCGAGTCCTATAGGGTGCACATGATCAAGGAGCGAACACGCAGTGTTTGCGACTATGATCATGTAGCGACCTATAGGACTCGAAAGATCTTGCGGGTACCCCGTCAGCAGATGGGGTCGCAAGATCAGGGTCGAGAAATTTTTACGAGCGATCGGCGAGCAAAAATGTTCGTGACCGAGTCCTATAGGGTGCACACGTGATATCTTTGAATCACGTAGTTGTTGTACAAATTAGCGTATCGAAAGCTCCGTCGGGGTGTCGTATAGTGGTATTATACACGCTTCGGGTGCGTGAGACCCGAGTTCGATTCTCGGCTCCCCGACAAAGCTTTTGATATATTGAGGGCCCGTAGCTCAGCTGGTAGAGCGCTGCATTCGCATTGCAGAGGTCAGGGATTCGACTTCCCTCGGGTCCACAGAATTAAAAACAGCGATGAGCCGTTTTTAATTTTTTAATTTGTGCGGCATGAGAGCGAGCAAACTACTTTGCTCGCGCGGGAGTCGGATCCGGCGCAGCATATTTTGCGAGCGCCCCCAGCGAGCAAAACAGCGAGCCGGGGTCGCGAGAATTCCGAGCGACGGCGAGGAATTACTTGTGTCCACCGGATTTAACGCTGCTCTCCACACAGCACTTCAACAAGCGCGGCATTGATGCGCTATACTGGGGTTATGTCTATCAGCGATCTCGTCGGGCTCATTTTTTATATTGCTCAGAATTTCGGCGTGGCGCTCGGTGTCGGCGGCGCGACCGTCAGTCTTACCCTCGCAGCGCGCAATCGTCCGTACAACGCGGAGGCAAGCAGCATTGCGGGCGGCATCGAACGCGCTGGCCTCTGGTTCATCGTCGTCTCCGGCATCTTCATCACGCTTGCGCACGCCATCGCCGGCGAGATGGCGCTCGTGACCGCGCCAGCATATGTATTCAAATGGGTCGTCATTCTATTCATCTTCCTGTTCAACATCACCGCGTCGGTCACGCGTACCAAAGATGAGCCGCATGCGCCGATCACCGGCATCGTGACCGCCACCTGGTACGCGCTCTTCATCCTTCACACGACCGTGCCGTCGCTGTCATTCGGACAGCTCTTCATGGGCTATATCTTGTGGGTGATCGTCTTCTTCGCTGGCTTCATCTTCTTCACCAAACAAGGCGACGTACTGAAGCCGCCAACAACGCCGAGCACACCGCAAGCGAACTAGGCGTTGTAGACAAAAAGAAGCCCCGCACCATCCGGTGCGGGGCTCGCAGTAACCGATCAACGATGATGAGTTCTGGGATGACGAGATCCTGGCGGTTCGTACTTAAGGAACTCCCAAACGATGCGGTCGTCGACATATTCGATCTTGTGCTGCCAGAGCAAACCACAGAGTGCGCCGACAAGCTGTACCAGATCGAATATCGCTCGTTCAAGATCTTCACCGGCGACTGTCTGGTCGAACAGATGTGGTACGCTCATTGACTGATCGATCTCACCGCTTGCTCGATGAACGAAGACGACTGTCTTGTCGGCACGCTCGACGCCGATCGATCTTAACGTGCCGTCGCTCGCGAGCGTGAAGATCAACCGGTCGCCGTTTGTTAGTCGAACCAGCAGACCGTCGACCGCGGGCATTGCAAGCGAGTAGCCGGGGAACAGGTTATTGCTCATCTCAAACCCTCCAGTGTGAGTATGCGGGGGAACTACGTGATCAACTCTCGCGTCATTAGACACCCGCGTGAGCGTTCGGTCAATTAGGGGCTTTGTCTCGGCGTACATGCCGATTATTTCTGTAATTACTTACGCGATATAAAACCGTACAAAAAGAAATCGCCTGGCTCGGAAGCCAGGCGATCAAGTTGGTCGCTGCGAAAGATCACTTAGGAATGCGCTGCATCAAGCCCGCGCACGCCTTGGGAGAAATTCGCCGCGACACCGAGAGCCATCAGAGCGATACCGCTTATCCCGAGCATCGGCATGCAGCCGATGTGGTTCGCGACCGCACCTGCGCCGAACGATCCGAAGATCATGCCAGCGTAGAAGCAAGTGAACGTGAACCCCATCACGATCCCCGACAATTCGCGCCGTGCAAGATGGATGATCGAGGAGCGGATAGTCGAGAACGTCGCCATAAAGCAAGTGCCCGCTATGAAGATGAGCAGCATCGCGATATCGACATCGGTTGTTTGCGAGAGCGCCGTCAGCGTGGTGCCGAGTACGAGCATCCCGATGACAACCGTCCATCGATGCGACATGCGACCATCGAATTTGATGGAGGCCATCACCCCGACGAATGAACCGGCACCAGAGCACATGGCCATCCTGCTATACACGAGCGGGTCTCCATGGAACACGTCGCGCGCGATGACCGCGAGCAGCGTGAAGTAGGACATCCCGAACGTGAGAAGCAAGGTCGTGAGAATGACGCATACCCGTATGCTCGGGTGGCTGAATGTGTAGCGCGCGCCTTCGCAGACGAGGTGCCACACTCCCTTCTTCTCAAGCGCTGCAGATGCGGTCCGGAGATCCCTCGGTACCAGCTTCATCATGGCGAGTGCAACGAGTGCGCCCGTGCACGAGAAGCCATTCAGCAGAAACGTTGATGCGAACCCGAAGTTCAGCACCAGATATCCTGCCATGCCGGGCCCGATAATCTGGGCGAGGTTGTAGAGCGAGGTGAACATCTTCGATGCCGGCCGAACATTATGCGGATGCAGGACAGCATCTTTGACGATCACGTTTCGTCCCGGACCATCGATGGCGTTTGTAACGCCAGCGAAAAGCGCCAGGATGCATATCTCCGCGACAGTAACGTGCTCCGTCCACGTGAGGTAGGCGAGCACCAAGGGCTGCACGGCGCTTAATGCTGATGTGACCATCAGGATCTTGCGCTTGTCGCCTTTGTCGAGGATGATGCCGGCGAACGGACCGAGAAACATGCCCGGGACAAACCCGAGCGAGTAGACGAGCCCGCTCCAGAGGGGTGCATCTGTTTTGCCGACCAGTTTGAGAACCAGGAGAGCAAGAACAGCCGACTGAAGCATGAGCCCGGTGATGGACAAGATCTGTCCTCCAAGGTACCAGCGCATATTGCGTTCGCTGAGTACGCCAGGTCGCGACTGTGTTTGCATGAATTTTCTCCCCCATGTGAAGGACAACCGTTGCAACGATACACTAAAATAGTAGTTACGTCAAATGTCTGTACAGATATTGATTTTTCTGCGATAATGCTGCCCATGCTTAGCATCGGCATCGTGGGTCTTCCAAACGTCGGCAAGTCGACGCTTTTTAATGCCCTCACCAAGAAAAGCGTTCCGGCGGAGAACTTTCCGTTCTGTACCATCGACCCATCGGTCGGCGTCGTTGCTGTGCCCGATGCGCGGCTCGACCGACTCGAGCAGTTCAGCCACAGTGCCAAAAAAGTGCCGGCGGCGGTCGAGTTCGTCGACATTGCCGGACTCGTGCGCGGCGCGTCGGAAGGCGAGGGACTCGGCAATCAATTTCTTTCGCATATCCGCGAGACCGACGCGATCGCGCAGGTCGTGCGCATTTTTGATAACACCAACATCATCCACGTCGAGGGCGATTGCGATCCGCTGCGCGACATCGAAACGATCAATCTCGAGCTTATTCTCGCCGACATGCAAACAGTAGAGAAGCGCCTTGGTACGCTTGAACGCGATGTGCGCGCCGGAAAGAAAGAGGCGATCGCAGAGCAAGCTGCGGCAGAAAAGATCCAGAAGGTACTTGAAGCGGGCGGTCTCGCACGCACCGCTGATCTTTCGGAAGAAGAGACCGTGGCAGCGCGCGGATTGCATCTGCTTACCATGAAGCCGATGCTCTTTGTTCTCAATCGCGAAGCTGGCGGCCACAATCTCGATGAAATGCAGAGGGACGAGCGCTGGGTGAAGCTTATGGATTTTTTCGAGCATTCCGGCATGAAGTACGTCACCGTCGACGCCAACATCGAGAACGAGCTCAAGGAATTGCATCAAGAGGACAAGGAGGAGTTCCGACGTGAATATGGCGTCTTCGACGACGGCGTCAACGATCTGATCCGCGCCGGATACGATCTGCTCGGTCTCATCTCGTTCTTCACGACCGGCGAAGACGAGACGCGCGGCTGGACGATCAAGCGGGGAAGCACGGCGCCGGAGGCAGGTGCCGCGATCCACACCGACTTCCGCGACAAATTCATCCGCGCCGAAGTTATCGGCACGCAGACGCTTCTCGAAGCCGGCTCATATGCCGAGGCGCGCAAACAAGGCAAAGTCCGTACCGAAGGCAAAGAATACGTGGTAAACGATGGGGATGTAATAGAGTTCCTCCATTCTTAAATAACATTAAGACGCCTGCCCTGTAGTCGGAGCGAAGCGACGTACTTCGGGGTGATCGAATTTTTGTATAGTTAGTTGCTACCAACCATGGCGGCCCGACCCACACATACGCCCGAAACCACCAGAGAGGCACCCAACACCCCGCGACCACAGCGGGCTTTTTCTTTGCTTCTACAAAGATTGTTTTTATTCCCTCTTAGGGTAAATACCCCGCAGCTTGCTGCGGTGTTAGAGTAGAGCTGTGAGCATCTACTTGCACAAAAGCCACAACGTGAGCGTGCTCATATACCATCTCGTCTGTCCTGCAAA
>JAKBZO010000015.1 GCA_021839985.1 bacterium
AAGGCGGTAAAGGCTCCTGCAAGACCGAGCATCCAACCAAGCCCAAGCTCAAGAAGCGGATCTCCCCACCCCATCCACCGTCCGCGCGAAACAAGAGCGAGGACAAAGAGCGGCAGTGCTGCGATCACGCCGCTTCCGAGTGCCAAGACGGATGGAGTGACAAGCGTGCATGAACCATCGGAGCATGAAAGCGCCGTGCTGACCAAACCGACCGCACTGGTCAGAGCCAGTGCTTCATGCGGGAGTATGGTATGTCGGATATCATAGACGACCGCGAACAACAGCGTCATCCACATGACAAAGAAGAGACTGAATGCAAGCGAACTCGGGTAGACCGCTATGACCCCTGCCGAGAGAATACCTCCGCTCAGCTCCACAAGCGGATACTGCCACGACAAGCGCCCACCGCAATAACGGCAGCGGGCACGAAGAGCGAGAAAAGAAAAGATCGGCACCAGGTCGAGCGCTCCGAGCGTATGGTTGCAATGCATGCATCGCGAGCGGCCATTCATTCCTACACCGGTGCCATAGCGGAACACCAGCGCATTGATGAAACTGCCGATGATAGCGCCGAGAAGAAAGGCAAAAAGAAGAAACATAGTATTAGAACCTATCTCAAAATAAATCGTGAATAACAAGCTCAGTATAGCACTTGGCTACCGCGAGGGTCGTTTCGCGGCTACGACTTGCCGTTCACACTCAACGTAGCAAGGTACGCTTCGTGCTCCACGGCTTCGTCCCGCTCGCGAAACGATCCTCTCGTCACGCCATTTATTTTAAGATTGGTTCTAGTATATAAGGAATGAAGGAATAGAGGAATGGAGAACATAAAAACAGCGCGGCTGTCCCGCGCTGTTTTCTTGATATCGATACTCCTCAATTACGGACGGATATCGTACACATTGCCGGTTCCAGCGAAATCGACACCGCTGCCGGTGCACACCGTACCATCCTGTGTGGCAGTGCCATAGGTACCACCGACCGCTCCACCGAAACGGCCATTGAGTGCCGGATTATTCGACTGTTCGAGCGTAGCGCCAAGGTGATAGCTTCCGCAGCTCGCCGGGCTGCTTCCCTCACCCTGCAAACCTGCGTACGAGTACGCGGTCGATGTTCCTTGCGGATCGGTCGGCACCGACGCTATGTACTTCGGAGCAAGCACTGCAAGCGTTGCGGGATACTGGCCATTGTCGTTGTTATAGAGCTCAAGCGCGTTCTGGATCTGCTTGGTGTCGGCAAGACGGCGTGCATCGCGCGACTTGACGCGAGCCTGATTGATCGAAGCAAGAATGATGCTGGCGAGGATCGCGATGATAGCGATGACGACCAAGAGTTCGATGAGGGTGAAACCGCGGGTAAATGTTTTTTTCATAGAAATGAGCTTTTCTAAGATTACAGCTAAAAGCGCACCTATTTAGTATACACCAATGTTTTACGGGCGCACACAATAATAATAGGTGGTGCCGGAGGTGGTGCATGTAGCACCGCTGTTGGTCGGTTTCGTTGCGCTCTGCGCCAGAACCGACGTGTTATTGTTTTCGAGCTGGATCTGTATCACATAGCTGTAGCATTTGCCGGTCGAACATACTGCTGAACCCACCGTTCCATCAGAAAGTGACTGGTATTGATAGGTGTAGCTTCCCGGATCAGACGGCATCGCTGATATGTAGGTCGGCGTGAGAGCGCTTGCAAGACCGGTGCTCAGATCGCCGAATGTTGCCAAGACCGGATATCCGCCGTAGTCGTTGTTATACAGCTCCAGTGCCAATTGGATCTGCTTTACATCGGCGATACGCCGTGCATCGCGAGATTTCGTGCGTGCCTGGTTGAGAGACGCCAAGATAATACTTGCGAGCATAGCGATGATGGCAACCACGACGAGGAGTTCGATAAGAGTGAAGCCTCGCGCCTTAGATGTATGCATATTAAACATTATACGGTAAAACGAATGATTTAAGGAACAGGCTGTGGACAACCGCCCCGCCACCTCTCCGGTCAGATGGTGTTCGCGAGATTATAGATCGGCACCAAGATCGACGCCAACAAGAAACCGACACCAACCGCCAACGCCACGATAAGCGCCGGTTCGATGAGCGAGACCAGCGTGTCAACAGCAGAGTTCACCTCTCGCTGATAGAACTTCGACAAGCGTTCAAGGACGCTGCCCAACTCCCCCGTCTCTTCACCCACCTGGATCATCTGCGTCAGAATAGGGGGTATCTCGCGAGGATTGTGGCGCAGCGCCGCCGACATTGAGCTTCCGGTCTTCACCGCATCGGCAGCATCGGAGAGGATACCGCGGAATACGGTATTGTCGACAACTGACGCACTTATCTCAAGGGCGCGCACCGCAGCGATACCTGAAGAAAGCATGACGTGCATGTTATCGGCAAGACGCGCTAAATACAGCTTGCGATAGAGGTCGCCTACGAACGGGAGTGATAATTTCATGCGATCGACCTCGAGCTTTCCGCTCGGCGTCTGCATCCATCTCACGAGCGCAAAGCCTCCGATAATGATCGCGATGAGCAAGAAAACGCCGTAATCGACAAAGAACATACTGAGGGAAATGATGAGCTGTGTGTAAACGGGCAGGCTTCCGCCGGATTCCGTAAGGATCGGGGTGATCTTCGGGATGACGAAGGTAAGCATAAGTATGACCACGGCGATGAACGTGGCGAGGACGAACGCCGGATAGATGAGCGCGTTGCGCGCGCGAGAAGTAAGCTCGAATGATCGATCAAGGTAATCCGCGAGGTATGCAAATGTCTGATCCAATTTACCGGTCTCCTCACCGGCACGAACCATACTGACAAAGAAATCGGAAAACAGCTTCGGGTGCTTCTCAAGCGCGCGTGAAAGATTTTCACCGGCCTGAAGATCATCGGAGATCTGAATGAGCGCTTCTCGCATCTGCGCCTTTTCTGCTTGTTCGGCGAGCAGCTGAAAGACGCGGAGTGCTGAGACCTGTGCTTCAAAAAGAGTTGAGATCTCGCGCGACAAAAGCACTACATCGCGGCCAGAGACGCCCCCTCCCCACGTGAACATAGTGAGGATATTCTGCTTAGAACCGCCAGTGATCGTGATCGAGACGATCGTCAAGCCGCGTCTCTGCAGAGACGTGACCGCCATGTCCTCCGACTGTGCGTCGACGGTCCCTTCCGAGGTGCGTCCTTCAGCGTCTATGGCTTGGTATTGGTATAACATAGTGAATTATTCCTCGATCGCCTACAAAAGTCTTTGTAATGTCTTTGGATTCCATGAATGGGCGTACGCGGTCTCAACGGCTATCTCGCCGGAGCGCACCAGCTCGGCAAGCGACCTATTCATATCGATCATACCATCTCGGCTGCTGGTCTCGATCACGGTCTGGAGTTCATGCGTGCGCTTTTCGCGGATCAGATTCGCGACCGCCTCATTGTTGATAAGGAGCTCAAACACCGGCAAAAGACCGCCTGCCGTGCGCGGCACCAGACGTTGCGAGAAAATGCCGATGAGAGAGCTGGCGAGTTGCGCGCGGATCTGATCCTGCTGCGTCGCTCCGAAGGAGTCAATGATACGATCGATGGTCTGCGCCGCATTGTTCGTGTGGAGCGTCGAGAGGACGAGATGTCCGGTCTCTGCCGCCGTGACCGCCGTCGCGATGGTCTCCGGCGTGCGCATTTCTCCGATCATGATGACGTTCGCGTCTTGTCGGAATACCGACTGAAGGCCGGTCTGGAAATCCGTGGTGTCGATGCGCACCTCGCGCTGGTCGATGATGGACATTTTATTATCGAATAAGAATTCGATCGGATCTTCGATCGTGACCACATGCTCCGTGCGCGTCTGATTGATGATCTCCAGCATACTGGCGAGCGTGGTCGTCTTTCCCTGCCCTACCGGACCGACCACCAGAAAGAAACCTTGCTGGCGCGCCGCGAAATTCTCAAGGACCTGCGGGAGGTTGAGTTCGGCGAGTGTGCGGATGGTGCGCGGAATGAGGCGTAGCGCGATGCCGATGGAGCCGCGCTCAAAATAGGCATTGCCGCGGAAACGGGCTTTATCGCCGAAGGACCACGAAAAATCGAGCTCCTTTGTATCGAAGAATCGCTTTTTGCTTTCCGTGCTCACCATACTCTCAAGCAATCCGCCAACATCATCGTTGCTAAGAACCGGCTCTGACATGAGCGCCGTCAAAACACCCGATACACGCATGATCGGTTTATTTCCCGCAATGAGATGGAGGTCGCTCGCGCCCTGAGTAAGCACGTCGTCGGTCAGTTTTATCAGATACTGTTTGTGTTCCATAGTATTAGTTCAAGTAATAAAAGAGGGTGTGATGGTCTATCGTCTAGGCGCCGCACTTCCTGCAATGCGAAGAACTTCATGCACCACCTCCGAAGGTATGTTCGATGCCTTTATGATATACCCGTTTACGCCAAGGGCGCGGACTCGCTCTTCTTGTTCAGGGGCCATCTCATTGGTAAGAGCGATGCGTATCGCTTGGGGGGCAAGACCTTCGTCATTAAGCCTGTTAAGCAGGTCATAGCCGTCGAGGTTCGGCATGACCATATCGAAGACGATGATATCGGGCGCTAACCCTTTGCGCAATTTCGCCAAAGCAGCATCGACCGTATCGACCGCTTCGACGGTCACTGACTTATCGGCACTGAACTTATTCGCATAGAGCGAAAGCAGGAAGGTGTCGTCATCGACGAGCAGAATGCTTTTTTGTTTCGTGGCGGTGTCGGTCATAGGCGTTGTTTTGGTCTGCCTTCATCAATCATATCTCAACTTCGGTCACATTCGCAGGATCTTGTCCGCGATCTGCCGACGGAGCACTGACTCCCTCGCCGCCCTGCTCCAGCGGGACGTCGCCGACGATGGGCGCTTCTGCAGTGTCAGGAAAATCGAATTCACCGCCGAGCGTATTAACTTCTTCGAACGGTACGACGCCTTGAGCGGATTTAATGATAGCGTCTTCTTTGATCGTGAGCATGCCTTGAGTACGGACAACGCGGTACAGGTCATCCTGCGACTTTCCTGCCAATATCGCCAACTCAAGCTCGGGGGTCATGCCGAACATCTCGAACACCGCGGTGCGTCCGCGCGTGCCCGACGGACACTCCGGCGTCGGCTTTATCCGATATACATGATCGAGTTTCGGTATCTCCCCGCGGAATTCTGCCGGCACATCAGTGAATTGTTTATCGAGCATTTCTTTGATGCCGTCGTCCACCACCATAGCCTTGCCGGTGCCGGGGCACAACGTGCGCACGAGGCGCTGCGCCACGCCGAGCACGAGGGTCGGCGGGATCAGATACGGATCGACACCCATATCAAGCAAGCGCGGGATGATCCCGACCGCATCATTGGTGTGAATGGTCGAGATCACGAGGTGCCCGGTGAGCGCAGCTTGCACGGCGAGACCCGCCGTTTCCTTATCGCGGATCTCACCCACCATGATCACGTTGGGGTCTTGGCGCAAGGTCGTACGCAAACCGTTGGCGAACGTGTAACCGATCTCGGGCCGCACTTGAGACTGAGATACGCCAGGGATCGTATACTCGACCGGGTCTTCAAGCGAGAGCACGTTCTTGGTCTCGGTGTCGACCTCCGACAACAGCGAGAAGAGCGTGGTCGACTTTCCGGAGCCGGTCGGACCGGAGATGAGGATGAGGCCGTAGGGTTTCTGGATCGCTTCGCGCAACAGGTTAAGATTGTGCTCGGTAAGACCGAGGTTGTTGAGCCTCCACTCCGCAGCCTGGATGCCGAGGATACGCATCTCAACTTTCTCTCCCCAATAGGTCGGGAACGTCGAAACGCGGAAATCGATACGCTTCCCGCCCACGCGCGCCGAGAAGCGCCCGTCTTGCGGTTTGCGTTTTTCATCAAGGCGCATGTTCGAGAGCACTTTGATACGGGATGATACGGCGGCATGAACTTTGGAAGGAAGCGTCAGGTTAGTCGAGAGAAGGCCGTCCACGCGATAGCGCACGCGCGTCTTGTCATTCATCGGTTCGATGTGAATGTCGGAAGCATTTGCTTCGACCGCGTGCCTCACGATCGTCTCCACGATCTTCGTGACCGGCGCATCTTCTTTGATGGTTCCGCCCGCTTCGATGACCGTCTCTTCCTCAAGACTTGAAGATGCGGGTGTCATGCGTCCTTCTTGCTGCGCACGCGCTTCCTTTACATTTTCCGTCTCAAGTTCAGAAAGCGCTCTGCCCACTTCTCCTGAAAGTCCTTTATATTGTTCAAGCAAGCGCTCGAAGTCCGCACCCGAAATAAGGAACAGCTTATACGGCATGCCGACCTTATTGGAAATGAAGTTGAGAGCATCACGCGCCTCAAGATTGTCCGGGTCCGTAATGCCGACCTCAAGAACGCCATCGCGGACGCCAACCGGCGCCAGACGATAGTAGCGCGCGGAATCTTCCGGCACATAATGCAGGACATCGAACGGCACGACTTCGGTGAGTGCGAAGGTGGGAAGCTGATGGAGTTCGCCGCGCGCGGAGAGCTGGACCTCGGGCGCTATGCCGTGGCGGGTGAGGACTTCCTCGACCGCCATCGGGGACGCCGACACTCCTCCGGCTTCTCGCTGCAGATTCGCTACCTGCTCACGCTTGACGATACCTTTGTCGGCGAGGAAAGAGATGAGATCCATGATGTTCTGTGGGCTAGGGCTAGGGCTAGGGCTAGGTCTAGGGTTTTGACCCAGAGACTGGCGAGTATGCCCTAGAAACTATTGGCTTGTTTTAATGCTGCCCGGCAGTACCACCGATGCAGATGAACCGACGCCGGTGAGCGTGTCGAACGGATTAGTGCGACCGACTGGTTGTGGCGCGATCGTGACGCCGAAATCGGTAAGACTGAGGAACACCGGATCAGAAAAGACCTTGGTGTCGAGTTTCACCGCCTGCAGATTGGAAAGTGCGACGATCAAACTCTGTCCCGCCGTGCCGGTCGGCGTCTGGACCGCCGTAAGCGTCTGCTGCGACGAGTTCGAGCCGAAATAAAAATACAGCACTATCGCGACGAGCACAGCCGCTGCCATGCCGTACAAAAATGTCTTATTGTTCAAGATGTTCATAGTGTTATTGTGATGCGCTCGAACCCGTGGAACTCTGCCGCAGCCAGTAGGTCTGCAACTGTATATCGTACTTCAGAGCACCCTTGACCGAAGGATCAGTGTTCGCCGTGTCGAATTTTATACGTGTTACGTCGATCAGACGAAGACTTCTTTGAAGATCTTGGAGAAATGCGACGAAATTATCGTACGTCGCACCAACCGTGAATGAAAGATCGACGGTGCCGAGCGGTCCGCCGCCGCCTCCGACACCACCCGCACTCGAAGCAGCCTGCGACGACACTGCCACGTTCGCTAACTGCAAATGATACCGTGAGGCGATGTCATTGATGTCGATGATGAGTCTGATGTTGTCGATATTGTCGGGAAGCAGTCGTTCAATGCGGTTCACGTCGCTCGTCGAGAACGTATTGCGCCGAGAGAGCAGCGTATCGCGCACCTGGCGTACCTGCGTAGACTGATCCAATGCAGCATTGTATTGCTGCAGCTGCGAGTTAAGACCGCTGATCTGCGCATAGGTCGGATTGATGTACATGACAAAAAGTCCGATCGACGCAATAATGAGAATTATAGGTAGTAGGGTGCGCATATGATGGTCTGAGTTGATGGTCTGAGTGTGCGTTGCGAACTATCACTGGCCCGTGGTCGTAGCCGCCGCTCCCCCGGGGGCCGGGGTCGCGGTCAGTGTATTGCGGTACAACACCAGCGAAGGGTCTACCAGAGCGTTCACCTTAAAGACAACGTGACCGGTTGCCGGGTCAATGTTGACGTCAGAGAACAAAACGTCTTTCAGTGCTTTGCTTTGGCCGAATGCGTCGGACTGCAGGGCTACGCTTGAGAAGTCGAGTGCCTCACCAGCAAGCGCAAGCGACACCGCGCCGTTTTGACCGACCGAATAATCAAAATCGGTAAAACGTACTGATGAGAGCGTGTTATTTTCCAAGAACGTGAAGATCGCGGACGGGCTAAGATGGTTCTGAAGCAGGGTCGAACTCTGTACCATGCGCGTATCGAGTCGCACCAGATCAGCAATGACCGCCGGATCATAGGCCGCCTGTGCGCGCGTGAGAGATTGATCGGCTGAGGCGAGCGCGCCCTGAAGGTATGCCTGATAGGCAAAGACGCCTACCGCGCCAAGGAGTGAGAGCACGAAGATCACCGAAGCGACGAACCACAAAATGCCGCCATAGTGCGACACCACAGGCGTTTCGGTCGACAGTGGTTTTTTAGGAATGAACGAGGCTTGAACTTGTGGTTCCATAGTTAGTTAAAGTGTAGCAAAGATTCGGACGAATGTGCGCACACGGCGGTGGATATCACTCAAGCTCTTGGAGTTTTCGAAGGGCGATACCGACCGCGACAGAGAATTCCGGACCGGCTTCTTTGAGGACTCCTTCAAGAAAGGCCGGTGCCTGCGTCTTACTGAATGGATCAGCGAGACGCACCTCCGTCTGCAAGCGCGACTGCAGATACGGAATGAGACCGGGCAGTCCGGCGCCGCCTCCGGTGAGCACGAGCGTACTGATCGCCTCACCCATGCGTTGCTCGAACGACGATATGGTGTGCGACAATTCCGCGACCGTGGGCGCTATGGAAAGCTCGAACGAATGAGCAGCGTCTGCGGTCGTGGCATGCGTGCCTGGAATGGTCGCGGGTTGCGAAGGCGGCACCATGCCGACCCTGCGCTTAGATTCCTCTGCCTGCACCACACTCATACCAAGCGCACGCGATGCGTTGAGCGTTAGTTCTTGCGAACCGCGATTGATGATGTGGCTCTCGCGAATGATCCCCCGCTCCACCACATAGAACTTCGTCGTCGCCGCACCCATATCCACGACGGCAACCGGCGCGATCCCATGATCAAGCGATGCGCGCACGGCACTGAAGACCTCGATCTCAAAGAATGACACTTGCAGCGCTGTTGCTGTTGCGACCGCGCGATATTTCTCAAGGACGCTATTCTGTATCGCCACCAGCATCACCTCGATCTTGTCTTGAGAGCCGCTGCCCGAGCCTGACACGAGCGACCAATCGAGCTGTACTTCGCTGATCGGAACCGGAATATATTTGCGCGCTTCAAGCGGCATGACCTGGTCGAGTTTACCCTGCACCGCCGCAGGCAATCTGACGACCGAGACCAAACTTGATGCATACGGGATCGCGAAAACGGACTCCGCCGTCGTCGTATTCGATTCTTTGAGAACGTCTTTCAGTGCGGTTGCGATCGTATCAGCCGGCAATTGCGTTGCGCGTCCGATCTCAATGTTCGCATACGGACCGAGCGCGATCGCGCCATAGGTCTCGAGGACGGCGCGGCCAGCTTCGCGGCGCAGCTGCACGATCTTGATGGATGACGAACCGATATCGACGCCTACCACGCTCCGCACCGGCTTCGTGAAAAACTGCAACAATGAGAATGCCATGACGTTATCATTATATACTATGAAATCATGGGGTCAGTTGCTTCACGCGCTCGAATTTGGATATCTGCGCTCGTCGATACGATCATACCGCCGCGGAAAGATGAGTGCGCGCTGCGCACCATGACGCAGCGAGAGCTTTCTGCGCTCGCGCGCGCGAGCACCCGCGAGGACTTCGGCGCCATCGTGTGCAGCCTGCTCCCCTACCGCGATGCGCGCGTCAAAGCGCTCGTTCATGAATTGAAATATCATCGCAGCGGAGATGCGCTGCCGCTTGCCGCAGATATCGTGCGTGAAGAATGTCTTGGCATCATATCGGAATCGCTCTCCGCTCCTCTGCTTATTCCGATCCCCATGCACCCCACTCGGGCACGCGAGCGCGGCTTCAACCAAACGGAAGCACTATGCGAGGAAGTGGCGAGAGGGCTTGGCGCTTCGGTGCGCTATGAGCCGAGCGCACTCGTTCGCGTACGCGCCACTGTGCAACAGCAGAAGTTGCCGAGGCGGTTGCGCCTCACCAACGTGAAGTTTTCAATGTCGGCGCAGTGCGCGCTGATCGAAGGGCGCTCATGTATCGTTATCGATGACGTGACCACCACCGGTTCAACACTGAGAGAAGCGCGGCGCGCTCTGCTCTGCGCGGGTGCCGCAGAGGTGCGCTGTATTGCTCTTGCCGGATGACTTCAGCCTGTCCTGCTTACGCAAGTCCTAGATACTTCTTTACCTTGTCGACAATGTCTTTGATCGAATAATCGATCTTGATCAGATATTCGGCAGCGCCGAGCGCGTGCGCTTTTTCGATATCGGACGGTTGTCCAAGATTCGACATGATGAGGACCGGAATGTTTTTGGTGGCGGGATCTTTTTTGAGATCGCTGAGCACTTCGAAGCCGTCTTTCTTTGGCAGCATGACGTCGAGCATGATGAGGTCCGGGCCCTCTATCTTCGCCTTCGCAACGCCTTCCTCGCCATCTGAAGCGATCACCGAATCGACCCCTTCCATTTTCAGCTTGACGCTGTAGGCATGAGACACATGCTCATCGTCTTCGACGATCAGGACTTTTTTCGATTTTTCAGAATATGCCATACTCATTTGATCGTACCGGTCACAACGCTATGCATCAGATGTCGCGCGACACGCGGTCCACGATATCATCAAGATTGTAGTCGCTCTTCACGATGTACGCGACCACTCCCAGGTCTTTTGCTTGCCGCTCACTCTCTTCATTGCCGGAAGCCGACACCACTACTACGCGCTTATTGCGCAGTTCTTGCGAGTCCCGTATCGTCTTCAAAAAATCGAAGCCGTTCATGCCAGGCAAGAGCAGATCAAGCCAGATGAAATCTACCGGTTCGCCCTGCTCAAGCACCTTCAAGCCATCCTCAGCGCTGAATACCGAGATCGCCTCGTATCCCTTTCTTCCCAGCTTGAACGTGATGGCGCGATTCAGCGCCCTATCATCTTCAATGACCAGGATCCTTTTGGGTCTCAGTTTTTCTTCCATGATCATTCGTTATGGTTTTGGACTAACACTCCCAACTGTACCATGCGGTATGGTGAAGCGGAATGTGGTTCCCTGCCCGACCGTGGATTCGAATGATACCTGCCCGCCCCAGGTCTCAACGAAGCCTTTCACCAGAGCGAGACCAAGACCTGATCCGTCCGGCACCTTGCTTGCAGCATTGTCTGCCCTGAAGAACTTCTGGAAGATCTTGTCTTTCTGGTTATCCGGTATGCCGATGCCATTATCCGCCACGCTGCAAAGTACCGCGCCATCTTTCTCCTCGCAGTGCACCTGTATCTTCCCGCCATCATCGGTATAACGGATCGAGTTCGCCATGAGATTGGTGGCCACTTCGTGAAGCATGAACGTATCGAGGACCACCTTCATGCCATCCGGCACATCCGTCGTCACCTCAAGGTGTTTCGGTGCGTAGATCGGTTCAAGCGCATGGACGATCTCCGCTACGAATGGCTTGAGTTCGATCTCGACCGGCGTACCTTTCATGGTGCCGCTTTCCATGCGAGACAGTGAAAGGAGCGTGTCGATGGTCTCATGGAGACGCAGCGCGCCGTCATACACTTGCTGCGCGAATTCTTTTTGGCCTTCGGTGAGCGCACCCATGTCTTCATCAAGGAGCATTTCCGAATACCAGCGGATCGAGGTGAGCGGCGTGCGCAGCTGGTGAGAAGCGATCGAGATGAAGCTGGTCTTCGCTTCATCAAGCGCCTTCTCCCTTGAAATGTCGCGGAACACGACGATCGCACCCTTCAGGTCGCCGATATCGACCGGCGACGTTGCGATCGAGACCGGCATCAGCTTGCCGGTGGTCGTCTTGAAGTACACGCCATCATCAAGACCGATAATGATAGAAAGGTGTTCGCGAACCGTGCGAGTCGTTGGACGCTCCGCCTCCGGCATCTCTGCTTTGCCGCGCATGACCGTCAGTACGCTGCGGATGTCGCTGCCTATCGCGCCTCCTTTCTTGATGTCGAGCATACGCTCAGCGGCCTTATTCATAATGAGAACGCGGTAGCTTGAATCGACCACGAACAAACCTTCGCCCATGGACGAGATGATGGCATCCATCTTGTCGCGCTCAGACTGCAGCGCTGCTTCAAGCGCTCGCGAATCTTCGAGTACGTTGAGCATGGCGATCTCGGTCTGACCGAGAGCCTCGGTCTTCTTCTCGAACTGCGCATTCGCCAACAGGAGTTCCCGATGAGATTCTTCGATCCGATCAAGCATCTTGTTGAGTGCCGATGCCACTTTCCCTATTTCATCTTTAGAGAGCGTCTTGACGCGAGCGCTCATGTCATTGCGCGATACCTTCTCGGCAACTTCTATGATGTACTGCAATCCTCGAAGCATATAGAGGACGCCAAACACAATGAGGAGACTCATGACCACCATGAAGGCGATCACGCCCCAAAACAGGCTCTCCTTAAAGACGGTGACTGGCCCGAATACTTCGCTGCTCTTGGCCTCCACAATAAGGGTCTGCTGCCCTCCGTTGAGGCACATCGAAGTTCCGATGACCCTATATCCCAGATAGTTCGTGTATTCCGCGCTGACATCTTGGCGCTGCTGCTGGCACGTCTGCACCGGCAAGGTATCGACCTTTTGTGTCAGGATCGTGCTCGTCGCGAAGCGCGATGCCGTGATCAGGTAGCCATCCTGGTTGACCAAATAACTATCGATCGTCTGATAGCGACTGAAAAGCGTCACGGGACTTGCCCCACCTCCCGGCAGCGTTGCCGTGGTGTTGAGAATATCTCTCAGTCTTTGGACATCCGAAAAATGAAGAATGATGACCGCATGAAGCGGGATGAGTTCATTCTGAGGTCCCGACTTGGTCGAGAACATGCCGGCGGTCGCGCTGATGGTCGGCTCATGCAACTCATCCTCTTCATCCACCTTGTCCGACACATACGCATCGCCGAATTTCGCATCATTAAGCGCGTCATAAAAACGGTAGTTTCCTTCTTTGTCTTCATTGGTAATATTGAGTCCGACCCGGTCAGGTATCGTGGAGACGATCACGGTGCCATCCTTATCGACAATATCGACGAGAGCCACCAGTGGATCAAGCGGCAATTTTTTGGTGATCAGGTAGGTACTGAGCGTCTGCTCCAGCGTACCACGTTGCCCCTCTGGCAAGCCGAGTATCTGCTCGACCGTATTCCTCATATAGCCGTCGGAGCCCCAGTCTGCCGTGCGCGCCTGCATCGTTCCAATGAACGACGTGTAGGACTCTTCGCTGGCTTTTGCAAGGGTCCGGAACGTGTCGTAGGTCTCTCCGCTGAAATAATTCTGTACATAGACGCTCAGTCCATACGACAAAGCACCGATCAAAAGAGTCGTCGAGAGGACAAAGAACAGGATCATTTTCGCGGCAAATCTCATGGTGCGCGATACTACTTACACGTCTCCTTCATTTTCTCGAGCTCGTTCTTCAATTCGATCATCTTGAGTTCTCGATCGACCATGATCTTGTTCACTCGCTCAAGCTCGGCGATCTTGTCAGCACGCTCCGCTTCCGTATGCTTTCGCGCCGTCGCGTCTATCGAGTAGAACAGGACGCCGTTCACATTCCCTTTTTCGTCTTTGGTCGAAGAAAGCGCCCCGCCGCACCATTCATGGTCGGAACCCTCCGGCGTGTGTTCGAACTCAGTGAGCTCAAGCGGGCTGCCAGCGAGCACTGACTGGAATTTCCGCCTCACTTCAGCTTGATACTGCGGTTTGACCGTGCCGACCCAGTCCCACTTCGAGATATCGTCAGCGTCTTTGATATGGTGTTCGGCTCTGCCGTACTTATTGATGAAGACGAGCGTACCCTTCGGATCGAAAAGTTTGATGCACATCGGCGCATTGTCCAGCAGCCCCAGAAGATCGATATTCATACGGTAAAAGAGATTATGGCTATATCCTTTATCGTAGCACGGGGCGGCGAGCCTTCATTGCGCCATCCACACCATGTCCACATGATCGCGAAAGGCATGGGAGCGTCTGATATACTGAGGTCATGAAAACCACACAAGATCTCAATTACAATGAAGCGATCGAGTTGGCGCCAGGCATCTTTTGGGTCGGTTTTTACGATCCAGAGACCACGTTCGCCTGCAATCCATACCTCATCGTCGACGGCGACGAAGCGATACTCATCGATTGCGGTTCCTTCTCGCACTTCCCTATCGTCGCGCGAAAAGTTATCAGCATCATCGACCCGTCGAAGATAAGCCATCTCGTCTTCCAGCACATGGATCCGGACCTGTGCGCCTCGCTTCCGCTCTTCAGCCAGCTCATCGACAATCCGGAACTTAAATTCGCATGCCACTGGCGCGCATCTTTGCTCATCAAATACTACTCAAGGGAAAAAATGAATTTTTACTATCCCGAGAAAAATGATTTCGCAATCAAATTCCGCACGGGCAAGACGCTCGGCGTCCTCACCGCCCACTACCTTCACACGCCGGGTACGATCAATGTATATGACCGAGAGCAGAAGACGCTGTTCTCCTCGGATCTCTTCGGCGCCTTCACGCCGGTCGGAGAATGGAATCTCTACGCGGACGAAAAATATCCTGAGCAGATGCGCGAGTTCCATGAGAATTACATGCCGTCCAATGACATCGTCTCGCGGTATGTGGATAAGCTCGACAAAATGGATATCGAGATGATCTGCTCGCAGCACGGCTCGGTCATCAAAGAAGACCTCATCGGAGGCGCGAAGGCGGCTATGCGAAACTTCAAGTATGGCGCCTACATCGAAGAATAGTCTCCAACGCCTCTCTACACCCTATGGCCGAACCAACCTTCACTCAAAAACACATCTTACTTCCCCCGAAGATCTCGCCGGAGGATGTATCGTACCTTGCTATAGAAAGCCGGCTGGAGAATATGGAGGAAAAGTATCTGCGCACCCAAGATAGCAGCCTTCTGAAATCGATCGTGTACAACCTGCAGGATGTCGCAAGCCTGCGAAGGATGAATGAAAGCCTGTCGGCCATGAATGCTCGCATGATCCGTTTTCAGCAGCTCACCGTCAATCGCGAACTGAAAATGGTCGAGCTGAAAAAAGAGAATGACGAGCTGCGCGCAAAGCTCGGCGCGACGCCGACCGCCTAGGCGCTCCCCCATCTCATTCAACACGCAATGACCGGCGTGTGGAATAGTTCTGTATACTATAGATAAGATACCGATATGAATTTTTTGTCTTTTATAACGGGCAATGATCCGGTCGCCGGTCTTGAGATACGCGAGCGCACCATCCGTATCGCACTCTTGCATACAGATCGCCGCACGAGAGCGCCTCGCATCATCGAGACCGCCGAGAAAGCGCTACCTGAAGGGACTATCGTAGACGGTATCGTCGAGAATAAAGCCGCGCTCGCAAGCGCGCTAGGCGAGGCAGCGCACGCACTCAAACATCCGGTGCGCAAATTCATCGTCTCGATCCCAGCTGACCCGGTCTACTACAAGATATTTGAATTCCCTCGTGGCATCACCGGCGGAAAATTCAATGAAGCCATGGAGCTTGCGGCGAATTTCCAGCTGCCGCTCCCAAGCGCCGAGATCTACGCCGACTGGGAAGCGCTGCCGAGACCTGAAGAAGATGGTTCGGGAGACTCTGCCAAACAAGAAGCAGCGCTTGCCGCCATCCTGCGGTCGGTCGCCGATCCGTACCTGGAATGCATGGCGCGAGCGAAGCTCGAAACCGTCGCGCTTGAATGCCATCCGCTTTCGATCGCCCGCGCAGTCGTACTCACACCCGAGACGACGCTTATCATCACGAATGATCCCTCCGCGCACACCGCGATCGTCACCACGGGCGGCATGCTCCGCTTCATGGAGGTCCTGCCAAAGAAATTCGTGCCGGACAAAACGCTGCCGGATGAGGTCATCAAGATCCAGCACGCCTACGCCTCAACGAGCACGCCGATCATTTACACCAGCCCGCTTGAAGAGCTTCCGCTCCGAGCCGCAGCGGCAGCGGACACGCCACTCCCCTCCGCAGCGTGGGCCGCAGCCATCGGTGCCGGCATGAGAGGGATCATCCCACGAAGCAAGGATCGCGGCATCAGTCTCACATCCATAAGCGTCGCCGCGGCGTATCAGTATCGCCTCGCGCTCACGGTCTCGGGTTTCATCACGCGTCTCACGATCGGCATATCGCTGTTCTTCGTGGGTGGCTTCATCGCCGCGTTCTTGCTCATGGTATCGATCCAACAGAACTTCGCCATGGAACTCAACACCGCCCCCGCACCGGCAGCCACCCCTCTTGATCCCTCGCTGCGAGCGCGTGCGAAAGAACTCAACACGATCATCGACACGATGGCGCCGCTCGTTCGCCAGTTCCCGAAATGGAGCTCGCTTGTCGGAGACATAACCGGTCATCTGCCATCCTACGTCTCCATCACCTCGATCTCGATCCCATCGCCCAAAGGCACGATCACGATCAGCGGCATCGCGCCCGATCGAACCAGCGTGAATGATCTCCGCAATTCGCTCCAGAATTGGCGCGATATCACCAACCTCTCATTCCCCACGCCTGATCTTTCGCAGACTCAGAACATCCCGTTCCAGTTCTCGTTCTCAATGGCGGACCCGCAGTCGTATTACCTGCAATAATAAACATCATGACCCGATCCCAACTCATACGGGCGCTGATCACGGACGCTGTCGTCATAGCGGCAACGGTAGCGCTTTCCGTCGTTGCGATCGATCTCATCAGTTGGAGAATGGGCGCCATCCGCGACTCGATCGCGGCGAAAAAGCAGGTGGCCTATTCGATACAGGAGGAACAAGCGAATAACGCCGCTCTCAAGAGCGCGTTCGACATCCTCGGCAGTGCCGACACTCAGATCGCAGATTCATTTCCGCCATCGGACGACATTTCGAGCTTCATATCAGCCATCTCGGCGTTCGGCGCGCGTCATGGCGTAGTGCAGACATTCCATCTCAATACGCCGACCCCCGCACCGATCGTCATGAACGGTGCCGGTCTTCCCATCTTCAGTGTTAGCTACTCGCTCACCGTACAGGCGCCTTCTTTGACAAGCACGATCGCCTACCTGAAGGACTTCGAATCGCTGCAGTACTTCACCGGCGCGACCGACGGCATCACCCTCTCTCCGATCGGCACCGGAAATATTCAAACCGACACCATAACGACCGGATTCAATGACATACTGTACGTCAGAAGCCAGCATTGATCCCTTTTGATATTCCTATGAACACGAATAAAGAAACCACCGCAACAGAACAGATGGGCGCCGTCGCACACGCGCGGCCCTCGGCGCTGCGGCGTACTGTCGAAAAGGTCACGGACGGCAGCTGGCACTCAATGATCTACGCAGCGCTCTTCGTCGTGATCGCGATCGCAGTCACTATGGTCTTCATGGCGTCCATGAATAGCATCAAGTCGATGATCGCCACAGCTCTCGCAAGTAATCCGCCCGTACAAGCGGCGCCAGTATTCAGTGCCGCCGACCTCGAGTCCGCGGCCAACAAGGTCGGCGTCTCGGTCACCCTCGGCACGACAACGCCGAGTACCGCGACATCGTCTGCATCGGCGTCGGCAGGACCGATCATCGGCAAGACCGCGGTGAGCATCGTCGTTCTCAACGGCACGCCGACCACCGGCCTTGCCGGAGCGCTCAAGACGCTGCTTGAGCAGAACGGTTTCTCCGCCATTGCAACCGGCAACGCACCAGCAGCAAGTCAGACGGTCGTGTCGTTCAAAGCAAGCGCACAGATATTCGAAAATAGCGTGATGGCGATCGTGAATTCGCAGTACCCAAGCGCCATCGCAACGACCGCTCCCGACACAGACCTGCACGATATCGCGATCGTGATCGGTCAGTAAGGCCGACCTTGCCTATCTTTTCTCCTTGATGACCTGCGGCGTACCGCTGATGGATTCCGCGCCGGCGGCGCAGACCGTGATGCGCCCATAGGAATTCTTCGAAATGCGGTAGCCCGTGCCGTAGGTGGTCGTCGCGCCCGATGGATCGATCGGGATCGACACGAGATATTTCTGGCTATTCGTGAGAACCGAAAGATCGACGAGCCCGGTACAGCTTGACGCGCCGGTCGCACAGATCTCATCCGTACTTGCACACGTCGAGCTGGCGATCGTCGCCGGCAGAGCGCCATTGTTGTCCACCGTGTATTGATAGACCGCGCTGAGGATCGTGTTGATGTCGACCTTGCGCTGCGCGTTGCGCGTGTTGGCAAGCTGCGCCACTGGATTGATCGCCGTGATGACCGCCGCCGAAAGGATCGCGATCATCGCGACGACCAGCATAAGCTCAAGGAGGGTGAAGCCGCGTGCGCCCTTGGCCTGCGACAGGGTAGCGCCCAGTGTTTTGATGAGTGATCTCATATGCATCCAGTATACTACGGCGCCACCTCCTGCCACGACACGATATGAATGGTCGGCGTGATCCGATCAAGAGTAACGGAGACGCTGCGAGTGACCGTCGAGACGGTGCCGACCGCCGTCACGTCACGGCTTTGTCCTCCAAGGTTGGCGATGCCGTACGAACACGAGCCAGTCGAAAATGAGAGCGTGGTCGTACCGCTCGCCAGCAGCGACTGTTTGACCTCTTGCAGTGCGATCTCCGCGCACGCATCGACCAAGCCAGCAGCTTGCATCGACTGCTGCGAGACGAGGCCCATCTGCGAACTGCCGGTGCCGAGCAGTATGAGCGTGGTGACGATCGCGACGCCGACCGCGCCGAAGATGATCACGCTGAGAAGCGAGATGAAGCCGCGGACATGGTGTGTGAAAAATATTCCCATATGATCATCGCCGAACGGTCGCCGAGCCCGTGAAGGTCTTCGAGTACGTGAACTCATAGCGACTCGACGGACTCGCCGAGGAAAGCGTGAACTGGATACGGACTGTGCCGGTACCATTTGCCGACGAGAGATTTTGGATCGTGAAGTTCGATACCGTCACGCGCGAATTGGTGAGTGTGGTGGTCGCCGCAGTCCCCTCTTTGATGCCGAGCACGCCATTTTGCACGCCGAAGATCGTCGGGTTGTTTGCGCCCGCTGCAACCGCAAGCGAGAGCATTGAGGCGTTCGTGCTTGTTGCGGGCGAATTGATGGA
>JAKBZO010000001.1 GCA_021839985.1 bacterium
GGCCGTAGGTGTTGCGCCCCCAGGTCCAGAGGGTGCCGGAGGTGGTGAGGGCGGTGGTGTGATACGCGCCATTCGCAACGCTCGACCAGGTGGTGAGGGTGCCGACTTGGACCGGGGAGGAGCGGTTGACGGTGTCGCCGAGGCCGAGTTGGCCGTAGGTGTTGTATCCCCAAGCCCAGAGAGTGCCGTCGGTTTTGATGGCGGTGGTGTGGTAGAAGCCAGCCGCAACGCTCGACCAGGTGGTGAGGGCGCCGACTTGGACCGGGGAGGAGCGGGCGGTGGTGTCGCCGAGGCCGAGCTGGCCTTGGGTGTTGTACCCCCAGGTCCAGAGGGTGCCGGAGGTGGTGAGGGCGGTGGTGTTTAATGTACCATTCGCAACGCTCGACCAGGTGGTGAGGGTGCCGACTTGGACCGGGGAGGAGCGGTTGACGGTGTCGCCGAGGCCGAGTTGGCCTTGGACGTTGTACCCCCAGGTCCAGAGGGTATGTTGCGGAGGCAGGAAACTTGCCGCGACCTGCTGCCCGTACCAAGTGGTACCCGCGTTGAGGGTGTAGAACTTGTACCAGTCGGTCGCGCCGGCGGTCGCCGTGGCGGTCGGTATTGAGTTGTTCGGCCATTTTACCGACGTGGGCCAGGTGATCGTGCGGCTGCCGGTGTTATCTTGCGTGAGAAAGAGGGCGAACTCTCCTTCTTTACCTGACGCCGGAGGATTAGTGAACGTAAAGGTGCAGTTGCCGGTGAGCGTGAGATTGAAGACGTTGCCTTGCGAGAGGTCGACGGTGTAGGCAGTGCCGGAGTTGGCGGTCACCGTGGTGTAGGAGTAGTTCTTGAGCTCGGCGTTCTGGAGCTGCTCAAGACCGATGTCGACGCGGTTCTTGGAGATCTTGATGACCATGGTCTTTCTATCTTATCACGCCGCGGAGGTTGCAAAAGAGCAGGAGCTGCAGCTTCTTCAGTTTTCATTGCCCCACGATCTCCATGCCGCGAGAAAAACCGGGGTCGCTCGAGAGAAGCGTCGTGAGCGGGTCAGCGCTCGCGGTCACTTGCGCTTGCGCGAAACGATCTTGGCCCTGGAACTGGATCGCACCCGTGAGTGCCGGTGCGGAGCCGACCTGCGAGAGCGAGGGCGTTAGCGATACTTGGAATGACGCCTGTCGTGCAGGAGTGCTGTAGCCGACGCCCGCCTCCACGTCGCCAAGGGTCCAGGTGACCGTGCGCGTGCTGTCGTCGTATGACACTTGTTCGCCACCTGCCGTTCCGGCGCCGATGAACGAAACGTACGGCGGCAGCACCGTGCTCATGGTCGCGCCGCCGAGCGTGTTGGATGAATTCTTGACGGAGAAAACGATCGCATAGGTGGTGGTCTGCCCTACCCGAGGAGGCAGCGAGCCGCTTTCGCTGAACGGACCCGTGAAATGAAGCGCTTGCGCCGAAGCGGACACCGCCGAGGCAAGCTCGATCTTGGTGCTTGCGACCGTCGTGATGTCCTCCGGCACGCCGGTGCCCTGACGTGTTCCGTGCACGGTAAGGTTGAGCGTCGCTTCAGGATTGGCGAGCGGCGCGCTGCCGGGCGGCAGCGTCGCGAGGGAGAATTGGAATGAACCGCCAGCACCCGGCGCGACCGACGCGAGCTGTGAATTCTGGTCGCCGCTCCAGGTGATCTGCTGTTTATTGGAATCATAGAAACCGTTGATCGCGCGCACCGAGGATCCGTCGATCGCAGAGCCGGAAAGCGACAGCGTGAAGGTCACGTTCGATACGGTCTCCGTCAGGTTGTTCTGCCATGCGATGTTGCCCGAGATCGTCCCGCCGAGCGGCTCCGCGATCGTCGCGCCCGTATTGCCGTCCAGCGAGATCGTCGCGCCGATGAACGGCTTGCGCACGGTGACCGTCTGCGGGGTCGAGAGAAGCGGGACCGCGAGCGATGTTTCGGTCGGATCGCTTTCGGTACCGGCGAGGAAATGGAAAACGCGCTCGTCGCCATCTTCGCCGGTGAGCACGCCGGAGATATGAATGGTCTGGCTGCCGCCCGGGTTGAGCGTACCCAAATGCCAGAGCGTATTTCCCGGTGCCGCCGCCGGCGACACCGAATTCACCGCGAAGCCAAATGGATACTGCACTTCGACCGCCACATTCTGAAGCGGCGAGGTGGCGTTGGATGACACCTCCACGTCCAGCGAGAACGGCTGACCCGAGATCGCTTCCGTGGGCGATGAAATGGACACGGAGATCGGCGAGGAACCGATCGTGAACATGGTATCGACCTGTTTGACGAAGACCGAATTGGAGCCGGCGAGTTGGTATTCGAGCGTGACCGATACTTTTTCTTGCGAGCCGCTCGCGCCGAAGAACAGCGCCGAGGATGTCTGTTTGATCTGCTGCCCTGGGGCTATCGTGCCAAGCGAGATGCGCTCATTGGGCAGCGCCACCGTGGGATCGTTCTGCGAGCGGGTACCGTCCGGATACGTGACGACCAGATCGGCCGCAAGAAGGGACGTGTTGTTGCGATTTTGAATGATGTACTGAAGCGTCGCGCCCTTTCCGCTGTCGATAAGCGAAGGCGCAACGATCTGAACATCGATGTTCTGCGGAGAGATAGTGTTGAGTCCGCCCCACAGCGCCCACCCCGCAACAGCGGCCGCGATGACGAAGAATATGAATGAGCCCCACAGGAAGTACCATGCTGCGGTGTGTTTTGATGTGCGTTTTTCCATAAGCGTAAGCGGCGCGACCGGCTTTTCTAGCGCTCCCTCTTCTTTCATGCCATCCCACGAGCGAGGCGCTTCTTTGCGCGATGAAGAAAGCGGCGAGCGCGCGGTCGGTTCGACCGTGGGCGCCTGCGTGCGCGAATATAATTTGCTTTTGAGCCTTTCGACTGGCGGTTCCCGATCGGGCATAGCACTATCATACCGCACGAACACAAAAGCTGAATATCGAGGTCAGGTATATCTGTCGCGCCGGCTCGATCTCGGTCTATCCGCTTCCAGGCTTCCGCCAAGCGCGCTTGATCACAACCCGGTTGCCATGAGTGATTCGTTGATCGATCGAATGAGCGCGCTGCGCGAGACGGCGGCAGACGCGGCGAGTTCCATCGACAGAGCGCTGTCGCCGATGAATGGCGCGAGCTCCGGCGTCTTTGGAAGATAGCCGAGATGATGGAGTGTGCGGAGTACCAGTACCGACTCGATGCCGTCGACTTCTTCGCGCGAACGCGCTGTAAGCAGAAGACCGATGCCCTCCACCACCTGATCATAAAGAGCGGGTGATGCTTCTTCGCCATGAATGAGGCGGGTGAGAAGCTGCAAGATCTTACCGACCGCATGCCGCGCATCGCGCGAACTTTCCGCGAATTGCGCGCGGTCCTTCTCGTGTTGGTGACCATTTACGATCTTCCACTCATGCTTGCCGCGCACCAGCGAAAAGCGCGCGATCGAAAGCGGCTCAAGAAAATAGCGCAGCTTCGATCGCGAGAGGCGGCTGCTTTGCGCTTTAGCATACAGAAGGCCGCGATCGCGCGTGAAGAGTACCGCGAGCGTGTTCGCTTCTCCGACGCCGCGCTTGCCAAGCACGATCCCCGGAGTAGTAAGAATGGTATGACCGAGGCTCATTGGGTGAGGATGAATCGAACGGGCATATTGAGTGATGGATGGATGGAGAGGTCTGCGGCGCGCATGATCTCAAGCGCGCCAAGACCGGTCTGTGCGATGAGGTCATGCTTGTGCGACTCGAAGAACGCTTCCCATTCTTCGTCCACATCGACGCGCAGTGTCGGCCGGTCATTCACTAAGAGGCCTTCCTTTTTGCGCAGATCTTGGATCATCCGCGCGACGTCGCGCACCAGACCTTCTTCGCGCAGCTCATCCGTGATCGCGATGTCGAGCCACACGTCCTCTTCCATGTCAGTGTCGGTCTCGATGACCTTCACGTTCACTTCATCGGCGATGATGGCGCGCAGCACTTGATCATCCGGCAGTTCGCGCACTTTAAGAAGCGCGAGCGGCTGGCGCACCTTTATGCCGGAGGCGTCGCGGCGCTCAAGCGCGCGCGATGCGACGGTACGAATGATCGCCATGTCCGCGAGGATCTTTTCATCGACCGCGATATTCTCCGGCCAGTTCTCCAAGTGGACGCTCTCCTTTTCTCCACCCGCGCCCCGGTACACGCTCTCTGCAATGAACGGCATGAGCGGCGCCACGAGTTTTGCGAGCGCGAGCAAGACCTCGCGCTGTGTGGCAAGAGCAAATTGTTTGTCAGTAGCGTCCGCGCCCGTTCGCACGCGATCGCGTGAGCGGCGCACATACCAGGTCGAATAATCTTCGATGAACGGGCGTAGTGCTCGCACGGAGCGCGGCATGTCGTAGGACTCCATCGCGTCGGTCATCTCGCGCACGAGCTCTCCCAAGCGCGAACGGACCCAATGATCAAGCGGATGCGGACTGTTCTCGCTTTCGGTCGCTCCGTCGTATTCCTCTTTATAAAGCTCGAAGAATTTGTATGAGTTCCATAAAATGCCGATGACGCGGTTGTGCACCTCGCGCACGTCTTCATCGCGAAACGCGAAGTCCTCCGCCTGCATCACCACGCTCCCCATCATATAGAGGCGCAGCGCGTCGGCGCCGTACTTATCGAGCAGCGCGAGCGGATCAGTGTAGTTGCCCTTGCTCTTGCTCATCTTGGAGCCGTCGGCGGCAAGCACGTTGCCGGTCACAACCGCGGCGCGGAACGACAGGCGATCAAAGAGCGCGACCGCCATCGCATGCATATAGTAAAACCATGCGCGCGTCTGCCCGACATACTCGGCCACAAAATCGCCCGGCGCGCGCTTCTCGAATGCTTCGGCGTTCTCGAACGGATAGTGATATTCGGCGAACGGCATGACGCCCGACTCCGCCCAACAGTCGATGACTTCCGGTATGCGGGTGTACTCTGCGCCATCGTCTCCGAGGAGCGTGATCGAATCGATATAGGGACGATGCAGGTCGAGATCGAATTTCGCGTTGAGCGGCAGCGGCTTGAACGGAAGTTCCATCACCTCGCCCGGCGCTGCCGCGAGATTCACTTCGCTCAGGAGATCGTCGCCGCGCGTGCCATCGAGCACTTCAACGAGCGACTTGAAGCCGACCGCGTGCGACACCATGACCACCGTCTTGTCCGCATACGTCTCCTCGTAGCCGTAGATCGCTTTGCCGAAACGGATCTTCGCTTCTTCAAAACTTTCGCCGTGATCGGGATGTACGGTGTACCAGTCGGGTCGTGCCAGCGCCTGTATCCACTCCGATTTCGGTCGGCCGTCATATTCGCCGAAGTTGAATTCTGCGAGCCGCTCATCGACGACGATCGAAGATCCATCAAGACCAAGCTCGCGCGCCATGATCGTGGCGGTCTCGCGCGCGCGGCGCACCGGCGAGGTCAGAAGCACCAGCGATTTCTCAGGCGTCTGTGCCAAGCTCGCGCGGATGGTGTGCGCCGCGCGCGCGGCCTGCTCCCGGCCCTTCTGCGTCAGCGGGTAGACGCTCTCTGGGTCGGCGGTGTAAATGCCCTTGCTCATATATTCCGACTCGCCGTGGCGCACGATGAAGTATCGATTGCCCGCGGTCTTCGCGCGCTGCTTGAGCTCCTCCAAAGAGCCGACCACCATGTACCGGCCATCTTGTGCTTTCCAGATCGGCAGGGGCGACGCCCAGAAACGATTGCGCGAAATGGTCCAGTCGGGCGCATTGTCGACGATGTGTTTGAAACGACCATGCTTAAGATGCTCCGGCACCCACGTTATCTTTTCATTCTCTTCAAGAAGACGCGTCTTGATCTTCTGAATATTGATGAACCACGACGAGACCGCGTTGTAGACGAGCGCCGTCGAACAACGATAGCAGTGCGGATACGAGTGCGTGTGCTCCGCTTTCGCAAAAAGCAGACCGCGCTTCTCAAGATCTTCGATGATACGCTTGCCGCCCTTTTTGTAATACATGCCGACGATGAACTCCGGCGCCATCGAGTTGTAGGAGCCGCTCGCGTCGAGCAGCTGGATCATCGGCAATCCTTCGCGCGCGCCGAGCGCGAAGTCGTCTTCGCCGTACATGGGGGCAATGTGCACGATGCCGGTGCCGTCTTCGGTCGTGACGAAGTCGCCGGCATACACGCGATGCGCCACGCCCGACTTCTCCTCGCCTGCGAATTCGTAGAGCGGTTCATATTCGAGACCGACCAAGTCTTTGCCCGATCGTTCCCAATCGAGCACATAGAGTATCTGCTTTTGTGCGAAAAAGTTATTCGTGTCCTGCGAAAGAATATAAAGTTCAGGGCTGTCTGGTTTTTTAGCGAGTTGGTATTTGATATTTTCACCCACCGCCAGCGCCATGTTTCCCGGCAGCGTCCACGGCGTGGTAGTCCACGCGAGCAAATACACATCACCCGAAAGTCCGAGAGCGTTCGGGTCTTTGACCTTGAACTTCACCGTCACCGCCGTATCCGTCACATCCTTATAGGTGTTATCCATCGCGATCTCCGCTTTTGCCAGCGGCGTCTCGCAGTGCGGGCAGTACATGAGCACCTTGCGGCCTTCGTAGAGGAGCTCCTTCTCATGCAAGCGCTTGAGCGACCACCATACGCTCTCGATGTACGAGTTGTCCATCGTCTTGTACGAATGTTTGAAGTCGACCCATCGTCCGATGCGCTCGACATATTTCTCCCACTCGCGCTCGAATTCAAGCACGCTGGAGCGCGCCGCTTCGTTGAACGCCGCGATACCTACCTGCTCGATATCTTTTTTTGTCTTAAGACCGAGCCGTTTCTCAATGAGGCTCTCGATCGGAAGACCGTGGCAATCCCACCCCCACCGGCGGCGCACGCTATACCCGCGCATCGTCTTGTAGCGCGGCACGACATCCTTCACGATCGACGAGAGCAGCGAACCATAGTGCGGAAGGCCGGTCGCAAATGGCGGGCCATCATAAAATATGAACTCGCCATGTGGCGCATCTTTCCCTACCGACTTTTCAAAAATTTCGCGCTCTTTCCAAAAAGCGAGCACGCCCTCCTCGCGTTGCGCTATCTCCGTCTTTTCTTGCGTCTTCGCTTTCTGTTCCTCAGCCATACATAAGAATATATAGGTATATCACCCAAATTAAAAGGCGGTACGTTTCTCAACGTTCCGCCTTCTCGATCAGATCGGTCATTTTTCGACCTTGAACCTACCAGACATGCCTGCCGTACGAGGTTCCTAAGAGTTCTGACACGGGGTGCCGAATCCCTACCCTTGTGCCGGATGGTATGTCCGGCCGCTACTTCGCTTTCTGAAGAACATGGCGTCTCCCTGGCCTGATGATCGTGGCGATCACTGAAACTACTGGTAAAAGTAGAGCATGATTGCTGCGAAAAGTCAAGCTTTTATTTACAGCGCGAATCCGCTCAAAATCGATGAGATGCGAGGCGTGGGCGAGGAGCGAAGTGAGCCTTACTTGAGCCGTAAGGCGAGTGAGTACCGAAGTCCACAACGACGCAGGTCGCGGTTTTGAGCGGATCCGAACATTACATTTCCTCGGGTGCTGAAATACCCAAAAGCCACAAGCCGTTTTTGAGCGTTTGGCGCACGGCACTGACGAGCGCGAGTTTGTCCGCGGCATCTGGCGTGCCAAGGATCCGCTCCTGCGCATACCAGGAGTTGAAGGCGCTTGAAAGTTCAATGAGATACTGCGCGACGAAGTGAGGTTCGTACTGCACCGCAGCGCGCTCCACCACCTCCGGAAAGCGCGGCAGAAGTCGCTCGATGTCGGGCGCGATGCCGCCGCGAACATGCGCGGACAACGCGACACTCTCCTCTTCTGCCCTCTTGAGCACGGACACGCAGCGCGTGTGCGCGTACTGGATATACGGACCGGACTCGCCTTCAAGTGAAAGGGATTTCTCCGGATCGAAAATAATGTTCTTACCCGCGCCCTGCTTGAGCACGGAAAACTTTATCGCGGCAACAGCGATCTGCCGTGCGACCTCCTCGGGGTTCGCCACACCGCGCTCCCCCATTTTTTCTTTCGCCGCCGTGATCATATCGCCGATGAGCGACTCGCCGGTGATGACGTTGCCTTTGCGCGACGACATCTTGCCGCTCTGGAGTTGCATCATGCCGTGATGGATGTGCTCGAAGACGCCTTTCCACTCTGGATAGATAAGCTCAAGTGCTGTGAACACGACGTTGAAGTACGCTTCTTGCTCAAGCGCGGTCACGGTGATCGAGCGATCGAACGCGCAGCGCTCGCGCTTCATCTGCGCAAGGCCGATCTCTTTCGCTTCGTAGGTCGGCAGTCCTTGCTTGTTGACGAAGACGCGGGTATGGAGCTTCGGGTCATGCTCTTCCCCATGGAACACGATCGCGCCGTCGCTCTCAACGAATAGCTCCGGATGAGCGTGCACGACCTCAAGGCCTCGCGGTCCGGTCTCGCTTTCGAAGAAGTATTCATCAAAAGATGTTCCAAGAAGCGCGTAGATATCTTCAAAATGCTTCAGGGTCTCCTCGCGTCCCCAAGCATAGAGCGCGTTGATCTTTTCATCGCTCTTCTCATATACTTTCTTGTTGATCTCTTCGATCTCACGCTTCGCGTCTGTATTTTCTTCGTAAGCGGCGGCGCCGCGCACATATGCTGCACTGATCTGTGCGACCGTCGACTGTGCGAGACCTTCCTGCAGGAGCCCCCAGATCGCTTTGGCGACATGCGGGCCGACATCGCCTTGATAGTTGGCGCGGATGACATCGGCGCCCGAGTGCTCAAAGAGCCGCGCCACGCTCTCGCCGATAGCATTGCTCATGAGGTGACCGATGTGAAATTCTTTGAACGGATTCGGGTCGGTGTATTCGACCATGATCGTCTTGCCTGACCAAGCGTCATTGCTTCCCCACCGGTCGCCTTCTTCGCGCGCAGCGACGATCGCCGTGGCGCGCGACTCGCTGGAGAGGAAGATGTTGAGAAAACCCGGACCGGCGATCTCGATCTTCTCGACGCCCGAGATATGCGCCTCTTCAAGCGCGGCGTGCATGGCGACGGCGACATCGCGCGGTTTCTGGCCAAGCTGCTTTCCTGCGACCAGCGCCGCATTGCAGGCGTAGTCCGCACCGGTCTCCGCCGGCGGATATTCAACGACGAAAGCGGCGTCGGGAGCACCCAACCGCGCGAGAGCGCCGCGCACCGCCGCTTCTATCTTTTCTTTCATATTCACAAAGTAGCAGGATTCCGCTCAAATCGCTAGACTCATGCACGCCCTTGAGCTCTATGATACATCATAGAGAATACCGATCTCTGGAAACTACAGCGTCGTCGATGAAAGCATCGGCGATGTCGTGCTTGGTATGACATCGAATGAGACACGGCCGATGAGCGCGCCGCTTTCCGTCTCAACGTCGCAGCGCCACTGCCCCGGCGTGATGTTCTGCTTCATGCTGTATCCGCGATAGCCTTCTTCGCGGCCGCCGGAGATCGGAAATTCAACGACCGCGACCGTACTCCACACGTTCGCGGTCGCGTCGTAATGTTCCCATCGATGTCGGATCGGGGTGCCGAGTCCGGTCGGCGCGAAGACCGACGACCAGCAGTAGGCATCGCTCCCCGCCGGGGCGGTGAAGATATCGGAGGTGGTGTGCCAGAATTGCCACGCGGGTGCCGCTTCATATTGCGCGCCATAGGAACCATCCGCGTTGTGCACGATGAGATGATAGATGCCGTCATCGCGCAGCGCGAGTGGAACCGGCGGAATGACGTTCGTGAAGTACAAAAGGTTGAACAGCGCGAGCACGCTCGCGATCATGAGGAGCGCATGCGTGAGATGTCGGCGGCCTTCGCGTCCGCCAAAGATCCGCGTCGCGCCGTGGAGCACGATGATGAAGACAAGCGCTGCGACCAAGCTGACCGCATTGCTTTCAATGAACGCCGCTTGGCCTATGTCGTGCACGATCCACGTCGGCACCGCAATGACGCAGTAGGTCAGAAGGAGCACATACCACACGCTCATGTTGAAACGAAGCTGGTCGTATTTGGTCTTGAGAAATTCATTGCCGATGAGCATTGCCGCGAGGACGCCCAAAAAGAGCAGGCTGCCCGCCGGCGTGCCGCTCTTGCCGTAGAGGATGAGCAGGTTGCTCGCAAGACCGCCGAAGGCGAACTTCATCGAGAGGATCGGCGCGAGTGTGGTCGCGGGATCTTTTGCCGCGCGCCGCACCGGCCGTGCAAGATACACGATCACGCCGGCGGAGACGAGCAGGTACGAGAGGAGCAGCACATTCACAAAGACGCTGTCGGGGCGCTTCGCGATGATGAGATCGAAACAAAAGCCGCCGACCATCGTCGCGACCGACACCGCGCGTTCATAGCGGTTAAGTACTGCAAGTAAGTGATCGGTTCGTGATCGAGACATAGAGATCGCGTGGGGTCATCCTCTCGTGAGGAAATGACGGTTCGAGAAAACAGCGGAGAGGCCGAATGCAAAGACCATGAGCAGACCGCCGAAGACCTTGATCGCGGTCGTCGGTTCAAAAAAGACCGCCCATGCCACCACGCCGCCGACAAGCGGTTCGACCACGCCGTCGTACAGAGCCGCGATCATTTCATCGGCATACTTGCTTGCCCACTGAATGACCGCGTACGGGAGTGTTGCAAATGCGAATGTCATCCAGGCAAGCGCGAAGAGATCGTGTGACGGAACGGCGAAGCTCGCTCCGATGAGCAGGCCACTGAGCAAGCTCGCTATCGATATGACGAAGAACTGCTGAACGCACAAAGTGAGAATGTGCGCGTTGTTCTCTCCATCGAACCGCTCCAGATAGAGAAAATAGAACGCCATGAAGAGTGCCGAGAGAAGCAGGTTGAACTCGCCGAACCCGAAGCCGGACAGGCCGCCCACGAACAGATACATGCCAGCGATCGCAATGATGAGGGCTGCGTTGTCTTCCCTCGCCACCCGATGCTTGAATATGATCCAGCCTAAATATGGAATGAGAAGCATGCCGAGATTCGAGAGGAATGCCGTGCCGGCCGCAGTGCTGAATTTCAGACCGACCGTCTGAAAGATCTCGATACCAGAAAGGAAGACGCCGAGGATGATACCCTCGCGAAGACGATACAGAATGTTTTGTCTGCGCCAGAGTGCTGCTACCAAGAAGATCAATGCAGAGATCAAGAAATTCCAAAAAGTGAAATTGATGGCGCCGATCTCCTCGACCAACGGCTTTTGAAAAGCGTAACTTGCACCCCATAAGAGCGCGACGCTGAAATAGCCGAACTTTGACCAATTCCTTTCCATTGCCTTCAGTATAACGTAAGCGCCGCCATAAAAAGTTTAGGCCGGCTGCATAGGTGTGCGGCCGGCCTCTTGCAGAGCACTGCCTGATAAGACAGCGCTATGCAAGTGAAGACACCGCCTGGTTGGGCGATATCTTCGAAAGCGTGCAGCCAATACAGCTGATAACGCTTTGATCTTCTGAGACCACGGTATCATTAAATGAACGTCTCGGGAACCGGAAATTTGTTGCACAAAGTTTTTATCTCGACCCTGATCGCGGCGAGTTTCGCCGGCTCGCTGCGGCCTTGCAGCGCAGCGATCATGAGCTCTGCAACGCGCGCACATTCGGCCTCCTTGAAACCGCGAGTGGTGATCGCCGGCGTTCCGAAGCGGATGCCGGATGGGTCCATCGGCTTGCGTGGGTCATCGGCGATCATATTCTTATTGAGCGTGATACCAACGGAGTCGAGCACGGTCTCTGCTTCCTGCCCCGAGACGCCGAGCGAGCCCCACACGTCAGCAAGGAGAAGATGATTGTCGGTGCCGCCACCGATGAGCCGCACGCCCGCATCTTTGAATACCGCCTCCATCGCTTTCGCGTTCTTGATGATCTGCACCGCGTACGTTTTGAATGACGGGTTGAGCGCTTCACCGAAAGCGACCGCCTTCGCCGCGATGTTGTTCATGTGCGGGCCGCCTTGAAGGCCGGGGAATACCGTCTTGTCGATCTTCTTCGCGATCTCTTCCGACTCGCACACGAGGATCATGCCGCCGCGCGGTCCGCGCAGTGTTTTGTGCGTCGTTGTGGTCATGATGTCGAAACCGTAGTCGAACGGATTTTTTGCCGCACCTCCGGCGATGAGCCCGGCGATATGCGCGATGTCCATCACCGCAAGCGCGCCAACATCGCGCGCGATCGACACGAATTTCGCGTAATCGAGTTCGCGCGGATACGCCGAGAAGCCGGCAAGGATGATCTTCGGCTTCGTCTCGCGCGCGACGCGCAGCATGTCGTCGTAATCGATCTCGCCCGTCTCGACGTCCTTCATCTTGTAGCGCACGAAGTTGAAGATCTTGGTGATGTAGGTGACCGGGTGTCCGTGCGTGAGGTGACCGCCATGGCTGAGATCCATACCGAGCACGGTGTCGCCCGGCTCAAGGAGAGCGAAGTACATCGCGATGTTGGCATTGGCGCCGCCGAGCGGCTGCACGTTGGCGAATTTCGCGCCGAAGAGTTTTTTGGCGCGCTCGATAGCGACGCTCTCCACGACATCGGTGAACTGCTGTCCGCCGTAGTAGCGCTTGCCCGGATATCCTTCCGAATATTTATTGGTGAGGATCGAACCGTTCGCTTCTCGCACCGCGCGCGACACGTAGTTCTCCGACGGAATGAGCTCAAGCCCCTCCGCCTCTCTCCCCTCCTCGCCCATGAGCGCGCTGTATATTTCTTCGTCCTGCTGCTGAATAAAAGGGTAGTGCATGATATTAACGTAAAAATCGTAATTCCTATATCATACATCAACACCACGACACGAGTCATGGACCCTTTTGTTCGACCCTCAACCACAACTTTTCCGCATTGCCATGCCGCATGAGCCCCAGATACGACCGCACCACCGCGCCGTCCTCTTCACTCCCCGTAATGTTGCGAAACATGCGCCGCTTCGCCACGGTTCGCAACACACGATGGTCGGGGAAATGCACCCAGCCGAGGAAGTCGATGCCTGCTGCAACTGTACCAATCGACACCTTGTGTGGATGCAGCGTGAGCCGCAGTTCATCCCATAGAAAATCAGGCTTAAAGAAAAAACCGCCGCGTGCAAGCACGCGGCGAAAAGAAGAGCCCGAGTGTCAAAGTGACACAGGGCAATAGCCCAGGTCCTAAGCGGCCGAGATCTGTTGCGCGCCCAGGAAACCCCAACGGCCGTCCCAGCCGCCCCCCCACCTGTAGAGGCAGAGGTCGCGCTCCGAGCCGTCACCGTCGAGACAGACCACGAACCGGCCGCCGCGCACCCGAGCGAAGGAACCGAGCAGAGCAATCGGACGCTTGAGTTGTTCCCTCGGGTACTTGCGAGCGAAGGCGATCCCCGCTTCATGTCGAGCGGGCGGGAATCCGTCAGCAATCATCATGTCGCGAACGGCTTCAGCGGATATGGATTTTTTCGGCTCACATAATTTGAAGTGATACGAGCCGACCGCCTTCGGGTTGATCGGGAAGTTCGAGGCGATGTCCGGATTCACCCGGTTGAATCTAGCACTTGCGATCAATTGCTCGATCGTGACGCCGCTTTCGAGCACCGCCTGAAATTCCTGCAACGAGAGGCCGAGGAACTTCTGCAGATCGTCGAGCGTTGGCGCGATGCCGTTCTTGACGCTCCGTGCGAGTGCAGAGACGAGAGGGTGCAACGTTTCGATTTCGCTGGTCATCAGATCTTGCTCAGTGATGATTTTCAGCAAGTGTGCTGCCTGCGGCAGCGTTCCGAGATCTTTACTCATGGAATGTCTCCATCAAGCACTACCCCTTGCGGGTAGCATTGCTAGAGGGCAACAGGATTGTCGCCATAGCTCGAAAGTGCTGACTTTCCAGCCGCTTCGAGCTATGGCGAACATTGATCTCAAAGAGCGGTTTGCAACTTTCTACATAATACACGAACTTGTACTTCTGTCAAGACCCCCGCAATGCTCCGACACGAATGTTATCCGTGTATCTTTTTATTGTATCCGCCGGCGACCGTGAGTTCCGCTTTGATGGTCGCGTGCGGATCATAATCATTCAACCGCACGAACTCCGGTTTGAAAGTATCGAGTGAATCGAGCGACTCCGTGAACGAGATCGTCGGGAACGGCCTTGGTTCACGCGCAAGCTGCTCAAGCGCCTGCTCTTTGTGATTCTCATAGATATGCACGTCGCCGAACGTGTGCACGAACTCGCCAGGGCTCCGTCCCAAGATCTTGGCGAGCACGATCGTGAGCAGCGCATAGCTTGCGATATTGAACGGCACGCCAAGGAAAATGTCGGCGCTGCGCTGGTAGAGCTGGAGGCATACGCGGCCGTGCTTGATGTTGACCTGGTAGAGGTTGTGGCAGATCGGGAATCGCGCCGCTTTGCCCGGCGCCGCCATGGCATAGAGATATTCCGGATTCCACGAGCTCACGAGGGTGTTGTGAGCGTCCTTGTCATGCCGCAATTCGTCGACCACCCAGCCGAGCTGATCGACCTCTCGCCCATCGTGCGCCTGCCACCTGCGCCACATTTCGCCATAGATATGCGGCAGCTCGCCATGAGCCTCTGCAAAGTCATCGTCGGCTTTTATGCGCTCGACAAATTCTTCTTTGGTGAGCTCCGGCACCTCGCCGCGTTCCATCTTCTCTTTATAGATCTTGTAGGGATAGTCGTCCCAAATGTGCACTTCCTGATCGACGAGATACTTGATGTTGCTCTGGCCGGAGAGGAACCAGTAGAGCTCGTGCAAGACGCCCTTCCAGTAGACGCGCTTGGTGGTGAGAAGCGGAAATCCTTGCGAGAGGTCGAAACGGATCTGACGGCCGAAGAGGCTGTACGTCTTCACACCCGTGCCTGCGTCCACCTGCTCCTCCCCGCTCTCGAGGATCTCGCGCATAAGATCAAGGTATTGGTACTCAGGATGTCGCTTCTCCATGATGGTCGTTTGTTATTTTTTCTTCGCGGTCTTCTTTGAAACTTTTTTGGCGGCCTTCTTCACGGTCGGTTTGGTCTTTGCTGCCTTCTGCTTACTGCCAACCGCCTTCTGATCTCTTGCGGGGACGAAATGGTTCCAGTTGTCCTTCGCGTAGCGGCCGACATGGCGATAGTTCTGACGCGTCGGCGACGAAAGCTTTGAGAACGTGAGCTGAGCGATCGCCATGCCCGGGCGCAGAATGATCGGCACGTTGGAGAGATTGCAGAGCTCGAAGGTGATGTTGAGGAAATGGCCCGGATTGATGAGGCCGGCGGTGTTGTGGATCATGAGGCCGACACGTGCAAGCGATGACTTGCCGCCCACCTGAATGAGGTAGTTGTCGGAGCCAAAATATTCTTTGGAAATGCCGAGTACTGACACGCCGGGATGCAAAATGAATTCGCCATCATCGACGACGTTGATCTGACGTGTCTTGGCATAGATCTTTCGAGCCGGATCAACGAAGTTCGTCTGCTCGGGTTCGTTCACCACGAACTGATTGCCGAGAATGATGTCGTAGCTTGCCGGACTAAGCCGCGACTCGACGAACGGTTCGAGTGTGATCTCGCCGCTTTCAACTCCCTTGATGATATCGATGTCTGAGAGAAACATGATGGTTGAATTAGCTCTGCTCAATAAATATATCGCTGGTAGATCTTTTTAAAAAGCTCTCAGATGCAAGGCGCGGGCGGTGAGTGACGGAGCAATACTGGGTTGGTATTGCGACGAGCGAACGGGTGCCCGCAACGCGGCAGATGAGGTTTTTGGAAAGATCTACTGGATGGTGAATACCTTGTCAGTCCCATAATACTCCTCCCAATGTTCATTATAATACTTGAACATGCGCTCAAGCCGGTCCTGCGGCAACTCATCGACGCCGCACTCTTCCATGACCGCGTAGATCTCCGTGCGCGCCTTCGCGACATCAGCTTCATCGCTCACCATCTTTTCGAACTCGGCGAGCCAGCCGTAGCCCGCGTTGTGATCAAGGCAGACCGTGATGTCGCGGAAAGCATACTCCTCGCGCTCGCGCGACCACTTCGCTTGGTAGCGGAAACCGGAACCGAGAATGAGCGCGTCGAGCGCCGCGAGTGGTATCGCAACCTTTTCATCAAGCTCAATGCGCGCGATGCCGTTCTCGCTCGTCGTGTCATCCACCGACGCTTTAATAACGAGATACACGCCGGTATCTTTCTCGCGCGTACGCACGGAGAAGGTCTTTGCGCGTTTCGCGAGATCGTCGAACGTGATGCACTTCTCTTCCGAGAGGCATTGGTGCGCGACCGACTGAGCGAGAGCGTCGAGATTGCCGCCCTCGAAGTAGTGGTTGAGCTGCGCGCTCTTGCCGATCAGGTGCGTGTTCGGATCGAGCTCGGTAAGTTTTGTACGCAGTGCATCTGCTTTTTCTTTCGTTCCAAGCAGCGACTTCACTTCGACTTCATACGAATGCATGAGTGTTATTGTACGTCCTGCGCTGGGGGCACACCATACTGGATTGATCACAGATATGTGGCATAGTAGGGTTCATGATCCACATCATCGCCGCCATCGGAAAGAACCGCGAACTCGGCAAAGATAATGCGCTGCTGTGGCAGATCCCGGAGGACCTCCGGCACTTCAAAGAGCTCACGCTTGGACATCCGGTCATCATGGGGCGCAAGACATTCGATTCGATCGTTGCTGCACTCGGAGGACCCTTGCCCAGGCGCACCAGTATTGTTGTCACGCACACCCACAGAGGGGAACCCTCTGGGACAGAGGGTTCCCCTCTGTGGGTGTGCTCGTTTGAAGACGCGTTAGCGCGAGCACAAAAAATTGACCAGGATGTCTTTGTGATCGGTGGGGCGCAGATATACGAACAAGCGCTGCCACACGCTGACGTGCTTCACCTCACACTCATCGATGACTCGCGCGGTGCTGATTCATTCTTCCCGCCGTATGATCAGCTTTTCAAAGAAGTGGGCGTAAGCGAGTGGCATGAGCATGGCGACACTCGTTACCGCTTCGCGGAATATAAAAGGCTTTAGGAACTAGGCTCTAGGCATTAGGCTCCAGGAACACAAAAAGCGTGAGCTCCGCCAGTTGGCGGAGCTCACGCTTTTTGTGTTTTGAATTTTCCTAGTGCCTAAGGCCTATCGCCTAGTGCCTACTTCACATCCACCCCCATCGAACGCGCGGTGCCGGCGATGACCTTCATCGCTGCTTCCACGTCGTTGGCATTGAGATCCGGCATCTTCGCCTCAGCAATCTCGCGCAATTGCGTCGAGGAGAGCACGCCGACCTTCGACACGTTCGGCTTCTTCGAGCCGCTGTCCTTGCCGATCTTCTTGAGGATCATCTTCGATGCCGGCGGCGTCTTGAGGACGAAATCGTACGAACGATCTTCGTACACCGTGATGTTCACTGGAATGATGTCGCCCATCTTGTCGGCGGTCGCCGCGTTGAATTTCGTGACGAAATCACCGATGTTGATACCGGCCTGACCGAGCGCCGGACCCAGTGGAGGCGCAGGGGTAGCCTTACCCGCCGGCGCCATGACCTTTATTTTTTTGATGACTTTCTTCGCCATAATTTTAGAGTGTGGTCAGATACTACCTTATATTCGCTTAACCTGCAAGAAATCGAGCTCGACCGGCGTTTCGCGGCCGAACATCGAGACCAGCACCTTCACCTTGCCGCGCGCCTGATCGACTTCGCCGACCTTACCGTCAAGTTCCTTGAACGGACCGTCGGTGATGACGACTGTGTCGCCCTTCTGCAGGTCGATCGCGTGTTTGACGCCGGTGTCCTTCATGCGCGAGAGCAGCGCGTCGACTTCGGCATCGGCAAGCGGAACCGCTTTAACGCCGGAGCCGACGAAGCCGGTCACGCGCGGCGTGTTGCGCACGACGTTCCATGATTCATCGTCCACGATCATGTCGACGAGCACATAGCCCGGATAGATCTTCTCTTCTTCTTCGACGCGCTTGCCGCCCTTGACCTTTACCGTGTGCTCGGTCGGCACGACCACGCTGAAGATCTTGTCCTGAAGACCGAGTGATTCGATGCGCTGGGTCAGATTGCGCGCAACCGCGTTCTCATAGCCAGCGTAGGTATGGACTGCATACCAATGACGACCGGCACTGACATCTTGTTTAGCCATAGATGATGATCGAAAGAAAAGGGTAATAAAAATTCTCGACTCGTTTACAGAACCGGTGGAACTTAAATGATACGCTGAATGACCTGAGAGAATCCGTAATCAAGAATGCCAAGATATGCCGCGATGCCGAATGAAACGACAATGACCACAGCGGTGTAGGTGATCGTTTTATTGCGCGACGGCCACGACACATGTTTCATTTCCGCGCGGACGTTCTGAAGATAGTTCATAAGGCTTGGTCTAAGTGAATAAGGTATTTTTAAAAGCCCTCGCGGGCTCTCGTGGCTCTACTGTACCAGTTTATCAGGAAAACGCAAGCAACGCTCAGAGGAGGGAAATGCCCCACGTGGCGGGGCATTGATCGGTCTGGCCGCCGAAGAGCGAACTATTCTTCAGCGACTATAGTCTCTCAACGGTGCGAACACAAGAGAGCGCGGCTCCGCCGTCTGGCACCGCCGCGCTCTCTTGGTAAACCTTCACAAAACGGTCACTTGATCTCGTACGTCACCGAGACATCAGACGTCACCTTATTCTGCCCGACGGAGATCTGCGGCGCCGCTGCCTTGGCCGACATCACGCCCGCCGCTTCAAAGCCGTACACCGGCTGCGGACCATTGTTCTCAGAGAACGCCACGATGCGCACGAGGGACACGCCGAGCGACTTCGCAAGCTCTTCTGCCTTGGTCTTAGCATCCATGATCGCCTTGTCGCGCGCCGTCGCCTCCACCGCATTCGGATCTTCGACCGTGAACGAAAGCCCGGACACTTCGGTCGCGCCGCGGGTCCCGATACCGGCAAGCAGATCGCCCGCCTTCGTCGTATCGCGCACTTTCACCTGCGTACTCTGGCGCACTTCGTATCCCTTGAGCACCTGCTTGCTGGGCGGACAATAGACCACGCCCGAGGAACCATTCGCCGGCGCCACCTGCGGACACACGGCATTCTGGTAGTCATACTGCGGCGCGATCGAGTAGTCGGTCGTCTTGATATCTTTCTCATCGACACCGGCCTGCGTCAGGTAACCAGTGATATCATTGGCGACCTTGGTCGCATCAGCCTGCGCTTCTGCCACCGTCGCCTTGTCCGACACGACCGAGAACGAAAACTCCGCGATGTCCGGCGTAGCATACGCGTCGCCTTCTCCCGACACCGTGATCGTATTGGTTGGTGCAATACCCGCGCCGATGTAGCGCAAACCCATGAATGCCTGCACCGCTTCAAGGATCAAGAACAACGCGAGTGCTACCAGCACTGCGAACACCGCACCGCGAACCTTCGCACCGCATGTCCCCTCAAAAAGTGAGTCCATATATTCGTATGATCAGTGATTGGTTAGTGGATTAATGAGAGACCTACTTCTGCTTTGCAAGAACCGACTTCACGATCGACTCGACCTGCGCAAGCGGCAGTGCGCCGGAGAACGACGTGCGCGTGCCATCTTTCCCGACAACCACGATGAACGGCGTGCCGTTGCCGCCCGCACTTACGCCCTCCGCCTCATCGCTGCTGATATGGCTATCGAATTTCTTGGACGAGGTGCAGTCAGCGAATGCTTTCGGGTCAGCGCCGAGCTGTGCGGCGATCGTCGTGTAGAGCTGCGCGTTCATATCTTTTTGATCGCCGAAGATCGCGTCGGCGAATTTCCAGAACGCATCGTTGCCGAGCTCGCTTGCGAGACACTCTGCCGCCTCAGCGGCCGGACGCGCTTCCGGGTGAATAGAGTCGAGCGGAAATTCGCGGTAGACCCACGCCACTTGTCCTTGCATATCGGCGACCGCCTGCTTGAGCGTCGGATACACCAAGGAGCAATACGGACATTCGAAATCGGAGTACTCGATGATCGTCACCTTCGCATCAAGCGAGCCGACGATGTGATCTTGTGCGTCCGGTGCGCGCACGCCGGAGAGCGACGCGCCGCCAGCTGCGGCATCAGCCGCTTGTTGCGTCGGCGCTTGCGTAGTGCCGCCGTGGGTGAGCAGTATGGCGCACGCGATCAACAGAGAGCCGAACATGATGGCGACCGGAAGGGTCAAAATATTCTTCTTTTCCGATTCGATCGGATGTGTGTGGGTAGACATATGCACCCATGGTATATCCCGCCAAGCCCTCGCACAAGTCTGCTCGACTTTCTGCAGGATCTACAGCTTTCGGTTCCGCAACAATACCGCATTCAGCGCGACCGCCACGGTGCTGGCGGACATGAAGACCGCTGCCAGAGCCGGCTGCAAAACGATCCCCCGATACGCGAGCACACCGGCCGCAAGCGGGATCGCGATCACGTTGTATCCGGTCGCCCACGCGAGATTCTGGATCATTTTGCGATACGTGAGCTGCGAGAGTGTGACGACTTTCGCCACGTCTCGAGGGTCGTTGCGAACCAGGATGATCCCCGCAGATTCGATAGCGACCGTCGTGCCCGCACCGATCGCGATGCCAACATCCGCCTGCGTGAGTGCGGGCGCATCATTGACACCATCACCGACCATCGCCACCTTCTTTCCCTGCGTCTGCAGAAGTTTTATCTTCTGTGCTTTTTCCTCCGGTTGCACTCGAGCGAAATAGTCGGTGATGCCGAGCTGCTTCGCGACGCTCGCGGCGACCTCGTGCGAATCTCCCGTGATCATCACCACGCCGATCCCGCGCCGCTTCAGAGAGTCGATCGCTTCTTTGGCTTCCGCGCGGACCCGATCGGCCACGGTGATGCTTCCGATGGCACGGCCATCTGCTTCGACCACCACATCATCGCCGCCGCGTTGGCCGACGAAGATCATCTTTCCTCCGACCGTCGCCTGCGCGCCGACGCCTCCGACGCGCTCGAAGTCTCGAGCTTCCAGAATAGTGGGGCCGCGTTTCTCTGCCTCCGCGATGATCGCTTTTGCGATCGGGTGTTCGGAGTGAGTCTCAACAGCAGCCGCAAGCATGAGCGCTTCATCCGAACTCGAAGTCGTGACGGCAAACTCTCCTTCGGTGAGCGTCCCTGTTTTATCAAAGACGACCGTATCGATCGTGCGCGCCTGCTCAAGCGCCCGACGCTCACGGATAAGAAAACCTTCCTGGGCGGCCATTGCAGTGGAGATCGCGACCACCAGCGGGATCGCGAGGCCGAGCGCGTGCGGACAGGTGATGACAAGCACCGACACCAAGCGTTCGGTTGCGGCACCGACCCCAGCAGCCAACGTCCAGGCAACAAACGTTATGACCCCCACCCCGATGGCAATAAGTGTCAGATAAAACGCTGCCTTGTCGGAAAGCATTTGCAGCCGCGACTTCGACGCCTGCGCATCAGCGACCAGTCGCATGACGCCGGCAAGAAATGTTCCTTCGCCGACGTCGGTGACCCGCACAGTCAAACTTCCATTGCCATTGAGAGAGCCTGCAATAACCTTCATGCCTGCCGACTTGGGAACCGGCCGTGACTCGCCGGTAATGATCGATTCGTTCAACTCCGAGGAGCCTTCGATGATCGCACTGTCGGCCGGGACCTGTGCGCCCGGCCTCACCAGGACGATGTCTCCGACCTTAAGGTCGCCACGTGAGATGGTCTGCGCCACTCCATTCTTGATCACCTCAGCCCGGTCCGGCAGAAGTTTGGCCAGTTCCCGGAGCGCGCCTTGTGCGCCTTCAACCGAGCGCATTTCGATCCAGTGCCCGAGCAGCATAATGGCGATAAGCGAGGCGAGTTCAAACAAAAGATCATGCCCCGTTCCGAGGATGACCGAGACGAAACTGTAGGTATAGGCCGCCGTGATCGCGAGCGCGATGAGCGTCATCATGCCCGGCTGCCGGTCTCGGAGCTCGGTGTACGCACCTCTCAGAAATATTGAGCCGCAATAGAAAAATGCCGCCGAGCCTAAGATGAGATCAAGGCAGTATGACCCGGTGAATTGAGGTCCTTGAATGCCGAAGACGGACCGCGCCATTTCGGAGTAGAAAAATATCGGCACGCACAGAGCGACTGCGATCCAGAATTTTCTCAAGAGAGCCTCCGTATGATGACCTGCACGCTTGGCATGATTGCCATGGTCCATGTCCATATCCAAAGTATATCCCCACATTTCGACGCAAGACTACCGAGAATCGGTCACGAGTTTCTAAGCATCCACCTCGCTCCACTTGGCTAGCAACCTAAATTCTTTAAATCAGATACAATTAAAATATGTTTAAGAAAATATTCCTTTGGGCTTTTGATCTATACAAAAAACACAACATGGAACAGTACTACCTCCAAGGCAAAGCTTGGGGGCGTAAGGACCATAACGAGGATATTGTTCGGGCAATGGACCTGGTCTCTGACCGGCATTACAGACGATGTCTGGATGTAGGCGCCGGGTTGGGACACTACAGCGAGTATGCAGCAAAAATATGCGATGAGGTGGTTGCGACGGATATTTCAAGCGTAGCGATAGGATGGGCACAAAACCGTCTCCGCCACTTTAAAAACATACGATTTGAAGTAAAAAATCTTAGAGACGCTAGTGCTTCATGGGGGGGGTTCGATCTTATAATTTTAGCTGAAGTTCTCTATTATCTCGGCGACGAGCGATTCCCGGTTGACTTCAAGAAATTGCTTCGACGGATAACCGATCTGGTACAAGAGAAAGGCCGCATTTTGCTCGTCAATTACGTATCGCCGGGACGGAATGAAGAACAACTCCGATCGTACGTAAATGATTTTGTCAAAATGGGCCTTTCTCTTGAAAAGAACGAGACGATCAAGGTTGGCCAAAAAACATTTCTTGCCGCAGTGTTGCGGAAATAATGTTATTCGCCGACCTCGAACAGATTATATTAATGATCACTTTGGGGCGACTACAGGGATCGGTCACTCTCGTGGGTTTTTGCTTTGCTCTGCGAGCTCACAAAAACCTCACTCGCTCGACCCCCACCCGCCGCCTCCGCTCATTCGCTTCGCTCATGAACGGGCTTCGCGGCGGCTTGGTTCGATTCCCTGTAGTCGGCCCAGGAATATATCCTCGGCGCTCCGCACCTACGTCTTATTCTGGGCGACTACAGGGAATCGAACCCTGATTGCGAGTTCCACAAACTCGAGTGTTAACCGTTACACCATAGTCGCCATACTACACAGGAAGCCGGAAGCCTCGTGCTTCCGGCTTCCTGTGTCTTGTGCCCAGGAGAGGATTCGAACCTCCATAGGATTGCTCCCGCTACCACCTCAAGGTAGTGCGTCTAGCCAATTTCGCCACCTGGGCAACTGTTGTTCAAACCTGCCATCCTCAAGACACGGTCGACCTTCATTCGCTTACGTGACAGGCAGATAGCACTATTACCATAATATATTGAGGGCAATAACTCAAGGGATTCATGCTTCGCGTATTTCAACTGAAAGACCGTCCTATTTGCATTTTGTGTAATATGGCCATTAATGCCTAGTCGGCGCTTGATCTCCGTTCTTAGCCAGGAGATATGCTTTTTACTTGCGGAGGCAAAAACTGTATAGAACATAAAACTAGCTTCCCATCGCGAATCCATGTATGAGTAAAAACTGCCATCCCCGTCGAATGACCCTCGCAAGAAATCAAAGAAATATCTGTTGGGAATCTTTACTGCGCCAATGGTCTTCGACTTTGCACCAGATATGCCGATTGAACATAAAAAATTATGGAACAAGGTATCGCTGAACTGAACGTGTCCGCACAGGTCGCCATTCCCATTGCTTTTGGTGCTTAACTTTACTTGTATATTCAGGCAGCGGCAAAAATTATCAAGCTGTTCTTCATCTTTTGAAGTCAATGTTACATGCCGGCCATCGACAGACACATAACCGTCTGTTGCCAACAACCCAAGAGCGTAGGCAAAATTAGCAGACCACTTGATCTCCACTTTTCCTTTCGGTTTCGGACCACGCTTCCCTATAAACAAATAGTAGCACGGCTCAAGGTAATAGCGTCTACCAATTTGTGGTATTAAAAAGACCGGCATGTGCCGGTCTTTTTGTTGTAGTTGTGTTTGAAATTATTCCTGCGCTGCCGTTTCTGCGACCGCCTCCGGTGCGGATACTTCCGCGACCTCTGCCGCTTCTTCGCTTGCGGTTGCCGAAGGAGAGAAAGCGCGTGCGCGGCGCATCTGGCGCTTCACGTCGCGCGCTGCTTTGGTGCGGATGAAATAGAGCTTCGCGCGGCGAACACGAGCGCGCTTGAGGATCTCGACCGAGTCGATGACCGGCGAGTAGAGCGGGAAGACCTTCTCGACGCCAACGCCGCTTGCCACCTTGCGCACCGTGAAGGTAGCGCCGGCTTCAGTGCCATGCTTGACCGCGAGCACCAAACCTTCGAACGCCTGCTTGCGCGTCTTGCCTTTTTCGACGATCTTCTGCCACACGCGGACCGTATCGCCAGCGGCAATGCCGAGCGCCTGGCGCTCTTTCATGTCGACCGGTGAGATCTTTATTGCACTTTTTTGCATGATCGTGAGTATAGCACGGAAGCCTCGATTTGCAAATTGTTGCTTACGGGTGTCCGTCCAACCACCGTTCCCTAACGGCCAACTCACCCCAGAGGGTTCCCCTCTGGGGGCTACTATAACAAAAGGGTCCTTTTCCACTCCGCAAAAATTCTTGCAAAGTTTCAAAGGACCCAAGGTTCAAAATCGAACCAAAGTGTTGAAGGATCAGCGAGAAACCACCTGGTCGTCGGCATCCCACCTGTCCGGGAGCGTCACCGAGTCGGCTTCGACGTACCAGCCGCTGTCGTCGGCGCCCCAGTACGCGTGCACGGCCCAGACGGTTCCCTTTGCATCGGCGATGTAGAAGATGAACCACTTGGAGTGGTAGGCGGTCTTCAAGAATTCGAAGACATGCGCGAAGTACACGCGGGCTCTTTTCACCTTCGGGAAGTCCTTGTCGCCGAGCGCCACGAGGATGTTCTCGTCCGACGATGAGTTAAGCAGTTTGCGCTGCTTCACTGTCATGGCGGGGACATTCTCTTCGATGAGGTCGCCGAAGTTTGCCATAAGGTTTTCGCCGAGGTTCCAGATCGGCAGCTCGCCGTTCACGTCCACCTTGAGCTTGTCGCGAGCAACGAAGCGTTTGACGGACGAGAATCTGATCGGCTCGCCTACTTCTTCGAGGAGACCCGCGAGGATCTTCTTGCTCGCCACCGACTCGACTTTCAATGTTTTCTCCCCACGCAAAATCGCGCGGGCTCCTTCTGCGCCGCCAACCATCTTGATGATGGCGTTAGTTTCGCCGCCCGTAAGGTCGGCCATTGCGAAACGATCATGAGACATAGTGCTCTCCTTTGGGCTTAGTTGCCCTTCAGATGTTTCCTCTCACCCGAGGCAGGCGCTATCGCGTGTCATTCGCCACAGCAGAGAATGGCCTAATGAATAAGCCGTTTTCTGCTGTGGCGAATGCTGATCCGCTATCAAAGAACGATTAACGCAATTGAAGCATGTTTATATAGTTTAGTCAAGTTTTTGTTCTGCGTCATGTATCTGTCGCTCTGCTTCCTGGAAATCAGCTGGGAGCTGGGCTTCAAAAGACACCTGCTGACCGGTTGTCGGGTGAATAAAGGTGAGCGAGAGTGCGTGGAGCGCCAGGCGGTCGAAACCGAAAAGTGATTGTTTGCCGCGGCCGTAGAGCGGATCGCAGACGATCGGATGCTGGATGGCAGAGAGATGCACGCGGATCTGATGCGTGCGGCCGGTCGTCGGAAAGACCTCAAGATAGCTGGCGCCATCATTGCCCTTCCCCCATCGCGCCATCGTGCGGAATGTCGTCTGCGCTTCGCGAAGCGCGCCGTGGGTATCACGCACGCCGCGGTGCGAGCCTGAACCGCGCGTGCGGCCGATCGGTTTGTTGATGATGCCGCGATCGTCCGCGATCACACCGTAGACGAACGCGCGATAAATTTTACGTACTTCGTGTTCTGAAAACTGTCCGCGCAAACTCTCAAATGCTTCATGCGTCAGTGCCGCGACCATGATGCCGGAGGTGTCGCGGTCCAATCGATGCACAATGCCGGGGCGGATCACTTCCGTGCCATCACCCTGCACTTCTTTCTCCCCCACCTCAGCGATCTGCGGAAACTTCTGCACGAGCCACGCCGCGAGCGTTCCTTCGTGCGGCACATGAGCCGCCGCATGCACCGGCATGCCAGTCGGTTTGTTGATGACGATGATCTGGTCGTCTTGGTAGAGAATAGTTGGTTCCATGGTGCCATTGTCGCTAAAGAAACGAATTGCGCAAGCCCTCGCAAGATCTTGGATGCAGCACGAGGCGCGCAAGCAAGGCGGCGCGAGGCGTACTTGCTTGGTACGGTGAGTGCCGTTTTGCGAAGCGCAACGCAGTGATGCGCCAAGATCTTGCGAGAGCCTTACACGGTAATGATCTGATGCTCAACGAGGCGGCGGTATGGTTCGCAGGTTTCCACGAGCTCTGCGTGCTTGCCCACGCCGACCATGCGGCCGCCATCCATCACGATGATCCGGTCCGCGTCACGCACGGTCGAAAGGCGGTGCGCGATGATAATGCCGGTGCGACCCTTGAGCGCTTCTCCCATCGCTTCGTGGATGATCGCTTCATTCTCGGCGTCAAGGTTGGAAGTGGCTTCGTCGAAGATGAGAATGTCGGGCTCCTGCAGAAGCGCTCGCGCGATGCCGACACGCTGGCGTTCGCCGCCGGAAAGCTTTACGCCGTTCTCGCCGATCAGCACGTCGAATCTTTTCTCACCGAGGCGATCATAGAATTGGTCGACGCGCGCCTTGCGCGAAACGTCATCAAGCTGCGCATCGGTGATCGTCTCAGGGTGCGCCGCAGCGAAGGTCATATTGTAGCGCAGCGCATTGTCGAACAGCTCGACTTGCTGCGGCACATAACCGACACGGCGCAGGAAACTCTGCTGGCTCACGTCGCGCAGATCATGCCCATCAACGAGAACACTGCCCTGATCCGGATCATACCCGCGCAACAGCAGGTGGACGATCGTGGTCTTGCCCGCACCGGAGTGCCCAACGATCGCGGCGGTCTCCCCCGCCTCGATCGTGAACGACACATCGCGCAGGATCTCTTTGGACACGTCATCCTCTTCATTCCCCTCGCCAGCCGTTTCATCGTCGTCAGACGATACTTCTGGCGTGGCTTCGGCAGGCGCGATCGGATACGCGAACGAGACGTTGCGAAATTCGATGCGGCCGCTGATGCTTCCGAGCTCTACCGCGCCAGCCTTGTCCTTCACCGCCGGCTCGCGATCAAGCGCATCGTGATAGATCTGAATATCAGAAAACTGCGTGATCATCTGCCGCTGCGCCCAGCCAAGATTGCCGACATTACCGAACACGCTCCCCATCCAGCCGATGAGCATCACGATCGAGCCGGGCGACTGCGCGCCGATCGAGACCAGATACACGCCGACCATGAGCGCGAACACCTGTCCGAAGTAGATGAGCGTCGTGCGCCAGTAGTACGATGACAGATAATCGAACCAGATCGCCCGAGACGTTTGCGCCTTATCTTCGTACAACGTGTCATATTCGCGAACGATGGCGTCTTCTTTTGCCGAGAGTTTGATGACTTTTACATTGCGTAGCGCCTCGTTGAAATATTTCGACTGATCGTTCCATCGTTTGCGATTTTCTTTCATGGTCGGTAAGAACGTCGTGTTGTAGCGATACTGTGCCGCTACGTATATCAATGAGAAGAAGAGCACAACGCCGCCGAGTAAAGGACTTACGAATGTGATCGCAGCTGTCGCCAGAATGATCTGGAGCAAGAATGGCAGGAGCGAGTACACGCTCGTGTTGATGAATGCTATGAGCGCGTCACTGCCCTTATTCACCACCGAGAGGCGGAGGCCCGAATGTTCATTGATGTGTTGCCCAAGAGAAAAACGAAACACACGCTCCAGCGTGTGCGTCGCTATGAATTGCGGCATGCCGTAATCAAGATGCGCTTGCTCATATCGTTCGCGTAGGTAGTTGAGAATGTTGGCAACGAGATAGACGCCAAGGATGATGCCGCCGAGCATGAACGAATGTGAAAGCGGCGCGTGCGTGGCGAGATCGTCAATGATCTTACCCTGCAGATATGGAAGGAACAGAAAGAGCACTTGACCGCCGACCAGGAGCACGAACAAGATCGTGAGTATGCCGAAAAACGGCCGGTACAGCGTACGCAGCATGGCGAGCGGTTTGGTTTTTGGTGTTGTTTCAGTCATAAATCATGAGTGGGGGTGCACGCTGTAGGACTCGGCCAAGCGCTCGCTCGTCGCCGTCGCTCCTCGCTCCGCTCGGCCCTGCTCGCGCGACCCAGTCTGCTGACTGGGTGCCCGCGCTCGCTTTCGAGCCCCTCAGGGTGCACAAAATTAAGCTCCGATACGCTCACGCGTATCGGAGCTTAATTTTGTGCACCCTGAGGGGCTCGAACCCCCGACCTTCTCAGTGTAAATGAGTTGCTCTACCAACTGAGCTAAGGGTGCAAAAACATACCGCGAACACCGCTAAATTTACAATAAAAACTTGTGTTGAGCAATGTTTTTCGTTCGTTTGTGCCCTCGGGAGGGATGATCCCGCAGTTACTAACTCGCTTGTTCGTGCTGCGCACTCCAAGCCCGTAAGTACTGCTGGACGCGGCTCGCTATTTTGCTCGCCGAGGGCGCTCGCAAAATATGCTCCGCCGGTTCGATTCCTCCCGCACGCAAAGCAGTTTGCGTGCTCCGGGGGCACACACTCACTACGTTCGTTTGTGCCCCCACGAGGAATCGAACCTCGATCAGCGGCTTAGAAGTCCGCAGTTTTATCCATTAAACTACAGGGGCTTTTAGTCTTTCCAAAACATCCTAATTGTATATAGGTCTTTCTTCTGTGACAATTTGCGCACCTTACCTCACATTTTTCCGTCTCCGCCAAAACGGATCCCCAGGAATAATGTCCTGACAGCATTTGTGATGCTTTCTTAAATTTTACGGAGGGGACCACGTGGTCAAAGTCTAACACGATAGGATCACTCTCCCCACAATCAACACATTTTTTTGTAGAAAGCAGGGCCAACAACTTTTCTCTGACACGTATGCGGTGTCTTTTTTGAGCGGCGTATAAATCCTCTTTCTTTTTATAGGGCACCTAGGGATCATAGCAAATGATTCTAACCCTGCCAAGCACCACCTATCTCGACGGATCAGGAACGGAAACTGTCGATGTTGCCAGGAGCTGCACATGCTCTGCACTCAGGCCGCTGGCATGGGAGAGTGCCTCGTCGAGCTGCGCCACACTCGGGCCGCGCAGGTTCGCAACCGCCGTCCCGTCTGTTGTAGGATTTTCAATGATCGATACATACATCCACAGATCGAAGACCCCGAATAAAAAGAGTATCGACAATGACGCCACCGCGATGATAAGCCAGTCGCGATGCGGATGAGCAAGCGAGCCGCAGCAGCGCTGTGCATCTGCGTGCTTTGGAGTCAGTATGGCGATGAGTGATCGAAGTGTCGGCATAGTGTTGTAATCGTTATGGCGTCTCGAACGAAACAGCAGAGAGGTTGAACGAGCCGCTCCACGTGCCGGCACCTGTCCCCGTCGCTCCAGCTGCACCGACGGCGCCTGTTTCCAGACCTAGGTTAAGCGATGACAGCACGATCCCCTGAGAGAGGGTCTCAACGAGGCGGATGAATCGCTCGCATGAAGAAAAGCTTCCGGAGATCCGCACGGTCATAGTGAATGATCCTGGAGCGTTTCCGTGCGGCGGAACGACCCCGACATTGGAGACTGTCGTGTCCACGCCGGCCGTTTTCCCGAGACCCTCGATCCCGCCAATGAAATCTGCACCGCCTCCTTGAGGAATGGGGAGCGTCTGCAACTCAGCGCGTTCTTTCTTGGTCAAGTCCAGCAGCCGCATCGCGGAAGAAAGCATCTGTTGCTCCTGCATTTTATCTCCCAGCGTCTGTGCTGCCGTTTGTGCTCCGTTGCTCGCCGTGTAGACGCCATACCATATGGCACCAAAGAGCGTCGCGGAAAGCGCGAAGAGTACGCCCGCTGTCGCAAGATGCACGACCGAGGCTACCCTCTCGCCTCCCTGGCTAGAGGGGAGCGCCGGGCTGAGACTCCTCGCGTCAGAAAAATGATCGATGTTTTGCTCTCCACCAGCACCACGCGCGCTCGCGAGAGTGCCACTATTGACGCGCTGAGTATGTGTACGAAAAGGCCAGGTCATAGGTATAACAACATTACGACTGCGGAAGCGTGTACGTGACCGTAATGACGAAAGGTGTCTGATCCGCAACCGCCAACGCCTCCGGCGGTAAGACCACGCCGCTTACATTCGGCACCTGCATGAGACGCTGCTTGAATGCGAGCATGTCATCGCGCGTGTCGGCGACGCCAGAAAGATCCACGGTCGCAGAAGAAGCGGTGGCGGTGAGATCGATCCTTTGGATCTTTATCGTCGTATCCCGCACCCCAAGCAAAGAATCTATGACCGTCGATGGTCGCGGGATCGCGGCGCTGTCATGAAGCGCTTTGTAGATCGCGAGCGCTGACGAACCGTTCTTTGAAGCAGCGACGAGGTTTGGTTGAGAGATGGATAGGTCGGTGACCGACGCTTGTAGGAGCAGGCTATTTTGCGCCACGCCAGCGCGGAAGTATGCCGGCGCGAGCAAGCCCCCGGCAATGACCAGTACCGCCGCTCCAGCAAGAAGCGAGACCGCGGCAAAACGCATGCGGTAGTCCGCTCGCAGGCGCTCTCTAGTATCATGTGGCAGAAGATTGATCATAGTGAATTGTGTGCTGCGGCACGCAGGGCAAGACCGATGACCGTCGCATAGCGCAGGGAATCATTCTTGTGGATCGGCGGTATGATCCCTCCTCCGCCGAGCGCCGGATGGAGGTCGGCGACGCGGCACGGCACATGCATCGAACGCGCCACATGTTCAACAAAACCGCGCATGAGTGCGTTGCCGCCATAGAGCACGATCGATGAGATCGGCAGGAGCGGATCCCCGTGCGCGATGCGTAATTGCCAATACACCGACACGCGATCAAGCACCGCGGTCACACCCTTCGCATACCCGAGGCATGGGTGCACGATAGAGCTGTCTTCTGCGAGTCCTTCTTCGTATTTGAGACGCGACAGCTCGGCGCTTATCCATGCAGCATCTCCCCTACCCTCTTCTTTGCCTTTGAGAGAATCAAACAAAGCATTGTCGAGCGTTTCACTTCCAGCGATCGACGTGGTAAAGCGCACTGCATCATTTTGAACGACGGAGAGCGTCGTCGCGGAAAGTCCCAGATCGACGATGATGCATGCGCCGCGCATGGTCCGAGGAAGGATCGCTCGCAGCGCTGCCTGCGGTTCAAGTTCGAATGACAACGGAGAGAAGCCTGCACCGCGCAGCGCATCCGTATACTGCTGTGCGATAGTCTCCGGGAAAGCGGTGACCACGACGGAGCGCGTCGTGGCACCAGACTCAGCGGAGACGACTTCGCAATCAAACACGACTTCAGCGGGCGCCAGCGGCACCTGTTCGGAAAGCGCCACCTCGACCGAGCGCGAAAGAGGCACTGACGGGTCCACCGTGGAGACCGTGTCAAACAAATATCCCTTTTGTTCGGGAAGCGACGCGTAGGTAAAAGTGAACCCGCAGCGCTCGCGCACTTGCGAAAGCGCGCGCACCAGCGCTTCTTTATTGCGAATATCGCCGTCGACGACCGCACCCGAGGGCAGCGGCACTTCACCGAAGCGGGCCACTTCACGCCGCTTCGTAAGCACATCGAATGAAAAGTATTTGATCGTGTGTTCGGAGATGTCTATCCCGCCGCCGTCCATGGCGAGCAAACGCGGAACCGGAAAGAGGCGCGGCAAAAGGTGCGAGGACATATCATATTCATTATAGCAGGTATCGATCGCCCGCTATCTCATGATCACTCTCAATACCGCCCAAACGATCACGAGACCGATGACCAGTGCGAATGCTCCGAAGTAGCGGCGCATGCCTTCAAAGGTTTTCTCCCCGAAGTGCTCCACGACGTACGCGACGAGGAAGACGCGACCGATGCGACCGGCGCCGAAGCCGACAATGAAGGGAAGAAATGGTATGTGCAGAAAACCGGAGAGGATCACGAATACTTTGTCCGGCACCGGCGCGAACATGAGGAACATCATGACGAGTAAGATATTCCCCGCCAAAAAAGCGTGCGCGGTGCGGAATGAACGGTGAAGATCGAAGTAGCGGACCGCGGGCGCGCCGAACCAATGGAACAGCGCCACACCGATGAGGTAGCCTACGATAGCGCCCGCGATCGACGCGGCGGCAGTGATAGCGGCATAGCGTTTCCAGCGAGAACGGTCGGCAAGCGTAAAGGCCACCATGACACTCTCCGGCCACAGCGGCAGAAAGATCGGTTCAAGGAATGCGAATAGCGCCAACCACCACGAACTGTGCGGTGAGCGCAGATGATCGACGAACCACTGCCATCGATGCGGCTGTTGCGATCCGGTATTCATATATTAGAAGCAGTTTCTTGGGTATCAACCAACCCGGGCTCCTGCAGGCGCTGCTGGCGCTTCAAGGAGAGCAAAGGCTCCCTCCTCATTGCTTGCTGCCAAGATCATGCCCTGGCTCTCAAGACCCATGAGCGTGCGCGGCTTGAGGTTGTACACGAACGCGACGCGCTTACCGACAAGCACCGCATGGTCGGGAAAATAACGCGCGATGCCGGAGAGGATCTGCCGCACTTCTCCAGCGCCGAAGGACACCATGAGCCGTAGCAGTTTGTCCGAGCCTTCGATAGGTTCGACCGAAATGATCTCGCCAATGCGAATATCGGTACGATGGAATTCATCGATCGAGATCGATGCAACTTCTTCGTTGATAGTGAAGTCATTCATGTTCATTCGTGCGCTCCGGTCGAGTTCATTCTATCAAGGAAGCTCTGCAATATCACGGCTGCGGCTGACGCGTCGAGTTTTTCTTGAGCGGATGCTCCCTGCTTGCGAGCGTTGCGCGGATGTTCTCCTCGCCCGACACGCGAAGCCTGCGCGCTTGTCATGAACTCTGGCTCGAAGATGATCGGGGTGCCTGCCGCTCGGCCAAGTGCGTCAGCGAACGAGCGGACCCGCGCCATGACCGGATTGTCGCGGCCGGAGAGATCTTTCGATTCGCCGATCACGAACGCTTTCGCCTCTCGCTCGCGCGCGAGCGCCGATGCACGTGCAAGCGCATCTTTCTCACTGGCCACTTCAAGCGGAAATGCGACGCGGTCTCCCTCGTCGGACACGGCGAGTCCTACACGCTTGGTTCCATAATCGATACCGATATACATATGATTCATTCCCAGAAATGCGGATGGGGTGAGATTCGGCTAAGCGCTCGCTCGTCGCCGTCGCTCCTCGCTCCGCTCAGCCCTACTCGCGCGACCCGCCGTGCTCGGCGGGTGCCCGCGCTCGCCTTCGGATCTCACCCAATCGCGCAATGGCAATCTTCAAATAGTCGCGGGGACTGTTTGAACGAGCCACCTGCGGATGGGGTGAGATTCGAACTCACGACACCTTGCGGTGTGGCGGTTTTCAAGACCGCTGCCTTAGACCACTCGGCCACCCATCCAGTACCATACAACTTACAACAAAAGTGGCCTTGTTGGAAGCGACACGCATCTTCCCATGAAGAAGGTGCGACATTCTTCGTGCTCGATCACACTGCTTAAGATTTTGTTTGATATACTTAACGCATGGATCCTGTTCTTAATGAGCACGCCGACCAGGTGCAGGCTATTCATTGGCGCACACCGACGCACGTTCACACCGCGCGCTCCGTCGACTGGTTCTGGGCGCTCGGCATCATAGCGATCTGCGGTGCCATCATCGCGGCTTGGCTCGGCGACGCACTCTTCGGCGTCATCATCGTGGTCGCCGCCGCGGTCATCGGCATGATCTCAGCGCGGGAGCCGCGCGAACACGATGTCACCCTTCAAGAAACGGGCGTCGTGGTCGATCACGAGCTATATCCTTTTCATGCTATTCGTTCATTCTGGATAGAATACGAAGGAATGCCTCTGCCTAAAATGTATCTTTCTACGAACGCGCTTATCCATCCGCATGTGATCGTCTTGCTTCCGTCTGAAGATTATGTCGACGAAGTGCGCGACTTTCTTGAAATGTACGATGTGAAAGAAGAAGCTCAGCACTCTGCGGGGACCATGCTCGCGCGCATCTTCGGGTGGTGATCTGGAGCGCACGCAAACTGCTTTGCGTGCTCCGAGAGGGTAAGCGAAAAAAGCGCTCGTTGCGCTCTTTTTCGTACTTGTCCTCTCGGTAGGAATCGAACCTACATTACAAGCTCCGCAAGCTTGCGTTCTATCCATTGAACTACGAGAGGATGTGTCCTCACACTACACCATAATGACAAAAATTCAAATGGACCTTATGGAGTGCCATTCTTAGCCTCTTGGTGCTATACTTTTCCCAGAAAGTTCTCGATCTGCTTGTAACGAGCAGATCTTCACGATCGACTCACCATAGGGAGGCATCATGAGCATTAGGAGCCAACAAGCAGTCTGCCTCCGCATCTCTGGCGGGCGCGAGCTTGGAAAGCTGATCGAGCACGTATCCACTTCAAGCCGCACAATAGTCGGCGCTGATCGGGTCACCTTCTGGATGTTGGGAAAGGATCAGAGAACACTGGTCTCGCTTCCAAGCAGCGAAGGAGGGCGTATCTTTCGGCTTCCATTCGGAAGAGGGTTGGTGGGCGCCTGCGCACAGATGAAGCAAGTCATTATCACCGCCGATGCCTACCGTGATCCGCTCTTCGACCAGCGAGACGACAAGCGGCGCAGCTATCATACCGTATCGGAATTATGTCTGCCGATATTGCACGATAATGAGCTCATTGGCGTCGTGCAAGCGAGCAATCGCTTGCGATCGGATGGAGTAAGCGTCCGCATTCCGCTCAGAAAAGGCACGATCGTGGTCGGCGAATTTGCCGGTGATGATGTTGCCCGCCTGCGAGAAGTCGCCAACCTTGCATGCGCCGCGTTTGAAAATGCTCGGCACTTGCAAGCACACCGCCTCCTCATCGACGAGCTGAGCTTCACTTTGGCGGACGCCATCAGCGTGCGCGATACAACGACCGGCAAGCATATCAAGCTGGTCACCGTGATCGCCGTTGGGGTGGCGCGAGAGATGGGGTTGTCGGAAGATGCGGTGCAAGAGATCAAGATAGCGGCCGCACTGCACGACATCGGCAAGATCGGCATACGGGATCACATCTTGCTCAAGCCGGTGAAGTTCACGCAGAAGGACTACCGCGCCATGAAGACCCATGCGCACAAGGGGCGGCGGATCCTGCGCAAGATCGACTGGCCGAAAGGGCTCGAAGCGGTGCCCTACCTGGTTGGTTCGCATCACGAGCTATGTGACGGCAGCGGCTACCCCGCCGGCCTCACGAAGGACGAGATCTCCCTGTCGGCGCGCATCATCACCGCTTCAGATATCTTTGCCGCTATCGCGCAGAAGCGTCCGTATAAAAAAGCGTACGGACCGCACTACGCCTTGAAGCTCTGCCGACATGAAGCACGGAATGGCAAACTTGATCCGAAGGTGGTGCGGGCGCTCGCGCGAGTCATCGAACACTACGGCTTCGAGGCACTCGAGCGTCGATCGTCAAAAAGCCGCGCCGGTTCGTTCTTAAGCAGTTAGGAGTCATGCAACAGCGCAGACACCCCCGAGGTGCGCCAGCATTATTGGCACGCCTCGGGGTTTATTTTTGCCTCACAGGGTTTCATATCTATATGGACCTGGGACAAGAGTGGGCGTAAACTTGCACCGGCGTCAAGAAACCGTACAGTGAACAGACGTCCTCGTAGTTCAATGGATAGAATATCTCCCTCCGAAGGAGGTGATGTGAGTTCGATTCTCGCCGAGGACACAAAACGAACGCAGTATCACACAAAGAAAGGGCGCCGCTTCGCGGCGCCCTTTCTTTGTGTTCTGCTTTGTGTTCTGTATAAAAAATCACTTGGTCTTTGCTGCCATACGCGCAACCTGAGACTTCTTGCGAGCGGCGGTATTCTTTTTGATGATGCCGCGCTTTGCCGCTTTGTCGATCGCCTTATAGGCTGCCGCGACCGCCTCGACGCCCGCCTTGCCATCCTTTGCTCCGGTGCGAACATCCTTCACAGAGTCGCGCATATCGCGCAGGCGCGACACGTTCATGACGCGGCGGCGCTTGGTCTGGCGCAAAGCTTTTTTCGCTGATTTCGTGATTGCCATGCGAGCATCGTACTACATAAGTGTGCTTTGTGCAACAAAAGAAAAGGGGCGCCGCAAGGGGCGCCCATTCAGGAAGAACTGCTTCAGCTGATGATGTTGTCCAACTTCGTGACCGCATCCAGCCATACCCGGCGCAGAGCGCGCGCTTCAAAAGGAGTCTCGCCGCCCTTGAACACCTTTACCAGCTCGGTCGTCCGACGAAACGCTTCGAGTTTCTCCCCATCGAGCGATGGAAAGAATCGCTCTGCCTCATGACCGCGTTGCAAGTATGCGTCATCGTTGCCGACGATGTCGGCAACGAGCCCGTAAAGGAAGTAGACCTGCGCCTTCCGAGACACCCCCCATATCTCACCGTAGTCACGCCTCGGGTCAGCGATCCATGCCATCATGCGCGCACGCGCGCATGCGTCGACGGTCCTATCACGCCACGCTTGTTTTTGCTGCAACGGTATCTCGACGATCGGTCCAAGCAACCGGCCGACGCCATTCACGCCAAGCGTCTCGATGATCACGTTGACTGACATATCGTCAGAAGACGCCGCGCCGCCGCACGCATCGATCAGACGATCGAACAGATAGGCAATGACGACCGGCTGCGTCGCCAACAATTTCCCGACGCCAGCTAACGAAGCATTCTCGTATTCCAGAGTGTTCCACAAGACGCTGCGAAAGCCGGCCGTGAAATAAACATTTCCAACCTTGTTCGTATGCATGACGATTCCTTTCGTCAAAGAATTTCGAAAAACTACCTGAAGTAACGATACCATATAAAATATAAAAAGCAAGAGAGCGGACAAAAGCCGCCAGAGGATATAAGCTGTAAGAATGATCGGAAAACTTACGGGAACGTTTGGCGGCAGCACAGACGAGAACTCCATACTCATAGATGTACGTGGTGTCGGGTACGTCGTGCACACACCATTGCAAGAAATGCTGCCGCCCGAAGGCGAGCCGCTTGAACTCTACATCCATACGGCCGTGCGCGAAGACGCGATCGACCTCTACGGCTTCCCCACGAAGAGTGCTTTGTCGTTCTTCAAACTGCTCATGAGCGTCTCCGGCGTCGGCCCCAAGACCGCGCTCTCTATTATGTCGGGTGCTGATATTCCGTCGCTGCGAAATGCGATCGCGCGCGGCGATCTCGCCATGCTTACCAAGATGTATGGCATCGGCAAGAAGAGCGCCGAGCGGTTGGTGGTGGAGCTTAAAGATAAGATCACTAAGCAGGATCTCTCCGAAGGACGCACCGCGACCCCGCGCGACCATTCAAGCGACACCGACCTGCTTGAAGCGCTTGAGGCGCTCGGGTACAGCACGGCAGAGTCGCGGCGCGCGCTCCAGAGCACACCAGACACCGGAGGCGACATGCGGCAGCGGCTTGCGGCGATACTCAAACAACTCGGCACGCCTCGATAATATATGAAGGAACACATAAAAAAGATCCTGCGCGTACTCCTTCCTCGTTCGCTCTATAAAAAACTCCTCGGCGCATACCACCTCGCGCTCGCCTATCTCGGCGCGCTTATCTATCGCTTCCCTTCCCGCAAGCTCACCGTGATCGCGGTGACCGGCACCAAAGGCAAGTCGTCGACCGCGGAGCTCATCTACGCGATACTCATGGAGGCCGGGCACAAAACCGCGCTCGCTGGAACGATCCGTTTTTGCGTCGGAGATGACTGCCAGCCGAACCTCTACAAAATGACGATGGTCGGGCGCTTCTTCTTGCAGCGTTTTTTGCGCAGAGCCGTGAATGCTGGTTGCACGCACGCCGTGGTCGAGATGACCTCTGAAGGCGCGCTGCAGTACCGACACAAGGGCGTCGACCTTGATGCGCTCGTCTTCACCAATATCGCTCCAGAGCATCTTGAGCGCCACGGCGGTATGGAGCAGTACGTTGCCGCAAAACTCTCGCTTGCAGATCACCTCTCACGCTCGCCGAAGCGCCCGCGTATCATGGTCGCGAATGCCGACGATGACTACGGCGAGCGATTTCTCGCCACCACGGCCGACATCCGCGTGCCATTCTTTTTGCGCGACGCAGAGCCCTACACGGCGAACGATCGCGGCATCGACTTTATGTGGCGCGGCGAGCACTTCCACTCCCCACTTCCAGGCGAGTTCAATCTCAAGAATATTCTCGCGGCGCTCACGCTCTGCGACGCGCTCGGCCTTCCCCGCGACGCGCTCGCGCGCGCGGTCGCGAAACTCTCGTCGATCGCCGGCCGCGGAGAACGCGTCGAATGCGGACAAGATTTTTCGGTCATCATCGATTATGCGCACACGCCTGACTCTCTGAAAGAGCTTTACGATGCTTTCGATATGGTCGCGGGCAAACGCATCTGCGTGCTCGGTTCAACCGGCGGCGGGCGCGACACCTGGAAGCGTCCGGCGATGGGCAAGGTCGCCGACCAGCACTGCGATATCGCGATCCTCACCGACGAAGATCCGTATGACGAGAGCCCGCAGCAGATCGTGAATGCGATCGCACAAGGATTCACGCGCACCCGACCGCAGGTCATTCTTGCCCGCCGCGACGCGATCCGTGCCGCGCTCTCGCAAGCGCGCGAGGGCGATGCCGTACTCATTTCCGGCAAAGGCACCGACCCTTACATCATGCGAGCGCGCGGCGCGCGCGAACCATGGAGCGATAAAAAAGTCGCCGAAGAAGAGCTGTGCAAGATCGTCGGCAAGTAGCGGGGCGGTCCACCACTACTTACTAGCTTCTTTTAACTGGTCTATACTATCTTCATGGCAGAAGAAAAAAAGAAGGAAGGGGGTGGAGGCAGCGCAGGAGGAGACATGATCGTCTTTCTCGGCCTTATTGGTCTTCTGGTGCTTTTCTGGTTCGCCAACGGCGGGAAGGTCTCGATCAAGAACATGGCGGGGCAGCATTTCACGGTGCAGTCACCGCTCTCAAGCACTACACCGCGCAATTGGCTTCCCTTCCTTACCCCGACATCGCAAGGAGGAAGGGGGGTCGGGTCTGCAGGCGCCGGTTCGTCACAAACTACAGGTAACACGAGCGGAGAACTCATAAGCATCTCTGCCGACGGCGTGCACGCAAGTGATCCATCGCAAGAATACATCACACTCTATGCCAGCGGAACCAACATCAGTCCGATCATGATCAGCGGCATGCAGCTCCATAGCGCACGGACCGGCAATTCGGTGACGATCGGCGAGGGCACGACCTACGCACAGACCGGCCAAGCAGCGAGCCAAGGTCCGATCTCTCTTGCCCCCGGACAAAGCGCGATCATTACGACCGGACGCTCGCCGATCGGCGTCTCGTTCCGAGAAAATAAATGCTCGGCGTATCTTGCGCAGTTCCAAACATTCACTCCGTCGCTCTCGCAGAATTGTCCACTGCCGCAGCAAGAGCTCGCATCACAGCCATCGCTTGCGGGAAACTCTCAGTGTTCGTATGCCGTCTCTCAGATCGCGCCATGCCAAAGCGTTATATCAGTACCGAACGCTCCTGCCGGCTGTTCGCAGTTCATCACACAGCGCTTCACCTACAACGGCTGCGTTTCCGCACACCAGTCCGACTCCAACTTCCTCAGCTCGCAGTGGCGCGTTTATCTCGGCCTGTCGCAGGAACTTTGGAACAACGCCGGAGACTCGATCATTCTCACCGACTCTTCAGGCAAAGTGATCACGGGAGTGAATTATTAGATAGATCAACAAAACACCATGCATCCACTGGCTGACCTTCCTCAATTGTTCTCGTATACATTCTTTGTGCCGACGCTTCTGCGCGTGGCAGCCGCATTCGTGTTCGGAGGCATCGCAAAAACTCAGTGGCGCGCTCGCGCGGAGAATCATGCCTTGCTTGCGCCACTTCTCGGTACGCTCTCGCGCTCAGCACTGACGCTGCTTGTTACCGTTGAATATGCTGTTGCGATCGCCCTGCTGGTCGGCTGGCACACGCAGATCGCCGCGATCGTTGGCGCGATCCTCGTGCTGAAATACCTTTTCGTGCGACCGCACTCCCTCTCGCCGCTTAGCTCAACCGCCAAATGGCTCTTGCTCGTGATCTGCCTCTCGCTCATTGCCCTTGGTGGAGGTGCCCTTGCGCTTGATATTCATTTATAGAATAAAAGTTCGAAGCGGGGCGCTTCGAACTTCTTTGTTTTTGTCCGCCCAGTAGGATTCGAACCTACGACCGTCTCCTTAAAAGGGAGCTGCTCTACCGACTGAGCTATGGGCGGAAACTAAAACTTACACTTTCAGACAATACCAGATGAAAGTTTGAGTGTCGAGATGACACTCACATCCCCAGTGCAAATTTTTCAAGAAGAAGTGCGAGATCACCGGCGCCGCGGTGGGAGTCGTGATACATGGTCACGAGCGAAAGCGAGAGGGCATGGTAGCGCGCACGCTCGGTGGGCGTGCGCGCCCCCGCGAGCATCGTGCGCGCTTTCCACGCCAAGATGCCGGCGATATTCTCCGGCGCGATCCCTTGCGCAAGCGCTTGCATAAGGAGCAGCCACATCTTTTTCTTGTCGGCTTGCGCCATGACATCGGCGAGCGCGAACACATTGAACGCTTCTTTCTTCTCTGCTTTTTCAAATGAGGCGACGTTCGCTCCAGCCTTCGTCAGTTTCGCTATCTTGCTCGCGAGCATCTTCTCTTCTTCAACAATGAATATGTGCGGCGACTCGACCAGCCCTTGCGCGACATCAAGAAGATCGGTGCTTTCTTCTTGATCTTTGATCTTTGATCCTTGATCCTCCTCCCTCTCCTCCTCTTCACCACCAGAAGAGACTTTCGACGAACCAAATACGCCACGCAACAGATACGCCTGCGCACCGCCCCAGAGAGCCGGCGTGCCCGCAAGCGCGGCGAGCTCGCCCACACTGGCGCGATCAGCCTCAAGTTCTTCGAGCGCGACCTTGCCCGCCACCTTGTGGCGCGCCGTGAGTCGTTCGTCTGATGTTCCGCCGATGATGACCGTAAGCATTGGTTCCTACTTTATGAACTTTATAAACTTTCCAACTCGCTCATTTCGCCCCAGTTCTTGCCCACCTTCCCATTCGCCACGATCGGCACGCCGCGCCGCCTTTCCTCCGGCACGACACCTTCCATGATCGCGAGGATCTTGGGCGCCAGCGTATGCACCATACCTTCATGGATCTCGAAGAGAAGTTCGTCGTGAACTTGCAGCAGCATGTACGCACTTTCGCGCACGCCTTCGATCTCGAAAAGTTCGTCGATGCGGATCATCGCGAGCTTGATGATGTCTGCCTGCGTTCCTTGAAGCGGCGCGTTGACCGCCATGCGCTCCGCCGCCGCGCGCACATATTGGATCGGCGAGCGAATGCCTTCGAAGTAGCGGCGACGGCCGAACATGGTCGTCGTGTAGCCGACGCGCGCCGCATCCGCCTTCGTCTCTTCTATATACTGCGCCAGCCGCGGGAACGCATTGAAGTAATGATCATAGAATTCCTGCGCTTCTTTGCGCGACGTGCCGAGTCCTTCACGCAGTGCGTTGATGCCCATGCCGTAGAGAATGCCGAAGTTGATGACCTTCGCGCGGCGGCGCTGTTCATGCGTCACCTCCGACGGGTCGACGCCGAAGATGCGCGACGCCACCGCCGCATGCACGTCGCCGCCCTCTTTGAAGATACCGCTAAGCGTCTCATCGCCGGAGAGTATCGCCGCGAGGCGCAGCTCGATCTGCGAGTAGTCGAACGACACGAGCGTGAAGCCCTCCGTGGCGGTGAACGCGCCGCGGATCACGCGGCCGAGATCGCTCTTGATCGGAATGTTCTGGAGATTCGGTTCCTGCGACGCGAGACGTCCGGTCGTCGTGCCGGCCTGCACGAAGGTCGTGTGCAAACGATCGTGTTCATCAAGCAGCGTCGGAATGTTGTCGATGTAGGTCGAGAGAAGTTTTTGAAGCTCCCGATACGCGAGCACTTCCAGAATGATCGGGTGGAGGTCGCGCATCTTTTCCAATTCCGACTCGCGGGTGGAGCGGGCGCCGCCGGTCGTCTTCTTGAGATTCTTTGCGGTGAGACCGAGCGCATCGAACAAAACTTCGCCAAGCTGGCGCGGCGAATTGATATTGAACTCCGAGCCCGCATATCCGTAAATGCGCCTTGCGATGCCATCAAGTCTTTTGTGATAGTCGGCGCTGAGCTTCGCCAAGAACGCGCGATCGACCAGCATGCCGCGTTCCTCCATGCGCCGCAGCACAGGCATGACCGGCAGCTCGATATGCTCGTACACGAATAACAGATCGTTCTGCGCGATCTTTGCGAGAAGGTTCTTCTTTGCGACGGCAAAATTCTTCGAACCGCCGGCGCGATAGATATCGTCGAGCGTCGGCTGCGTGACGCTCGAATCAAGGACCCACACCGCAAGCGCGGCCTTGTGCCGATCTTCATCGGAGATCGCTTCGGCCTCCTGTTCTTCTTCTTTGAGTTCCGCCGCCGCTGTCTCTTCGCCGCCGAACACCGCTTTGATGCGCGGTATGAGTGAGCGAAAATCCAGCTCACCGGCAAGCGCCACCATGCGATCCCTGTTCGCGGCGGTCTTCCAGCCCTCCTTCGGAAGAGCGAAGTCGATCGGCACATCGCGGCGGATGTCCGCGAGCATCTTCGAGAAGCGCGCTTCTTCTTCCTGCTCCTTTAATTTTTCGATCATGCCCGCTTTGATACCGACATCGAGCAGTTTCTGCTGATCTTTCTTCAGAACCTTATACAAATTATCGATCGTGCCGAACTCTGCAATGAGCGCGGTTGCCGTCTTCTCGCCCACACCCGCGACGCCCGGAATGTTGTCGGACGGATCGCCGCGCAAACCCTTGTAGTCGGCGATGAGCTCGGGCGCAAAACCGTAGCGCTCCTTGACCGCCTTCTCGTCGTAGAGGATCGTGTCGTTGATTCCCTTCTTGAGCGTGTAGACCTTCACGCGTGCATCGTCGATGAGCTGCATCGTGTCCATGTCGCCGGAAGCGATGATGATCTCCAGACCTTTCTCTTTCTTGAGTTTTTCGACGATCGTGCCGATGACATCGTCGGCTTCGAAGCCTTCGTGCTGATAGGCCGGGACGCCGAATGCCGCGATGACGTCGCGCGAGCGGATGATCTGCGCCACGAGATCGTCCTCAGCTTTTTTGCGCCCGGCTTTGTATCCTTCGAACGCCGCATGACGATAGGTCGGCTTCGGAAGATCGAAGGTCGCGACAACATAGTCGGGCTTGAGGTCGCCAAGAATACGCACGAGCATGGAGGTGAGCCCGTAAAGCGCGCCGGTCGGTTCGCCCTTGCTCGAGGCAAAATCAGGCAGCGCATGGTACGCGCGATGCAGGATCGCATGCGTATCGAGGATCACTAGGCGCTTTTTCTCCTTTGCTGCCATTCGTCTCATCATATCATGTTCGTTCGTTGAAGCTTGACTGGGCGGCTCGCTGTGTGGTATATCTCAACTTAGAATCGTCCCTAACACCCACAAAGGAGGGAGCCTCATGGCTGATCACAAAGTCTCTGCACGCGTCAAAAAGGATATTGCTGCTTGCACCGATCCGGCTGTCGCCTATCGGAAGTTCAACGAAGTCCCGAGCGGCCACGAAGAGGAGGAGCGGCTCCGATACGTCCGTTGGATCGAGTTGATGGACATCGACGCAAGGACGAATGCCGCTTCTTGCACCGACGTCGCGATCGCTCGCCAAAAGTACAAGGAGTCGCTGAGTGGGTCCGAAGCGGAACGGATCTGGTACGCGCGCTGGGTCGAACTGGCGGACGCTGACGCGAAAGCGAACGCCGCTTCTTGCACCGACGTTGCGGTCACTCGCCAGAAATGCCGCGAGGCACCGAAGGATGGCATAGCCAAGCCGACCTGGGAATTGCGGTGGGCCGAACTCATCTATTCGGCATGATCGTTGTTCGACCCTAGACCATAGCCCACTGCATATTGCGGTGGGCTAATTCTTTGCCAGCGCACCTGTAAGCACTGCGCCCGCGCTGAACAGCTTGACGCAGCAGCTTTGATGTGCTAGTCTGCATCCAGCGAAAGTCCTTCGGGCGCAAGCCCATAACTTTATAGTGAGGTGCAGACTATGTTTCCTACCACAACCAATCCCGGCGATGCTTTCATCATGATCGGCGGCGGAATCATACTCACGATCGGTGTCATGATGTTCTCCTCCCAAATGGCGCTTTGGCAGAGACTCCTGAAGAGTGCCGTGGCGATCGCGGGGAGCTGCTTACTGTTCCTGCCGACCTTAACCGCCGCGACAAAAACGGTGAGCGCCGCAACCAATACCGTTCAGACACTGGTTTCGGTTTCCACGCTGGAACAAGGCGTCCCCTACGAGACGGTCTGCTCGGCAACTTGGAACGGCGTCGTCTACACGGTCGCCGATCCTGGCAGGATCGGCCTTCCGGTCGTCATGACCACGTCCTTGAGTAAGCAACCTCCGCCGTTCTTCATGCTCGACAACAAGAACCAGGTGGTGCCTCTCGCTCTCTCGTTACCTGTCGGCCCCGAGTCGGGTCGGTGACAGCACAGCAGATGTGCGAAACCGCAGGCATGCCTGCGGTTTTTTCTTATTCAAAAATAACTTCGCGCTCATTCTCCTTTTCACCGTGCGCGAAGGTAAGCGCGATGTCGGGTTTGGGCAGCGCCCCTTCCACCCGCTCCGGCCACTCAACACACACGATCACCCCCGGGTCCTGCAAAAATTCCTCCGGATGAAGCGCCGCGAACTGCGCCGCGCCGTCGAGACGATACGCGTCGATATGCACGAAGCTCATGAACTCGCCGAATTCGATCGGATATTTTTTCATCAGCGTGAACGTTGGACTTTTGATCGGCACTCCCGCGCCAAGCTCGCGCGCGAGCGCCTGCACGAAGGTCGTCTTCCCCGCGCCAAGCTCGCCGCGGAGCGTGACGAGAAACGCCATGCCGTCTTTTTTCACGGCGATGCGCGACGCGACATCGTGCGCAAAACTCTGCAATTGGTCGAGTGCAATCTTCATACGCTTACTATAGCAGCGAGTTGTTCCGGTTTAAAGCTAGAAGCTGCAAGCCAAAAGCGGTAAGCTGTAGATATGCCGCAATTCGCCGATAGCGAAGAACTCAAGCGCCTGCAAGTACTACGCGACCGCGAGGCTGAAGAGCTCGCGCTCATTCTCTCGCAGAAGTATGGCGTCGACTACATCGATCTCTCGCTCGTGCCAACCAACACCGATGCACTGCGCCTCATTCCGGAGGAAGAAGCGCGCGACGCGAAGATCGCCGCATATGGCCGCGTCGGCAAACGCATCTCGGTCGCCGCGCATGAGCCGGAGAGCGCCAAGACGAAACTCGCGGTGCAAAAACTGCAAGACGCCGGCTACACCGTCACTCTCTTTATATGTTCTGAAGCCAGCCTCAAGCGCGCGTGGGATCATTATGCCGATCTCTCCTATGCGGTCGAGAGTCATGCCGGCATCTTCGATATCACCGGTGGCGACTTCGAACTGCTGCTCACGCAAGCAACCAGCACCGCGCGTATCGCAAGTCTCATGTCGGAAGCGATCTCGCTCAACCGCGCCTATCGCGTGACACGCCTTCTGCAGATCATGCTCGCCGGCGCGCTCACGATCAACGCATCCGACATCCACCTTGAGCCGGAGGAGAAAGCGGTGCGCCTGCGCTACCGCCTCGACGGCGTCCTCGTCGACATTCTGCAGATCGATCCTGAAACATTCCATCTCATGCTTTCGCGTCTCAAGCTTCTCTCCGGTCTCAAGCTCAACGTCACGAACGCCGCGCAGGACGGCCGCTTCAGCATCAAAGTAAGCGACGAAGAGATCGAGATCCGCTCATCCGTGCTGCCCGGTTCCTACGGCGAGACCATGGTGATGCGCTTGCTCAATCCTAAGTCGATCAAAGTACCGCTTGAAAGCCTCGGCATGGAAGAAAAGTATCGCCTGCGCATCGAACACGAGATCGCAAAACCAAACGGCATGATCCTCACGACCGGCCCGACAGGATCAGGCAAAACGACGACGCTCTATGCATTCTTGCGCAAGGTCAATAATCCCGAGTCGAAGATCATCACGATCGAAGACCCGATCGAATACCACCTCGAAGGCATCGTGCAGACGCAGGTCGAGACGGAGAAAGGCTACACTTTCGCGGCAGGTCTGCGCTCGGCACTGCGCCAAGACCCCGACATCATCATGGTCGGTGAAATTCGCGACGATGAAGTGGCAACGACCGCGATCAACGCCGCGCTCACGGGACACCTCGTCTTCTCGACACTTCACACCAACGATGCCGCCGGCGCGTTCCCTCGCCTCATCGATCTTGGTGTCAGTGAAAAGGTCTTGTCGTCATCAATAAACGTCGCGATGGCGCAGCGTCTCGTGCGCAAACTCTGCCCCGAGTGCCGCGTGCAGCGCCCCGCCACGGTGGATGAGCAGCGGCTGATCGATCGCACGCTCGCTGGCATCGTCGACCGCGCGCTCATCCCGCAGAATAAAACGCTCGTCTCCGACGCGCGCGAAGGCGGCTGCGAGAAATGCAACGGCCGCGGCTATAAAGGACGCCTCGGCATCTTCGAAGCGATCTTTATGGACCGCGCGATCGAAGACGTTCTCATCACCAAACCATCAGCGCGCGAGCTCTTCGACGCGGCGCGCCCGCAGGGCATGCCGTCCATGACCGAAGACGGCATCCTCAAAGTTCTGCGCGGCATCACCTCGCTCGCCGAGCTCGGCCGCGTGGTCGACCTGCAAGCGCAGTAAGTTCTAGGGTCACCTCATGGAGCTCCGCACGCCTCCGCTCCGTTGACTCTCTCTCTTCTTTCCTCTACTGTATGCCGCAGATGTCTCGGTGGCTTCTTTTTTATGAAGCCGAGTTCTTCACAAACCAAGAGGAAAGATCATGCTCACACTTTGCGGCGAGAAATACGGTTCGGCGTTCTGCGCCACCGGCGCGCGGGGCTTCTATGGCGAAGGATACCCATTCCATCGCTATTGGAAACATCTCGGCATGGACTGGCACGGCACCAGCTTTTCGGGCAAGACGCTCACGCTCTTGCCGCGCCGCGGCCAAGAGTTCAAAGAAGAAGGTAACATGCCTCTTCGGGACGATGGCACCACGCCTAAGGAATTCGCGCCTAAGTGTATCTGGGTCGACTTCATGCGCGGCGAGATGGCGAATGCCGTCGGCTTGTCCAACTTCGGAGCGGCGTTCTATCTCCAAAGCGGCGCGTACCACCGTATCACCCGGCCGTTCTTCATATCGTTCATGGCGGTAGCCGGCGACGTAAGCGGTCGCGAAGCAGAGCTGCGTGATTTTTGCAAGCTGCTCCGGCGGTATTTGCCTTTCCGTGCGTCGGTTGCGCTTCAGATGAACTACGGCTGTCCCAACAGCGGTCACGATCTCGGTGAATTCAAAGACGAGATCTGCACGCAGACGGAAACCGCCAAGTCGATGCTCGGCATACCGGTCGTCATCAACTGCAATGCACTGATGCCGACTTCGATTCTCGTTGAGGTGTCGCGTGTTGCCGACGGCCTATGGGTGGGTAACACAATTCCGTTCTTCGGCACCGACCAGATCGATTGGTCGCCGTACGGGAAAGTGTCGCCGATCAGACGACGCGGCATCGCGGCAGATGGAGGTCTTTCGAGCCCGACATGTCTTCCATTGACGATCTTGAAGGTGTGGGAGCTGCGCGAAAGCGGCGTTTCCATTCCGATCGTTGCCGGCAATGGCATTCGTACCGAAGCAGACATCGACGCATTATCGCTCGCGGATGCTGTATTCATCGGTTCGCTTGCTGTGGTGCGACCGCATCACATGCAACGCGTCATCGATCACGCCAATCACATTCACCTGAGGAGCATGCGCAATGGATACGACCTGTATTAACCGCATCACCATCACCCGCCCGGACGACTGGCATCTGCATCTGCGCGACGGAGCTGCAATGAAAGATGTTGTGGCCCACAGCGCGGAGCGGTTCGGCAGGGCGCTGGTCATGCCGAATCTCAAGCCGCCAGTCGTGAGCGTCGGCCAAGCGTGGTCGTATCGAGAGCGGATCCTTGCGGCATTGCCGGATGATCCGCGCTTCGATCCGTACATGGCACTCTATCTCACCGACACTACGCCGGTGGACGAGATCAGGCGGGCAGCCATGGGGCCGCACATTCTCTCGTTCAAGCTTTACCCGGCAGGCGCAACCACCAACTCGGACGCTGGCGTGACCAACATCAACAAGATGCACGACCGGTTCGAGGCAATGGAGCGGTGGGAAGTGCCGCTGTGCGTGCACGGCGAAGTGACCGACCCATCAGTCGATATCTTCGATCGTGAGCTGGTGTTCATCGAGCGTGTCTTGGTGCCGCTCCGCAAGGAGCACCCGGCACTCAAGATCGTGCTTGAACACGTCACCACCAAGGATGGCGTCAATTTCGTCATCGACGAAGAGCGCCATCGCCATCCGACCGCAGCGACGATCACAGCGCATAATCTGCTTCTCAATCGCAATGCGATCTTCCAGGGCGGCGTTCGCCCGCATCACTACTGCCTGCCAGTCCTCAAGCGCGAAGCTCATCGTCAAGCGCTCCTGTGGGCAGCGACCCATGGCGGACCGCGGTTCTTCCTCGGCACCGACTCGGCGCCGCATGCGAAGAGTGCCAAGGAAGCGGCGTGCGGCTGCGCCGGATGTTTTACGGCGCACGCTGGCATCGAACTCTATGCGGAAGCATTCGCGCAAGTGAATGCGCTCGACAAGCTTGAAGCCTTCGCCTCCTTTCATGGCGCTGACTTCTATGGCCTTTCGCGCAATACGGGAACCATGACGCTTGTCCGAAAGCCATGGCTTGTGCCACCGTCCCATGAGTACGGAGAGAGTGAGGTGGTCGTCCCGCTCCGCGCCGGCGAATACATCTCTTGGTCGCTCGAAAGTCGCATGCATCCCTGATCCGCACGCAACAACTCGCGCTTCGCCCATACGGCGGACCGCGAGTTTTTCTTTGCTAACCTGACTTGGTATTTTCGAGTTACAATTTGCGATATGACTTTTTCCGCTCATGCTGTAGCCGGTGGCGCACTTGCGCTCGCCATGCCGCATCATCCCGCGCTCGCTTTCGTGGCGGGAGCTGCTAGTCATTTTGCGCTTGATGCAACGCCGCATTGGAACTACCATCCACGCTCAGCTTCGATCGATCCCGAAGGAGCGGGTGTTGGGAAACCGGTCGTTTACGATCGCGACCTTGCGATAGACCTCTCGGTCATCGCGTTTGATGGAGTCCTCGGCCTCGTGCTCGCTTTTATCTTTTTTGCGACGCCTGCGACCTGGTTCGCGGTGATGTGCGGCGCTGTCGGCGGTATCGCGCCCGATGCATTACACCTTCTCTACTCCCGATGGCCGCATGAACCGATCGCGTTGATCAACAAATTGCATTGCCGCATGCAGTGGGACATCTTCGAACACAATACGATCGCCGGTATTTTTTCTCAGATCGCCATCATTACACTCGTCTTCGTCATCGCAAAGATGATCTGATGGCAAAACAAAAGCCGCGTAATGCGGCTTTTGTTAGAACATGGCTCTAAGTTGGGTCAATATTGAATCACGAAGCCAAAAGAGTACAGTTATGGAAGTTATGTTTTCTTGCATGTTGTTCTTTGCGACTCGTTGATTCGAGACCGCATACCTCTAAGCAATACTCATTTCGATAAATCGAAAGTGGAAGACGGTTCTGAGGATAGCCCCCGCGGGAACAGTATAAAAACTGCTGCCGAAGCGTCCTTAAATCGGTCCCAAAACCAGGGTTGGCCGTATTGCTTAGAGATATGCTCCCTCGAACATTGAGTGCGATCTCCGTGAGTGAGTGTCGTAAGAACTGCTTAAAGGTTAGCATACTAAACAATCTATGTCAAGCTCTTCACAAGACGGATTCGATGATGCGGAAAATATCGTTGTGCCACAAGGAGAAGCGGCGACTCCCTCCCCATCGCTCGACGCCACGCTGCGCCCTGCGGCATGGGACGAATACATCGGGCAAGAAAGCATCAAAAACAATTTGCATGTGCTCATCACCGCCGCGCGCGAGCGCCAGGTTCCGCCCGAACACGTCCTTTTTTATGGCCCGCCCGGCCTCGGCAAGACCACGCTCGCTCACCTCATCGCACACGAGCTCGACGGCAACCTTCGCACCACCTCCGGACCTGCAATAGAGCGCGTCGGCGACTTGGCCGCGCTTCTCACCAACCTCTCGCCGCGCGATATTCTTTTCATCGACGAGATCCATCGTCTGCCCCGAACGATAGAAGAGGTGCTCTACCCCGCGATGGAGTCGGGAGTGCTCAATATCATCATCGGAAAAGGGCCGAGCGCGCGTACGATCGAGCTGCCGCTGCCGCCGTTCACACTCATCGCCGCGACCACGCGCGTCGCCGACCTCTCCGCACCGCTTCGTTCTCGATTCTCCGGCGGCAGTTTCCGTTTGGAGTTCTATAGCGAAGACGACATCGCCGCGATCGTGCGGCGATCGGCGGCGATCCTTGGTGTTGAAATTGAAGAGGAGGCCGTCCGCGAGATCGCGCGGCGCGCGCGCTTCACCCCGCGTACCGCAAACTACTTGCTCAAGCGCGCGCGCGATTTCGCCCAGCTTAAACGCTCGCCGATCACGAAGCGGGTCGCCGCCGAGGCGCTCGGCATGCTTGAGGTGGATGAGCTCGGCCTCACTCCCACCGATCGCCGGCTTCTGGAAGTACTCATCGAGCGATTCGGCGGCGGCCCTGCGGGCGTTAGCGCGGTCGCCGCGGCGCTTGCTGAAGAGCCGAACACGCTTTCCGATGTCCACGAACCGTACCTGCTGCAGCTCGGTCTCATTGAGCGCACGCCACGCGGGCGCGTCGCCACACAAAAAGCCTATGCCCATCTCGGCTTCGACACACCTGACGATCTCCAGGACAAACTGATCGGCTAGAAGACAAAAAGAAAAAGCGCGGGTCTCTCCGCGCTTTTTGTCAGCTTTGCTGGCGGTCTAGTTGAATCTGCACTTTTTGCGAAGCGTGACCTCATTGACCATTCCCGCGACACGATCTTCAGCCTTCGGCGTGATCTCAACGACGATGTAGGGATACTCATGCTGAGCTTCCTCGTCCGCCACTTCGACCTCTTGTCCGACGGCGTTGATCAAGCCGCTTTTCAGCCAATCATCATCGCTAAGAACACAATGGAACGCCCTGCCTGTCTCATCCTGGAACGTCACGAGTGTTTGCATCTCTGCTCCCGTGGTTATGGTCTGCCCTGAATGAAATAGCAAAATGACACCCATGTCAAATGCATAGAAAAAAGTTTCGCGCTACAATGGATTTATCATATTTGGTTTCCTACCCCCTACCAGCTAATACCTACCACCTAATTTATGGCCGGTCATTCCAAGTGGGCAAAGCTCAAACATCAAAAAGCGATCACCGATGTTCGCAAGGCGAAGATCTTTTCTAAACTCTTGCGTGTGATATCGGTCGAAGCGAAGAAGGCGAAAGGTGACCGCACCGCGCCAAGTCTTCGCGCCGCCATCGACAAGGCGCGCGCTGCCAACGTCCCCTCTGACAACATCGATCGCGCTGTCGATAAGGCGTCGGCAGCAGGCGGCGCGGAGCTCGAGCCCGTGCTCTACGAAGCGTACGGTCCTGCCGGCGTTGCGATCATCATCGAAGGCTACACCGACAACCGCAATCGCACGGTACAAGAACTCAAACATCTGCTTTCAAAGAATAATGGCGCACTTGCCAACCCGGGCGCCGCGATCTGGGCATTCACCAAGACCGATGAGGGGTATGAGGCAACCACGACCGTTGAACTCTCCGATGAGGATGGGGAGAAGCTTTCAAATTTGGTCGACGCGCTGGACGATCATGATGATGTCAGTGAGGTGTATACCAATGCGGCATAATAATGTTGAACCACGCACATGCCGCATCTTTTCGAGATCTAAACATTTTGTGGTGACCTATGAAGATCCTTGCTTTCGATCCTGGCTTTGAGCGACTCGGTATTGCAGTGGTGGAGCGCGTAGGCGGTAAGGACGTGCTCATTCATTCAGCATGCGTACAGACGCCGAAAGATATTCCCTTCCATGAGCGTCTGCGCATGCTCGGCACTGAGGTTGAGGCGGCTATCGCGCGATTCTCTCCGGATGCGGTAGCGCTTGAGAATGTCTACTTCGAAAAGAATGCGAAGACTGCGATCAACGTTGCAGCGGTGCGAGGCGTCCTTGCCTACATAGCAGCCGTACACGATCTGCCGCTCTATGAGTACACGCCGCTGCAGGTAAAGGTAGCGGTCACCGGTTATGGTAAGAGCGACAAGGCAGCGGTCGCCGCGATGGTGCCGCGGCTCGTGGCGCTCCCTGCGCGCAAGCGGCTTGACGACGAGTTCGACGCGATCGCGGTGGGGCTCACCTGCCTGGCGTCCGTTCGCTGAATTGCGCCGCCCGTGCATATCCACAGCCGGCGTTTCTGCGAGAGTTGCAAACTTTTTTTGGTTTGGTACAACAGTTGATGTACGTAAATTAAAAAGTTAATTGTTGTAGCGTTTATGCGTGACGAGTTGGAAGAGGAACTTGAAGAGGGTGAATTCCCCAAGCATGGGCTTGCCGATGATGGCGACGATGCCGACTGGGACGATGGCGAGCTTGATGACGAAAGCGAAGACCCGGTCCCCGGGGGCGAGGCGGAAGAGGAAGACGCGGACGAATTCATATAAGAAACCGCCGGCGATATGCCGGCGGTTTTGTTTTGGCAAAAGAAACGCCGCCGGGATCGCCGGCGGCGTTTGGTGCACACATCCGTTTCAGTCGCGCAGCAGTTCGTTGATGCCGGTCTTGCTGCGAGTCCGCTCGTCGACCGTCTTCACGATCACGGCGCAGGAGAGGCCGTGCGATCCATCCTTGGCGGGCAGACTGCCGGGGACGACCACCGAATAGGCCGGCACGCGGCCGTAGGTGATCTCACCTGTGGCACGATTGAGGATCTTGGTACTCTGGCTCAAGAAGACGCCCATGCTGAGGACCGCGCCCTTCTCGACGATGACGCCTTCCACGACTTCGCAGCGAGCGCTGATGAAGCAGCCGTCTTCGATGATGGTCGGATTGGCTTGGACCGGCTCGAGAACGCCACCGATGCCGACACCGCCGGCGAGGTGCACGTTCTTGCCGATCTGCGCACAAGAACCGACCGTCGCCCAGGTATCGACCATCGTGCCCTCGTCGACGTAGGCGCCGATGTTGACGTAGCTCGGCATCAGGATGACGTTCTTGCCGATGAAAGCGCCGTGGCGTGCAACGGCCGGCGGCACCACACGGAAGCCACCCTTCTGGAAGCTGTGCGTGTCGTACTTGGCGAACTTGGTTTGCACCTTGTCGAAATAGCGCATCGAGCCGCCGTCCATGAGGCAGTTGTCCTCGAGCCGGAACGACAGCAGTACGGCCTTCTTGATCCATTGGTGGGTGACCCATTCGCCGGCCATCTTATCCGCGACGCGCAGCGCGCCGGCGTCGAGGAGGTTGAGGGCCTCGTTTACCGCTTGCGTGAGTTGCGCCGGCGCGTGGCCGGGCTTGAGCTCCGCACGGATTTCCCAGGCTTCGTCAATGATGTGTTGCAGTTCTTGCATGCTGTTCTCCTTTCAGGAGATTGTGGCCGCCGTGTTGGCCGGCTTGAGGATGAGGAGTACTGCGACATGTTTGCCCGAAAGCAGCGAGCGCACTGTCGTGTGTTTCGTTTCAGCCTTCTCGGCGTCATTGCAGATGGTATCGCCGAAGTACATGCGGGTGATTCCCCGCATCTTGTCGGTCACAGGGAACGGCGCGCGCTTGTTCTGTGTGTCGCAACCGTGCACGGCGTACGCCAGATACTGTAACAGGAGAGCGGACTTGTATTTACCCTCTCCTACATCGGTGCTACAAACGGCGCCGTCGGTCGAGATCGTGAAGCGGGCAACCGGAACATCGGACTCGCGCGCGAGGCCGAAATACTCGACCAACTTCGCCGCATTCCCGGCAAGATCGTTCGCAACGAACACGCATGCCTTTTCTTCGTGCATCAACTTCTCCTTCCTTGATGAGATGGGTGGTTTTGAAACGGATTGTGGTGAACAGATCCACACACACCATACGCCAAACCGCCTGCTGGCGCAAGCGATTTCGTATCAGAAACCCATAGCTCGAGTTTATTTCACCACCACGTTGAGGAAGCGGTGTTTGCCGATGCGGATGGTTGCGGACTGCGTGATCGTGTCGTCGATCGTTTCGAAGGTACGGCCGCCAACCTCAGAGACAGCGCGCGCGTCGACAAGGCGGCGCAGTTCGCTCATGGAGCCCGCGACATCTTTGAGCACGTCGCGCAGAGTGGCGCCGCTTGCAACCTCAACGGTCGGCGCGCCCTCCGGCACGCCGCCTTCGCTGAAGGTCGTCGCCCATGACTCCTCCGCACTCTGCGCCTCGGCTGCGCCATGGTAGATGGTGACGATCTCGCGCGCGAGGCGCATCTTGGCATCTTTGGGGTGGAGCGCGCCGCCCTCAAGCGTCTGTTCGATCTCGTGAACGTCGGTCATGGGGACGCGCGTGCAAAGTTCAAAGTAGCGCACGATGAATTCGTCGCGCATGCTCATGATCTTGCCGTACATGTCCGAAGGCGTCATGGCGAAGGTGATCGTGTTGCCCCAGCTTGAACTCATCTTGCGACCGTCAGTGCCTTCAAGCAGCGGCCCCATCACGATGTTCTGCGGGGCCTGGCCATACTTCTCCTGGAGGGCGCGGCCGGCAAGTAAATTGAATTTCTGATCGGTACCGCCGAGCTCGACGTCGGAGCGCACGGCCACACTATCGTAACCTTGCATGAGAGGATAGAGCACTTCGCGCAGCGAAACGCGCTTCCCCGCCTCAAGCCGTCGTGCGATATTGTCGCGCGCAATGAAGTCGGCGACAGAAAACGCGTCCGCTTGCTCGCCTATTTCGGCATATGTGAGCGCACCGAGCCACTCGCTGTTATGGTGAAATTCCGCCGCCGAGAGCTCGATGAGCTTGCCCGCCTGTTCCTTGTATGTCGCCTCATTGTGCGCGACCGCTTCGCGCGTTAGCATCGGGCGCTCGGCCTCCTTGTCCGACGTGTCGCCTATGACCGCGGTGAAATCGCCGACGATGAACACGGCTTGGTGCCCCAACTCTTGGAGGTCGCGCATTTTAAGAAGCGCTACGGCGCGCCCAAGGTGTAGGTCGGGCGATGTCGGGTCGATGCCAAGCTTGATGCGCAAGCGCTCGCCAGAGAGCAGCTTCTTGCGCAGATCGTCTTTCACGATGACCTCGGTCACGCCGCGCGAGAGTACTTCGTCGATCTTCTGTTCATCGGTCGAAACAGGCCTGTTCATGGAAACACTATACCACGCAAGGGCGCAGGGCGCAGGACGCATGGTATAATCCATGCAATGACAGCTCCTCACCGCAGGTTTTCGTTCATTCGCCGACATTGGCGCGCCTTGATCATGTGGGTCCTCGGCGCTTTCTTTGCGATAAGCGGCGCCTTACTTGTTTGGACCGCCACGCTCAAGATCCCCGACCTATCGTCGATCGAGAACCGCAAGATCGAGCAGTCGCTGAAGATCTATGATCGCACCGGTACCGTGCTTCTCTACGACGTCAACAAGAACATCGATCGCACGATCGTCCCTCTCTCAAGCGTTTCGCCGGACATTCAGCATGCGACGATCGCGATGGAGGATCCGACCTTCTACTCCAATATCGGCATTGAGCCTTTGGCGATCCTTCGTGCCGGCCTCGTTGATATTCTGACACTCAACAAATCTCAAGGCGGCTCGACGCTCACGCAACAGGTGGTGCGACAAACCATTCTCTCGACCGACAAGACCTTCACACGCAAACTCAAAGAACTCGTGCTGTCGCTTAAACTCACGCGCGTACTGCCGAAGGATCAGATCCTTGAGATCTATCTCAACCAGGCGCCTTACGGCGGCGCCATCTACGGCGTGCAGGAAGCGAGCGAACAATTCTTCGGTGTCCCCGCAAGCGATGTGACGTTGCCGGAAGCCGCCTATCTTGCTGCGATTCTCCCCGCCCCCACCTACTACTCGCCGTATGGCAATCATAAAGATACGCTCGACGCGCTCAAGAATGTCGTGCTCGATAAGATGTTCGAGCAAGGATACATAACCGCCGCACAGCGTGATGACGCCAAGGCGGCGGTCGTCCATTTCCAGCCGCAAAAAGCAACGGCGATCCAAGCACCGCACTTCGTCTTTTATGTCGAACAATATCTTGAGCAGAAATACGGCGCGGATGCGCTTGACCAGAACGGCTGGACGGTCATCTCGACGCTCGACGCCGACCTGCAGGCGCACGCCGAAGCGATCGTGCAAAAAGACATGCCGGCCATCGAGAAGAATTACAACGCGTCCAACACCGGCTTCATTGCACTCGACCCCACCAATGGCCAGATCTTGGTGATGGTGGGATCACGCAACTACTTCGACACACAGATCGACGGCAACTTCAATGTCACCGTCTCGAAAAACCGCCAACCAGGTTCGACCTTTAAGCCATTCGCGTATTCGGTCGCATTCCAAAAAGGCTACACGCCGGACACCGTTCTCTTCGATGTGCCGACCCAGTTCTCGACCAATTGCAAACCGGACGACCTCACTATGGGCGGAGTGAACAAGTGCTACTCGCCAGGCGACTTCGATGGGAAGTGGCGCGGACCGATGTCGCTGCGTGATGCGCTTGCGCAATCGATCAACGTGCCATCGGTCGAGGTGCTCTACCTTGCCGGCATCAACGATACGTTCGAACTAGCGCGCGCGATGGGGATTTCATCGCTCGGCGATCCTAATCAGTACGGTCTTACGCTGGTGCTCGGCGGCGGTGAAGTGTCGCTCCTTGAAATGACGAGCGCCTACGGCACGTTCGCAACGAACGGTACGCACTTCGCTCCGGTCAGTGTATTACAGATCAAAGACGCCAATGGGAACATCGTTGAGGACAACACGCAGCCGGTCGGGACGCAGATACTCACGCCGCAAGTGACCGGCGAGATCAATGACGTTCTTTCTGATAATGTGGCGCGCATGCCAGAGTTCGGCGCAGATTCCGCGCTCTACTTCCCCGGTCATGACGTAGCGGTGAAGACCGGTACGACCAACGACTACCGCGATGCGTGGGTCATCGGCTACACGCCGAATGTCGTCGTGGGTTCGTGGGCTGGTAATAATGACAACACACCGATGACGAAGAATATCGCTGGTTTCATTTTGGCGCCCATGTGGCATGAAGTGATGGATTATGTCATTTCCAAAGAACCGAACTCGACATTCCAGCGCAGCGAGGTGCCGCTTATCTCTGGCAAGCCGGTCTTACAGGGTGTGTGGCAGGGTGGCGACGCCACGATCGTGGGCGGCATCGAGCAGGTGCCGTGCAACGTGCACAACATCCTGTACTGGATAAATAAAGATGACCCGACTGGCGCCGCTCCGCGCGATCAAAGCCAGGACCCACAGTATCCATATTGGGAGGCGGCGGTGCAGCGCTGGATCTCCACCTCAGGACAGTCATGCACGCCCGGCTCAACGATCACCGTCGGGCCCGCGCCACTCATCACACCGCTCTCAACGAGCACCCCTGCAGCGCTGTAGGGGCCCGTCACTGTATATCCTTGAACCCGTCGCCAACCACGGCGCGGACCGCGGAGACGATCTCCTGCTTATGAAGAAGTATTTCTGTTTTCTGTGCGCCACCCTGTGCTATATGCGCGATGCCGTGCAAATAGCGGATGCTGCGCTCCGGCACGTCGATGCTGAATTTTTCTTTCAAGATCCCCCGCACCGCTCGCACCACCGCCAAAGACGGCGGGGTGAAGTCCTTAAAACGAGAGAGTAATGATGAGATGGTTTTCATCTAAAAGCTTTTAGCTTTTAGCTTTTAGCTTTTCGGGTCAGACCTAACGCCTACAAGCTACAAGCTACCAGCTTCATTATCTATTCATCGGCATTGCGAGATAGAAAAACGAATCATCAGCCACATCTTGGATGAGCGCTGGTCTTCCGGCGCCATTGAGACGAATACGAACACTCTCCCCCGCAAGCGGCGTCAGACCATCAGCAAGATACTTGCTATTGAACGTCATCGTGATCTGCTCGCCGGAAACCGCCGCCTTCAGCACGCACTCTTCTTCTCCAACATCAGCATTACGAGATGAAAGATGCACGGTCTTTTCTTTTGGCTGAACCACGAACACCACCTGCAAGAATTTATCATTGAACACGGAGAGCCCTTTGAGTGCTTGAGAGAGATCCTCACGCAGCAACACCACCTCGGTGTTGAAGGTCTTCGGCACGATCTGCGTGTAGTTCGGATAGGTTCCATCGAGGAGGCGGCTCGTGTAGTACACTCCTTCTAGTTGTATCGAAAATTGATTGTCGTTGTAGTACACCTCAACATCACCCTTCACTCCTTCAAGGATACGCACCAACTCGCCCACATTACGCGCTGGCATAAGAAGGTTCGGTACCGACCCTGGGCTTTTAAGCGCTGCTTGTTTTTCTGCGAGACGGAACGAGTCGGTCGCAACAAAATACAATTTCCCCACATCGCCGTACACTAGTACGCTCTGGAGTTCTGGTTTTACGTTCGACACCGAGGCGCAGTTGAGTACCGATCTGATACCTTTAGCGAGATCTTGTGCTTTTACCACAAAGGAATGCTCTGCCGGTATGCGCGGAAGGATCGGGAAATCATCATGGGGAATGGTTTTTATAGTTGCTGATGTTCTCTCGGTTTTTAACTTCATAACTCCACCATCGACCGTACATTCGATCGAATGCCCGTGACTATTTGAAAGGAAACCTATCAAAGTCGCGCTGGAAATAGCTGTCGCACCCGAGGAAAGAACTCGCGCCGGCACCACCACCTCAACGCCATATTCAAGATTGGTTGCTCGAAGCACTACCGAGTCGCCGTTCGTCTCAAGATAGATCGAATTTAAAGTCGGCATGGTCCCGCCGCGCTGTACGAACCGCGCCGCGATCGATGCTGCCTCAACCAAGTTTTCCACCGTACATTCGAATTTCATAGTATTTGTTTTTAAATTAAATAAATCTCAAAATGAAGTAAGAAGGGGGTGTGGATAGTGGATAGTAAAGAAGAGTGGTGTGGAATAAGTATTTTTTGTTTAGTTGGGAGTCTTGTTAGTTGTGGATTGTTCGGTGGGGTTGTGGATGGCTGCTGCGGTTCCCTTATTGCTCAGTTTTTACGAACGTCCTGTCCGTATCTTATCCACATCATCTCAACATGTTCCGTATCTGCTGAAGTTCTTGTAATAATTCACTATTGGTCTGGGTGTCCTTTTTGACTTTCTCGCACGAGTGAATGACAGTTGTGTGGTCGCGACCACCGAGCTTCTCGCCGATCGTTGGGAATGAGATCTTGAAATCCTCGCGCAGGATATACATAACGACCTGGCGCGGGTGGACCACCTCTTTTCGGCGCGTCTTTTCGTAAATATCGTTCTCTTCGATGTTATAGAATTCAGCGATAATTTTAACGATCTCAGGGATGGAGATCGACTTCTTCGGCGCCGCGGCAGCGCGCAGGAGCTCTTTTACATCAATCAGCGAGAGTGGGCCATCGCGCATTTCCAGCGAGAGAAGAAGAGTGTTGATCGCGCCTTCAAGCTCGCGCACGTTGCCGTTCACGGTCGATGCGACATAGTCGGAGATCTCGTCCGGCAGTACGCTGCCGCGCGAGGCGGCTTTTGCACGCACGATCGCCACGCGGCTCTCATGATCGGGCGGCGTGATCGACACCACCATGCCTTGGCTGAAGCGCGACTTAAGGCGATCAACGAGTTTTTGGATCAGATTAGGGTGCTGGTCTGACGAGAACACGAGCTGACGGTTCTTGTCGAAGAGCGCGTTGAATAGGTGGAAGAGCTCTTCCTGCGTACCGCTTTTTCCGGAGAGGAATTGGATGTCATCCATGACAAGCAGGTCGTACTCGCGGTACTTTTCTTTGAACGCAGGGATGCGGCTCGATTGCATCGCGGCGACGTACTCCAGATAGAACTTCTCTGACGTGATGTAGTAGATCTTCCGCTCCGGCGCTTGTGCGCGGAAACTATTCCCTATCGCTTGAATAAGATGCGTCTTACCAAGACCCGGTTCGCCGTACACAAAGAGCGGGTTGTAGGCAATGCCCGGCTTCTTGGAGACCGCCTGAGCGGCGGCGTGTGCGAGTTCATTGAATGGACCCACGATGAACGAGTTGAAGGTGTAGCGCGGATTGAGGTTGGTCTGAGAATGGACATTCTCAAGCGGCAGCTCGCCAAGCGACGTCGCAGGGCGAACCTCCTCCGCGCTTTTTTTCGGATGTTTCGAGATGATGTATTCGACCGAACGAACATTCTCCGAAAGACGGCGCAGAGAAGCGAGAATGAGTTTGTGATATTTGGTCGCGAACCAGTCGCGGATGAATTGGCTCGGAACGCCGACGAATACGACGCCGTCGTCGACGCGGACGATGTGGGTGTCGCGGAACCAGGTATTAAAGGCGGCTTTCGGGATGGTGAGTTCGAGATCGGTAAGGGCGTTCTCCCAGAGTTCGCGCGTGGTGGTCATGGGGGCATTATAGCGGCACAGCCTCTTTCGCGGAATACCCTCTCTGCCGCACTAAAATCGAACATGTGGATAACCTGGGGAAAACTAGCATGACGAGGAAAGAAAATGTACGAAGTTGTTGGGGGCACGCTATGCCAACATAAGGCGCCTGCAAACTCATGCGAGCAGACCGCCGGGTAGTTTGTTGATTAAATCTTATACTTGCGGTATAGTGCCTTTTATGAAACGAACGTATCAGCCGAAAAAGCGCAAGCGCGCTCGAACGCACGGCTTTTTGGCGAAGACCGCCACGGCTGCTGGCCGTAAAGTGCTCGCCCGCCGCCGACAAAAAGGACGCGCACGCATAGCGATCAACACAACTGTAAAGTAAAACAACCCCGATCCGGGGCTGTTTTAGTTAGTGGTGTTGGTATGACGTGCTGGGGTATAGTTAGTCTACTCATGCTTCCCTATCCACGACGACTACGGACCGCCGAAGTTTCCGAGGTCATGCGCCGCGGATCTTTTGTGCGCGGCCGCTTCATGACGGCGCGGGTGCTTCGCGCGGCGGCGGAGAAGTCTGTGGGTGGAGATGATACAATACGAGCAGCGGCGGTCGTTTCCAAGAAAGTCGCCAAGACCGCGGTAGTGCGTAATCGCGCGCGTCGGGCATTGTACAGCGCGGTCGCGTCGATCGGAACACCAACGCCGCTGCGTATCGTGTTCGTCGTGAACACGCTCCCCAACGAAGCATACGAACGCGCATTTGCCGCCGACGCGGCTTCCATTATTTCCGCATTAACATAATCTCTTTGGCATGTTTACGACCTATTTAGTGCAGCCGATCTACAACGCCTTTATTTTTACCCTCGGGCTTATGCCGGGCGGTGATGTTGGCATGGCGATCATTGTGATCACTCTGCTCATCCGCTTCATCTTTTTCCCCATGTTCGCCTCCGCCATCCGCACGCAGATGGCGCTTCAGGTGGTGCAGCCGGAGCTCGCCGACATCAACGAGCGATACAAGGAAGACCCGATGGAACGCTCCCGCAGAACAGCAGAGCTTTTCGATCGGCACAAGATACGGCCGTTCACCATGCTCTTTTCGACCGTTGTGCAGGTGGCGGTGTTCATCGCCCTCTCATATGTTTTCTTTCGTCTCGGTCTCGCCAAGATCCATACCGAGCTTTTGTATTCGTTCGTACATGCGCCGGGCGTGATAAGCGAGCGCCTCTTCGGCATAGTCGATCTCACCGGAACGCGCAGCATCGTGATCACGGTGCTGGTCGTGGCCGCGCAGTATTACGCGATGCGGCTTACTCTCGCGCGTACCGCAGCTGCCGCTTCGGCCACGATGAAACCGGCACAGAAGCAGATGCAGGAAATGCAGCGCACCATGATGCTCTACTTTTTCCCCGCTATGATGGCGTTCGTCGGCTACACCTTTCCGGCGGCTGTCGGCGTCTATGTGATCACCACGAGCGTTGTTTCCATCGCGCAGGAACTGTACTTTAAACACCGACCGCTCTAGGTAGTCGGCAGAATGCAGTCGGCAGTTACATTGCAACCTGCGTACTGCGTCCTGCCAACTTGAGTTATAGGGTTCTTTGCGGTAAGGTGTCTGATATGGATGCCGACGCACTCAAGCAACTGGTTGGAGATATGCTCAGCGCGCTTTGCGTGTCGGTCGACACGATCGAGGTCTCAAGCGGGGGGCGGACAGTCGTGGCGGTCTCGACGCCTGACTCCAGCCTCGTGATCGGCGAGAGAGGAGAAACGCTGCAGGCGCTCAACACACTAGCTCGCCGCATCGCGGAGAAGCGATCGGGAAGAGAAGCAGCGAGTTTTCTTATCGACGTGAATGGATATCATGAAGGTCGTCTGCAGGAGATGCGCGACAAGGTCAAACTTCTTGCTGAACGCGCGCGAACTTTCAACCATGAGGTTGAGCTCGAACCGATGAGTTCCTATGAGCGGCTCGTTGTCCACGAGATGTTCGCAGAAGATCCGAACATCGAGACCGAATCTCGCGGCGAAGGCAAGATACGGCACATCGTTTTGAAGTGCAAGAAATAGCCGGCAGCTATCAGCTAAAAGGTTTCAGAATAAACCATGAGCCCCGGAGAAGCGAAGCTTCTCCGGGGCTCATTCTGTTACCTGACAGCTGATAGTTGACACCTACTACCTGTTACCTATTCAGTCTCACGCCCCACAGCGAGCCGTCATCTTTGGCGATGAAGGAGAGATACTGCCCGCTCTGCGAGAGCGCAAGATCGACCATGTCGGACGGCTCGCCACCATCGCGAGAGCCTGGTGTTGCCAAAGGAAGAGAGAGCCCGGTGCCGCCGTCGAGCGACACGAGCGCGCTGGGGAAGCTCGCTTCACCGCTGTGCCAGAGGTCGAGATAATTCGCTGGGGCCGATGAAGAGGGGGCGGCACAATAGGCGCGGGTGGTGGACGCTGTGCTCCATACGCAGGTCTCCGGTATAGGAGCTTCAAGGGAAGAAGCCGCGGGTGCGGAATAGACGACACCCCCCGTCTTGAGATCTTCTATAAAAAGAGTTGAACGCGGGCCTGAGTCGATGCGGTGAACAAGTGATGCAAATGATGGGTCGGCGCTCGCGGTAATGCCTGCGCCGGAGAGGAGGGGTGCGATCGCTCCGGTCGTCGCATCCAGCGAGAAGACGATGCCCCCAACACCAGAGGCGCTGTTGGTGTAGAACATGAGCGTGGTTTTCGACGGCCAAGCGAGCTGGATATGCGAAAGAGGTGTGGTGGCGAGCGCTTTGGCGCCGCTGCCGTCCGCCGCGGCGGTATAGAGCGTAAGGCCGGCGTTCCCCGCCGAGAGTGCGTATGCGATCGAAGTGCCGCTTGGCGCCGCGGCGAGCGCCATGATGTTGTCCGGTAGAAAGCGCACGGTCACACCGGCGGCCGGCGTTGTTGTGCCGGCGGCGGGCAGCGAAAGATGCGCGCTCTTGATAGTGCCGCCCTGGAGGTATTGAACGATAACGCCGTGCCCCGCTTCGGTGAAGAGCGCATGGAGCACTCCCGGTATGGTCGTGTTCGATACGGTTCGCGGTGCGGCGCCCGGCACATCAAGCGGCAGGTCGATCACGTGTCCATCAAGACCGGTGATGTAGCGCGCGCTGGTCGTGGTCGGCGCGCCGCCCTCGATGAGGGTGGCGGCGACGATCGGGCCGCCGGCGATCTTGAAGATCGGCGGTCCGGCATAGGTGCTCGTTCCGGTCGCGAACGAGGGCAAGGAAACGCCGCCACTTATCCCGCCGGACGTGGCCAGCCCCCCGACTGTCGAGGAGGTGCCGAACCCCCCGCCACCCTGCGGCGTCGCCGCCGGTTTGCCGAAGAACGAAATGACGAGCAGAACCAGCGCCACGATCGCAATAAGACCGCTGAGCGCTAGCACGATATTTTTCCAATTGATCTTCATGAGAAGGATGTTCGACCGCGGCCACCGCACGATCACGGCTGCTGCCCGTAGCCTTGCGCATCTTGGAGCGGAGCAGCCGATGAAGAGTTATTTGAAGAATCCGAACCAGAGGAGCCTGACACGACTGAATTGGTGCCGGTCTGCTGGAGATTGAGTCGGCTGCCAAGATTTGAGAGGTCGGCAAAATTCGTAAGATTCGGATTGATGGTAGTGAGAATGGTGACCGAGCCGAGCAGAAGGATGAGGCCCCAGACAGACTTCTTCATGCGGGTGGCGGCGCGCGACTTGTCGCCAACGACCGATGAGGTCATGTACACGACGCCGTAGAGCGTGAAGGTTCCGACGCCGAGGATCGCGCCGATCGTGATGAGGATCGGGAACAGATAATTAAGATAGGAGCCGAGGTCTCCGTAGGCTCCCGAGGGAACGCTGCCCGGCAGCGGCTCAAGAGGAACATAATTAAGATTGCAGTTCGTGCCAGAGCAGTTGGTGGTG
>JAKBZO010000016.1 GCA_021839985.1 bacterium
GAGCACGCTCACGTTGTGGCTTTTGTGCAGGTAGATGCTCACAGCTCTACTCTAACACCGCAGCAAGCTGCGGGGTATTTACCCTAAGAGGGAATAAAATGCTGCACGAGCTGCAACATTTTATGTTCGCTAAAAATCGTAGCGGGGCGCGGTCAGACGTTTATACAAGCCATGCAATAACCACACGAAAAGGAACACCGCGAGCGGATAGAATATCACCAGCGACGTGACCGCCCACCGCAGAGCGCTCAAGACGTAGAAATACATGGTCCAGAGAACGCCGGCGAACCAGTCGAATACTGACTGCGTGACGCTAGCGCTTGATGTCGCCGCGTAGGTCGTACGCGTACCAACAGCCGACTTGCCGGTCGAGGTGGCAGCCTGCATCTTCTGTTTTGCGATCGTCAGCTGGCCATCGATCAATTGTGTCGCAGAACTTCTGCCGGCATCAATGGTCGAGAAGATGCCTTGGGTGGTTGTGGAAAGAGACGGAATCGTATTGTCGATGGTCTGTACTATCGGCTCTGACGGCTGCAAGGAGCCGTCGCTTGAGCCGACAGAAGAAAGTATGCCGGAGAGCGAGGCGCTGCTTGTTTGAGAGGCAGCATCGGCAGAGGAACTGGTTGGAGATGGAGCCGGTGTTGCGACAGAAAAAACTGCCGCCGCTTGCGTATCGCCGCCTAATGAGACGATCACGTCGCCCGCGCTGTCGATGAGAGATGCGGTGAGGGTGTGGCTTCCTGAAGTCGGCTTCCACGATATGGTGGCGACTTGAGCGTCACCGGCTGCCACCGAGATGGAGACGCGGCCGATCTGCGCTGCTCCATCTTTGAACATGACTTGTCCATTGAATTCGCTTGATGAGGTGTTCACGACACTGGAGTGAACGAGGATCGATGAACCGGCGACAGGCGAACCCGTTGAGAGAAAGATCGTCTGCGTGGCGAACTGAACACCGTCGGCAAGCGCGGTGCTCGCCAAGCCAGAGAAAAGCGCGGCGATCAAAATGACGTTGTATAAAGTCTTCTTCATAAGAACCTAAGGATCATTTCAAGAATGTGCGCCACGCGCTTTCGGCGTTTGCGACGAAGCTTGTGCCTTGCTGCTGTGCCGCCATATTCACCATGACGAAACCCTCGACCATGATGATCACGGTAAAGAGGACAAGCAGGACTCGACGCTCATGACGTTCCATAGATAACGCCATTATACAATAGTGCTGCGCGATTGGGGACATCCATATTGCGCCAAGCGGCAAGGATAGGTACGATAGGAGCATGCAAAAGAAAACTCTGTACACCGGCATTGCGGTGACGCTCGCCATTATTGTGATCGCGTTCTTCTTCTATTGGCATAGCTCCACGCCGACGGCAACGGCACCGACCACAGTGCAGCAGACTCAAGGCACGACGGGCGCGGCGGCCGCACCGACACCGGCTGAACAGCAGCAGATCCAGGCTATTCTGCAGAACGCTACTTCGCAGAACTCGGTGACCATTCAAGAAGTGAAGATCGGCACCGGTGCTACCGCGACCGCAGGTCATGAGGTTGCGGTGAACTACATCGGCAAACTCTCTGACGGTTCGACCTTCGACGCATCAGCCAACCACGGTGGTGCATTCACCTTTACACTCGGCGCCGGTCAGGTCATCAAGGGCTGGGACCAGGGCGTTGCCGGCATGAAAGTTGGTGGCGAGCGCATCCTCGTCATTCCGCCGTCGCTTGGCTATGGCGCACAGCAGGTCGGACCGATTCCGGCCAATTCGACGCTTATCTTCGATGTGCAGCTGGTTGGTGTGAGCACGACAACCGCTGCTGCGCAGTAACAGCAAGACTCATTAAAATCGCGATCTGCGTCGTTGCGAACTCCGGTACTCACTCACAATACGACCCAGTATCGCTCGCTTCGTTCCTCATTCGCGCCTCGCATCTCATCGATTTTAATGAATCTTTAGTTAGTCGATCATCTAAAGACGCGTGGAAACTCCGTTTCCACGCGTTTTCTGCTATAGTGCGGATAATGTCAAAGCATTTCATTATCACCGAGCGCTCAAGGGGAACTGCCGCGCGCGCCGGCGTTATTCACACGCCGCATGGTGATATTCAGACGCCGGCGTTTTCGCCGGTCGGCACTAAAGCAAATGTGAAGGGCGTCATGCCGTCGCAGCTACGCGATCTCGGCGCGCAGATCGTGCTTGCCAACACTTATCATCTCTACCTGCAGCCCGGCGTCGATATCGTACAGAAGGGCGGCGGATTGAGCGCGTTCATGAACTGGCACGGTCCGACGATCACCGATTCCGGCGGCTTCCAGGTGTTCTCGCTCGGCGCCGCATTCAATCGCAAAGTTTCGAAATTCCTCAAAGAGGATGTCGCGGAAGGCGGCGAGCTTGAGCATGCGCCGGTCATTTTCGACGAAGAAGTGCAGAGTCAGCACGGACAGCTCGCGATCATCGACGACGACGGCGTGACCTTCACTTCGCATCATGACGGGTCGCTGCATCGCTTCACGCCGGAGCGCTCGGTTGAGATCCAGCACGCGCTCGGCGCGGATATTTTCTTCGCGTTCGACGAATGCACCGCGCCGACCGAATCGTATGAGTATCAGCGCGAGGCGATGCTGCGCACGCATGCGTGGGCAGAGCGCAGTCTCAAAGCGCATCGGCAGAATATCGATGCGCGGGAGAAACAACTGATCTTCGGCATCGGACAAGGCGGCAGCTTCGACGACTTGCGAAAACAGAGCGCGCGAGCGATCGGAGAAATGGGTTTTGACGGCTTCGGTCTCGGCGGTTCATTCAGCAAAAAGTATGGCGATAATTCGCTGGAGTCCGCACTCAAGATGCTCGCGGAGCTGCCGGAAGATATGCCGCGACATGGACTTGGCGTCGGCGAACCGACCGATGTGTTGCTCGCCATCTCATACGGCGTCGATCTCTTCGACTGTGTGGCAGCAACGCGCATCGGCCGACACGGCTCGATCTATACCAAGCGCGGCATCATCCATCTGCGCAGCGCGGAATATCACAGTGACCAGTCGATGCTTGATCCGGAGATGATCATTCCTGGCACGGAAGGATTTACGCGCTCATACGTTTCGCACCTCATCCGCTCCAGCGAGATGCTCGGCAGTATGATCTGCTCGCTTCACAACGTCGGCTTCATCGTCGCTCTCGTCGACGGGGCACGAGCAGCGATCAAAGAAGGGCGGTTCGAGCCGTATCGTGAAGAGTTTGTAAACAAGTACGCAGAACGTAGGTCGTAGGATAAGTCAGTTTGATATATCAAACTGCGTGCAAAGAAAAAAGCGACCAACGAGGGCCGCCTTTGGGACGTTAGAGGTATCGAATCTTCTCCGATAGCTTTTCTGCACTTGCTCGGACCCTCGCCGCTTCTTCACCTGAAAAGCCCACCTTGGTGTACAGCTGTGCTGCGGTGTCGAAACCGATCTCACCCCTTTCGAAAGCACCGTCTACTGCGCCCAAGAGGTAGATGCGTGCTCCATGTTCGTGCTCTGCATTGACCAGATTGTCGAAGATATAAAGATAGTCTTCGCCCAGGAACTGTGCAACAGTTCTTGCTTCTTCTGCCGAAGAAAGAAACGCCATATCGAATTTCCTCCAAGCCAATGTTTTCTGTATACAGAGAATCACCATTCTGGTATAGTGTCAAGAATGAACAAATTCATCCTCAGATCTGACTATAGACCAGCAGGCGATCAGCCGAGAGCGATCGAAGCGTTGGTGAAAGGCATCAAGGATGGTGTCGAGCGCCAGACGCTTCTTGGCGTGACCGGATCCGGCAAAACATTTACGATCGCCAACGTCATTGAACAGGTGCAAAAACCGACGCTCGTCATCGCGCACAACAAGACGCTCGCGGCACAGCTCGCACAGGAATACCGCGAGTTCTTCCCGAACAATGCCGTGCATTATTTCGTTTCGTACTACGACTACTACCAGCCGGAGGCGTATATCCCGACATCCGATACCTATATAGAGAAGGAGGCGCAGATCAATGAGGAGATCGACCGTCTGCGCCATGCGTCGACGCAAGCGCTGCTCACGCGCCGCGACGTGATCATCGTCGCGTCGGTCTCATGCATTTACGCGCTCGGTTCTCCTGAGGAATATCTCAAAGTGCACATGGAGCTCTCTGTCGGCATGAAAAAGGATCGAGGTGATCTGGCACGTGATCTTGTTGCCGTCTACTTCGAGCGCACCAACGCCGACCTCAAAGAAGGGCAGTTCCGCGCGCTCGGCAATTCGGTTGAGGTCATGCCGAAGAATGAAAAGGTCATCTATCGCATCGACTTTAGGGATGGCGCGATCGAGCGCATCCGCATCATCGACGCGACGACGCGCGCGGATCGCGGCGAAGTGAAGAGTGTCTTTCTGTTCCCAGCCAAGCACTACGTAACGCCGGAGACTGAGCGCAAGGTGGCGATCGAAAACATCAAACAAGAGCTCAAAGACCGCCTCGCTCATCTGGAGCGCAGCGGCAAGATGCTTGAGGCGGAGCGACTCAAGCGCCGCACCAACCACGATCTCGCGCTCATCCGCGAAGTCGGCTACTGCAACGGTATCGAAAATTATTCCCGCCAATTCGACGGACGCAAACCAGGGCAGCCGCCGTATACGCTTCTCGATTATTTCCCGCACAAAGCGGACGGCACGCCGGACTTCCTTACCGTGATCGACGAAAGCCATGTGACCGTGCCGCAGATCGGCGGCATGTACGCCGGCGATCGTTCGCGCAAAGAGATGCTCATCGAATACGGCTTTCGTCTGCCGTCTGCTATCGACAACCGCCCGCTTCAGTTCGACGAGTTCGAAGAACGGGTTCGCGACACGATCTATGTGTCCGCGACACCCGCTGCGTTCGAACGCGAAAAGAGCAAGGGTCATATTGCAGAGCAGATCATTCGTCCGACTGGGCTTCTTGATCCGGAGATCGATGTGCGGCCAGTGACCGGCGACAAACAGTTCGGAGGGCAGATCAAAGATGTTATGGATGAAGTCGAGAAGACGATCGGTCGCAACAATCGCGTACTCATCACGACACTTACCAAGAAAATGGCGGAGGATCTCTCCGAATATCTCAAAGAGCGCGGTATCAAAGCGTGCTATCTTCACTCCGACGTCGAAACACTCGATCGCATCACGACGCTCTCAGATTTTCGAAAGGGAACCTATGACGTGCTGGTCGGCGTGAATCTTCTGCGTGAAGGACTCGATCTGCCGGAGGTCGAGCTCGTCGCGATCCTCGACGCCGACAAGTCAGGCTTTCTTCGATCGGAGACGTCGCTCATTCAGACGATCGGCCGCGCTGCGCGCAATGCTGCCGGTCGTGTCATTCTCTACGCCGATATTATGACGCCGTCGCTTGAAGTTGCGATAAGCGAAACCAACCGTCGCCGCGCGCTTCAGATGGCATACAACAAAAAGCACAAGATCACGCCAACGACCATCATCAAAAAGATCCACGACATTACACAGGAGCTGCGCTCTGAACACGGCAAAGCGGTTCACGAACTGCTCTCGATCGACGCCGAGCTCTACAAAAAGAATCCGAGGAAATTCATCGCCGAAAAGCGCAAGCAAATGGGGCACGCGGTCAAAGACCTCGACTTCGAGACGGCCGCTCTCATTCGCGACGAGATCGCTGCGTTGGAAGGGCAAGGTGATGCAGCAAAACCAAAGCCCCGCGCGCGGTGAAGATCATGCGATCTGCAATGGATCGTTTATCACACCTCTCGTCTCGCGCCCAGCACGACCATCGTTTATACTTAAACGCATATGACCGACCCAATGCCGACTATATTGTTCGTTGACGATGATGTGGTTTGGACCGATCTGATCGTGCACCGGCTTGAGCAGGTCGATGGCATGACCTGTTTGCGTGCACAGAGCGGTGAAGATGCGATCTTCATGCTCCGAGGTGGGAAGCGACCGGACATGATCCTTATGGATTTTGCGATGCACGATCTTGATGGTCTCGAAACTCTCAAACTTATACGAGACGAGCTGCATCTGACGGATATTCCGGTCATCATCATGTCCGCTTCTATCCGCCCGACCAATACGGAATGGTTGCAGAAATTCGGCAGCACGCGATTCATCGACAAGACGAGCGTGACGCCTGCAGACATCGCAGATGCCGTCCGCTCAGCTATTGCGAGCAACAAAAAGTAGCGTGGTCGGTTGTTGAGGTCTAACCTCCATCTGACCTAAGGCAGCTTTCTTTCTGTCATTTTTGTGGTATAGTCATGCCACACATACACCCCCTCCGGCACAGCCTGGGGTCGTTTGCGTATATATGCAAGACGAAATTCACATAAAGGGTGCGAAGACGCACAACCTCAAGAATATCTCGCTGTCGATCCCGCGAAATAAGATGGTGGTGTTCACGGGACTTTCCGGATCGGGGAAGTCGTCTTTGGCGTTCGATACGATCTTCGCCGAAGGACAGCGCCGCTACATCGAATCGCTCTCCGCGTATGCGCGGCAGTTCTTGCGCCAGATGCAGAAGCCGGACGTCGAAGAGATCACCGGTCTCTCGCCGGCGATCTCGATCGATCAGAAGAGCCGCTCGAACAACCCTCGTTCGACCGTCGCCACCGTCACGGAGATCTACGACTATCTGCGCATCCTCTTCGCGCGCGTCGGCAAGCCGCATTGTCTTGAGTGCGGTCGCGAGATCAAAAAACTTTCCAACGAAGAGATCGTGCAGACGATCGTCGACCATGTCACCGCGCGCGCGCCGAAGAAGGCGCGCACGGTCATGGGTGTCGATCTTAGCGATGAATATGTGCGCGTGTACGCGCCGGTCGTCGTCGGCCGCAAAGGCGAATACTATCAGCTGCTCTACGATCTCCTTGGCAAGGGTTTTGAAAAAGTGAAGATCGACGGCGAGGTCAAAAGCTTGCGACAGCAGATCATCCTCAGCAAGACCAAGAAGCACTCGATCGACGTGATGGTCGATGAGATACTCGCCAGCGAGCTGTCGCGCGCGAGCAGCAAACAAGGCGCGCTTGAACGTCTCTCGGAGGCGGTCGAACGCGCACTCACGGAGAGCGAAGGCCTCGTGAAGATCGAAGACGCCGAAGGTGAGCGCCTCATGTCGGCGAAGTTCATGTGTCCGTATGACGGCTTCTCATTCCCGGAAGTCGAACCGCGCCTCTTCTCATTCAACTCGCCGTATGGCGCATGCCCGGCCTGCAACGGCCTCGGCGTCAAACATTTCTTCAGCGATGAAGTGTGCGATGTGTGCAAGGGCGCACGTTTGCGACCGGAGGCACTCTCCGTTTTTCTAAACCGAAAAACGGACGCGGACAAACGCGGAAAGAACATTGTGGACGTGACAAGGATGTCGATCGCGGACGCGTACGACTTTTTCAAATCGCTTGAGCAGAGTGACAAAGACAAAGAGATCTCGAAGACGGTCGTCAAAGAGATCAGCTCGCGCTTGAAGTTCATGCTCGACGTCGGTCTCGACTATCTCACGCTTGATCGCCGCGCCAACACGCTCTCCGGCGGCGAAGCGCAGCGCATCCGTCTCGCCTCACAGCTCGGCAGCGGCCTCGTGGGCGCACTCTATGTGCTCGACGAACCGACGATCGGTCTTCATCAGCGCGACAATGAGCGCCTCATCAAGACGCTGCTGAATCTGCGCGATATGGGCAACACCGTGATCGTGGTCGAACACGACGAAGACACGATCTATTCGTCCGACTACATCGTCGACATCGGTCCGAAGGCAGGCGTGCATGGCGGTGAAGTGGTCGTTGCCGGTTGGCTTGATAAATTGCTCACCGCCAAAAAGAATGATAGCGACTCTTTGACGCTTTCGTACCTGCGCGGTGAGAGCGTGATCGATACGCCAGAGAAGCGGCGCGACAAGGACATGGGCACGATCAAGATCCGTGGCGGTGCGGCATTCAATATCAAAAATCTTTCCGCCGATATTCCACTCGGACGGCTGATCGCGATCACCGGCGTCTCCGGCTCGGGCAAGTCGACCTTCCTCTACGACATTCTGCACGAAAATCTGCGCGCGCGATTCGACAAGCGCTACCGCACCAACAAGGTGTACAACGCGGCGTCATTTGAAGGCGCTCACCATGCCAGCCGCGCGATCCTCATCGACCAGTCGCCGATCGGCCGCACGCCGCGAAGCAATCCGGCCACCTACACCGGCGCGTTCACCTATATCCGCGATCTCTTCGCGGCGTCGAGTGAGGCCCGTGCACGCGGGTGGAAGAGCAGCCGCTTCTCATTCAACGTGCCGCAAGCGCGCGGCGGCGGCCGCTGCGAGGCGTGCGAAGGCAACGGGACGATCGCGGTCGAAATGCATTTCTTGCCGACCGTCTATGTGACCTGCGATGTCTGCGGCGGCAAACGGTTCATGAAAGAGACGCTTGAAGTGAAGTACAAAAAGAAGACGATCTTCGACATCCTCTCGATGACGATCGAAGAGGCGTTGTCATTCTTCGAAGATATTCCGCAGATCTACGATCGTCTCAAGACGCTCGACGAAGTCGGTCTTGGGTACCTCGAGCTCGGCCAAAGCGCAACGACGCTCTCGGGCGGCGAAGCACAGCGCGTGAAGGTGGCGAGCGAATTGTATCGTCCGCATCTGCAAAAAACGATCTATCTTCTCGACGAGCCGACCGTCGGTCTGCACTATGAAGATGTGCGCAAACTCATCGAGATCCTCAATCGACTCGTGTCGGCAGGGAATACGGTTATCGTCATCGAACACAACATGGATATCATCAAGAATGCCGACTGGGTGCTCGACTTCGGCCCGGAAGGCGGCGTGGGTGGGGGAAAACTTGTCGCCAAAGGAACTCCCGAAGACATCGCGAACAACAAAAACTCCCACACCGGAAAATATCTCAAGAAAGTACTAAGATAGTAGCTATGACTCTCAAAAAGAAAGAACCGAAGATGACGAAAGACGCACCGATGTACGTCTATGCGACAGAGATGGTGTCGCACTACTATGAGCGACTCGGTCTGAAAGGGAAGCGCGTACTCACCGTAGTCGGTTCGGGCGATCAGGTGATCAACGCGCTCTATTATGGCGCGAGTGAAGTGGTTGGGTACGACATCAACCGCAACGCTCTGTATATTTGCGAACTGAAGATGGCAGCTATCAAAACACTTTCATATCAAGTTTTTTACAATTTTTTGCTGAATCACCGACAGGGTTTGCATACGATATATACAAAAAGATCCGTCCTCTGCTTTCGCAAAACTGCCAAACATATTTCGACCGACTTTATCGAGAAGTTGGCGAAACGGGGCTGGGAGTCTCACCATATTTCAGAAATCGAAATTGGCTTATCGACAAGACCAAGCGTAAAAAGATAAATGCGTACCTAGCGAATGCGGGGGCATATCGAAAAATGAAGGGTATTCTTGAGTCGAGCAAACCAACATTGATCGTTGGAAGTGTTCTTGAGCTTGCGACGAACAAAAGACTTATCGGAGAAAAATTTGATCTTATCAATCTCTCCAATATTCCGAACTATCTGACCGGAAGAAGTTTCGGCTTAACTGAAGCCGGTGTTATTGCTCTTTTCCGCAAGTTCAAAAAAATATGTTCATCGAACGGAGCCATATTCTTCTACTCCTATGACAATTCGATCTATCCTAATTCGCGATCGTCTATAATTCCTCCTGCTTCGTCCCGCGCTTTTTTGAAGAAACTTAAAGAATATGGTTCGTTCAATGTGTCACAGAAAAAATTCCCCGGGCTCGGTAGCGAAAGCAAGTGCGATCGGGTCACGATCTTAAAGAAATAAGGCGCTATGAACCGCAATCATCCATCACTCAAAAAACTTCCAGATGCACCAGGAGTGTATTTCTTCCTTGGACCTAAGAAGGAGACGCTCTACATCGGCAAGGCGGCATCGCTGCGTGATCGCGTGCGCAGCTATTTTTCGCGCGATCTGCCGCAGATGCGCAGCCCGCTCATCGTACAGATGGTTGAGAAGGCGAGCTCGATCGACTGGCGAGAGACCGACTCCGTCCTCGAAGCGCTCATTCTTGAAGCCGCGCTCATAAAGACATATAAGCCCAAGCACAACACGCTCGCGAAAGACGACAAAAGTTTCAATCATGTCGTGATCACCAAGGAAGATTTTCCGCGCGTCCTCGTCGTCCGCGGCAAAGATCTGAGCGACGGCCTATCCCTACAAGCTAACAGCTACCAGCTAAAAGCTTCTTTCGGTCCGTTCCCGCACGGCGCCCAACTCAAGGAAGCCCTGAAGATCGTGCGCAAGATCTTCCCATTCCGCGACAAATGTACGCCATGCAGCGAACTACAAGCTAAAAGCCAAAAGCTAAAACCTGCATGTCGTCCGTGTTTCAATCGGCAGATCGGCCTCTGCCCGGGCGTCTGCACTGGAGAGATAGGGAAGCGTGACTACACGCGGATCGTGCGGCACATCACGCTCTTTTTCGAAGGCAAAAAGAAAAAGCTTCTGCAGGAGCTTGAGCGCGATATGAAGAAAGCAGCTCGCGAAGAGCGCTTCGAGGAAGCGGCTCGCATTCGCAAGCAACTTTTTGCGCTGCAGCATATCCAAGACGTGTCGCTCATAAAGAGCGACCTACAACCTAAAACCTACAACCTAAAATCTTTTAGGATCGAGGCGTACGACGCGGCGCATTTGCAGGGATCATCGGCGGTCGGTGTTATGACGGTCGTCGAAAATGGCGAGATCAACAAAAGCGAGTACCGCACCTTTACGCTCAAGGACACGAAGCCGGGGGATGATATCGGCGCGCTCAAAGAAATATTGTCGCGTCGCCTCGGCCATAGCGAGTGGCAGCTGCCGAATCTGATCGTCGTCGATGGCGGCAAAACGCAGATCGCCGCAGCCGAGTCAGTGCTGCGCGAAGCCGGTGTTGCGATCCCAGTTGTCAGCGTCGTTAAGAACGAGCGCCACCAAGCGCGCGGCATGATGGGCGACAAGACGCTAACCACAAAACACCAGAGCGCTATCATCCTCGCCAACAGCGAAGCGCATCGCTTTGCGATCAGCACCCACCGCCGCAAACGCCGCATCGTCTGATCTGATATGAACTTCAGATATAAAACACCTTTCCACTTTCGCGACGGTCGTCGCGAAAGTGGAAAGATAGGTTGTACGAAGACAGATGCAGTAAATACGGGTTACTTGTTTTCCACCACATACACATAACATACGCGGTCACGTTTTCTATGTGTATGTAGGGCGTGAGCCTTTATATTCTGAATATCATGAGTATGCTTTCATCCGTCGTGCAGATGTTATACTGACTTGTATGAACAGGCTTACCGTCGCTGTGCTTCGCGGGGGACCATCGCGCGAATATGACGTATCGCTGAAAAGCGGCGCGGCGATTCTCCGCGCCCTCACTGATCACGGCTCCTACACGCCGCGTGATATCTTCATCGATAGAGCGGGGCAGTGGCATCGCAGCGGCGCGCCCACAACGCCAGCGCAAGCGCTCTCGCAGGCCGATGTCGTTTTCAACGCGCTCCACGGCGAATACGGTGAGGACGGATCGGTACAACACACGCTCGATACGCTTGGCGTGCCATACACCGGCTCCGGCACATTCGCATCGTCGATCGCGTTCAATAAAGATTCCGCCAAGCAAGCCTTAAAGAAGCTCGACATACGCATGCCGCGCGGCATTGTGGTGCGCAGAGCCGATGTTGAAGATGGCGTTGAGGACTACGCGCTCGACCTCTTCCGTTCATTCCACATGCCGGTCATCATCAAGCCGCTTGTCGGCGGTTCATCGATCGGCGTCATGCTCGTCACGCACTTCGATGCACTCGTCGAAGGACTTCGAAGTTCGCTCCAATCGTCGTCAGCCGTATTGGTCGAAGAATATATCCGTGGCAGGGAAGCGACCGTCGGCGTGATCGACGGGTTCCGCGGCGAGCGCCGGTATGCGCTGCCACCCGTCGAGATCATTCCACCGGAGGGCTCTGTTTTCTTCGACCACCATGCGAAATATTCCGGAGAGTCGATCGAACAATGTCCCGGCAAGTTCGGCGGACAAGACAAGTATGAGCTGATGGATCTCGCGCGGCGCGTCCATGAAGGTCTCGATCTCTCGCACTACTCGCGCTCGGACTTCATCGTTACTAAGCGCGGCATTTATTTCATCGAAGCGAACACGCTTCCAGGCCTCACTGAGGAGTCGCTCTTGCCGAAGGCTCTCGCGGCGGTCGGGTCATCGCTGCCGGAGTTCCTTGAGCACGTGATCACGTTGGCGCAGAAATGATTTGAGTTGATATCGACCTTGTGATATATTTCATGTGTTCAATTGATGGGCCCGTAGCTTAGTTGGTAGAGCACCTCATTTGCAATGAGGGGGTCAGGAGTTCGAATCTCCTCGGGTCCACACAGGCAACTCGCCACTCCTAAAAAGAGAGTTATAATTTTGATATGGACAAAACACCAGGAAACAATGACATTTATTTTCTTATAGTTGAAAACTTGGCAACGCCGACCTTTGCGATCGACACGAACCACAAGATCATTGTGTGGAATAGAGCGTGTGAAAAATTGACAGGTGCGCTCGCGCAAGAAATGATCGGGACCGATAACCAATGGGTTCCGTTCTATCAAAACAAACGACCCACCGTTTCCGATCTGGTCATAGACCGAAAAGCTCAAGATATGTCTAAGTATTATTCGAATTTCTCCTTGAACAAGTCGATCGTCGAAGAAGGTTGGGAAGCGGAAGGGTGGTATGACAACCTTGGCGGAAAGAGACGGTATATCTTTTTCACCGCGCTGCCGGTCAAAGACGCGCAAGGAAACATCATCGCTGCCGTAGAAACATTGGAGGACATAACCACGCGAATAGAAGAGCAAGAGGAAGCGAAGAAGGTCAATTCAATGATGGTAGGCCGTGAACTAAAGATGGTAGAGCTTAAACAAGAGGTTGAACGGCTTCAGAAAATAGTCGACACAAAGGCGAGTTGATCTATGTGGAGACTCTATCAGATCTTTTTGCGCATGGTGCCGGTTTTCATCATGATCGGTTTGATTCCATTTATCTCTGATGATCGTTTCCTCACCGAGGTCTATGCTGTCATCATTCTCATTTCCCTGATCGTCCTGCGCCGAAATCGAAATGACTTCATTGCTTTTTCCACGGGCTTCTTTTTGATGACCGGATTCGAATACCTGTTCGTTTCGACAGGCGTCGAATTATTCCGGCGTCACACACTCTTCGGCGTCATGCCGCTGTGGCTGCCTCTGCTGTGGGCATACGGATTCGTTGCCATCAAACATACCGCTGAGATCTTGAGTGCCTAACTTCGCCGACGAAATTTATGGTTTCAGAAGCGCATTGATTACCGCGCGCGTTTTCGGCCCTACGAACCCGTAGGCAATGTCGCCCGGTTTCGCGAGCGAATATTTTTCTTGGAAACGACCGACAGCGTTATGGGTGAGCGTGCCGAAATAGCCGGTGACCGATCCTTCCGGATAGATGGACGGATCAAGCGCAAGGAATGTCTGCAGGATCGTCACTGACGCACCGCGCGAACCAACATCCAGCGGCATCGTGATCGGCGCATGTGGCGTATTCGCGCTCGATGTTGTCTGAACATTGGTTGAACCGGCCGATGGTGATGCCGGCTGTTGTACTGCAGAAGATGCGGTTTGTGATGCAGCGGGCTGTCCGGAATATTGGACCAGCAGTGAGAGGTTGGCACTGTGCGTTCCGTCGTAGACGCCGCCTGCGATCAGAGGGAGCACGGTCACCACTGCCTGTTGCGGCTGATCGCTTGCGTTGGTGAAGATGATGCTCGCCGAACTACTTGCAGACAAGGCCGACGGAAATGCCGGCATATTGCACGGAAGCGGTACGAGTGTCGTGGTCGTTCCGATGGTCTGTGGATATGCGAATGAGAGCGATGGGCTGCACGCGAATTGGAGATTCGCGCCAAGCGCGTTCTGCACTGACCATAAGAGTGTCGTGGTGGCAGCCGACACGACGGTCGTCGAAGTCGCATAGATGCTGGCGACCGGCGCGGGCTGATCGACCTTGGAAAGTACCGTGAGGTATTCCACTGCGGCGTGGATCGCGTCATAGGTCGTATTGCCGACCGCAACCATTATGCGCGCTGCCACCTGCACATTATTGTATGAGTTGTTGCGCACAATGAACGAGGTCGACCCCGATGCTGGCAAGTCGGTAGAGAACGCCGGCGCGTCGCACGGGAGCACGGTCGTGCCATCGGTGGCGAAGTATGACAGAGAAGGAGAGCACTGCAGTTGGAGATTGGCGGCGGTGATATCCATGCCTGTCCACGAGATCGTCACGGTGGCGCCGGAGTAAGGAGAGGTGGTGGAGATCGAGGCGCTCGCGATCGGCTGCGCCGACGTGCTTATAGAAAGAGTGGTTTGTGCTCCGCCGGCATCATAGTCAGTGCCGTTCTGATCTTTCGGATAGAGTGTGGCGATGAGATTCTGCGTCGCGCCGCTGATGTTCGTAAAGATGTACGCCGCCGACCCGGTCACGTTCACGCCGCTGCCGATATCCATGCGCGTGTTGCACGACACCGGCGAGCCGGTCGTCGTTTTGACTGTAGTGCCGAGCGGGCATGCGAAATAGATGTCGCCGCCTGAAGCATTCATCATCTGCCACGAAAAAGCGGCGGCGTAGTCGTTATTGATGGAGGTCGGCGTTACTGCGAACGAAGTCACTTGTGGCGACGCCGCGAAAGCAGCACGAGGAAGGGATGCTGCGCAGGCGGCGAGCATGAACACTACAAGATATGTGCGAGAGGTACGCAGCATGGATGATCGCATCTTTAGCGTACCACGCTTTTATTGCAACCTCGCTCATGGTAGAGTATTTCGTAATCAGGTATGGAACAGGGTGGACTACATATCGCACTTGCGGCGGAGCGGTTGGGAAGTGTCTTTGGCGTGCCGATCACGAACTCGCTCGTCACCGCGTGGACGGTCATGATCGTGCTTATCGTCATGGCGTTCTTCGTCGGACGCAACCCGCAGCTTGTCCCGGGCAAAGTGCAGTCAGCATTCGAGGCGCTTATCGACGGCGTGCTCGGCTTCATGGAAAACATCCTCGGCACGCGCGCGGAGGCGATCCGCTATTTCCCGCTTATCGCGACGCTCTTCATCTTCATCGCGGCAAGCAACCTTTTTGACTTCATGCCCTTTGTTGGCAGCATCGTAGTACACCGAGGAGGCGAAACGATCCCGCTCTTCCGCGCCGCCAACACTGATCTCAACATGACGCTTGCGCTCGCGATCGTGTCGGTCATCGCGATCGAAGTGATCGGCATCATGGCGGTCGGCTTCTTCAAGTATGTCGGTAAATTCTTCAACTTCCATTCGCCGCTTTCGTTCACGGTCGGCATCATCGAATTCATCAGCGAAATGTCGCGCTTCATTTCATTCTCGTTCCGTCTCTTCGGCAACATCTTCGCCGGGGAAGTGTTACTCGCGGTCGCCGGATACTTCATTCCATATTTCTTGCCGATACCGCTCATGGCGTTCGAGACCTTCGTTGGCATCATTCAAGGCGCGGTCTTTGCCATGCTTACGCTGTTCTTCATCAAGCTTGCGGTCGCTGAGCCGCACCACTAATGAGGCGCTGGGCCCTAGACGTTAGGCTTGAGAAAAAACAAACCAACACGGTCGACGAGAGTCCTTTTGCGGCATTCCGCCGCGCCAACCAGAGGAGAGATCCAGATGAAGGAACAGAGCCACCTGAAGAGTACCGCCAAGAACGGCGCCAACTTCTACCTGCACACGAGCCACGCCAACTTCACCGGCCTCAACGGCCAGGCCACCGGCGAACGCTGGCGCCCCGGCACCTCCACTTCCTGAACGGCCGGCGGCCTCACTTTCCGCCTCGCTACCGGGTCTCCGCCACACGCCCACGGCCAATGTGGCGCTCCGCAGCGATAGCCCGGATCGCTGATCCAACCTTCGGTCGAAAGATCGAAGGAGCCCCAACTACGGTTGGGGCTTAACTTTTGTATGAATATGCCGTTCGTGCTATATTTTCTTTAATTCCCTGTGGGGTATTTTTGTTTTCTTCGTGAGTCATTAATCATAGGTCATTCATCGTATGGATATCGATTCAG
>JAKBZO010000038.1 GCA_021839985.1 bacterium
GGTACCGTCAAACTGCTGCTTGCTTTTCTGCTTGATCGCGGGCTCACGCTCAAAGGGCACGCGGTAGGCGGTGCGCGTCTCTTCGAGCACCAGCCAATCGTCGTGGTCGCGCGCTTCGGTGCGTCATCGCGCGACGTGTACGAGCTTGCGCGCATGATACGAATTAAGGTGCGTGATGCGTACGACATCGATATCGAGTTGGAAGTGCGATCGATCGGTGATGATGAGTGAATAATTTTTTTGAACATGCATTTGAGTTATCCACACATCATGAAAAATTTTTCTTGTATGTGCGCGCAATAGTGACGATAATAGATACAGAGCATCGTATCGTGTGATCAAAAATATTTTTTTCACACAGGTCGAGCGATGAACTCATTTAAACAAGCACATTCACACTACTATGGCAGCAAAGAAGAAGGCAAAGAAGGCAGCTAAGAAGGTTGCTAAGAAGGCCGCAAAGAAGAAGTCACGCCGATAATCTCTTAGGAGATCCGGGTGAGATCCTCTCGAAACGAAAAAGCTCAGCGCAAGCTGAGCTTTTTCGTTTGCGTTGTTTTTGAGCCGTTTTTGAGCTATTCTGAAGCGACCAAACGTATATGTCTTTTCTCAAAAAACTCCTCGGTGACCCGTCTGAAAAACTCTTGAGTGAGGCGCGCGCGCTGGTACCTGCCATCAATGCGCTGGAGCCTGCCATGGAACAGCTTGATGACGCGGCGCTGTGCGCAAAGACCGCCGAATTCAAAGATCGTCTCGCACAAGGTGAAAGTCTCGACGATATCTTGCCGGAGGCGTTCGCCACTGTGCGCGAAGCGGGACGTCGCTCGACCGGCATGCGTCATTTCGACGTGCAGCTCATCGGCGGCATGATCCTGCATCGTCATGCGATCGCTGAGATGAAGACTGGCGAAGGCAAGACCTACGTCGCGACCCTGCCGGCCTATCTCAACGCACTCGACGGCAAGGGCGTGCATATCGTGACGGTGAATGATTACCTCGCGCGCCGCGATGCGGCATGGATGGGGCAAGTATATGCAACGCTCGGACTCACAGTCGGCGTGCTCAATTCGGACAGCGCGTACATCTACGACGCATCGCACGTGCGGAGCGAGGAGGATGCCATGCGCGACGAGGAAGGAAGTTTCCGCGTGTTCCATGATTTTTTGCGCCCGTGCTCGCCTCGGGAGGCGTACGCTGCGGACATTACCTATGGCACGAACTCGGAGTTCGGCTTTGACTATTTGCGCGACAACACAGCCTACCGAGCGGAGGATCTTCGGGTGAGGACGGAAGAGCAGGGCGGCCTACCTGCGCAGGCAGGGTATCATTTCGCGATCGTCGACGAGATAGACTCGATCCTCATCGATGAGGCGCGCACGCCGCTCATCATCTCGGCGCAGGCTGCCGAGTCGGAGGATTGGTACAAGACATTCGCGTCGATCGCGATGAAGCTGCGCGAAGGCGTCGACTATACCGTGGAGGAGAAGCACCGCGCGATCAAACTGACCGACGAGGGTATCGAGCGCGCCGAGAAAGAACTGGGCATCGACAATATCTACACCGAGCGCGGCATCAAACAAGTGCATCATCTGGAGACGGCCGTGCGCGCCAAGGCGCTCTATCGCCGCGATAAGGAGTATGTGGTGCGCGAAGGCAAGGTCGTCATCGTTGATGAATTCACCGGACGTTTGCAGCCGGGTCGCCGCTGGAGCGAGGGCTTACATCAGGCGATCGAAGCGAAAGAGGGCGTGGCGGTGGAGCGCGAGTCGCGCACGGTCGCGTCGATCACGTATCAGAATTTTTTCCGCATGTACGGCAAGCTCTCCGGCATGACCGGTACCGGCAAGACCTCGTCTGAAGAATTCTATAAAGTGTACGGACTTGAAACGGTCGAGATCCCGCCGAACAGACCTGTCACGCGCCATGACAAGAACGATCTCATTTTCCAGACCGAGGAAGGCAAGTTCACGGCGCTCGCGCGGCGCGTGAAGGAATTCCACGAGAAGGGGCAGCCGGTGCTCATCGGTACCGCCTCGGTCGAGAAGAACGAGCTGCTCGATCTTTTCCTCAAGCGCGAAGGTATTCCGCACGAGGTGCTCAATGCGAAGAATCACGAACGCGAAGGCGAGATCATCGCGCACGCCGGCAAGAAGGGGCGCGTGACGGTCGCCACCAACATGGCCGGCCGCGGCGTCGATATCAAATTGGGCGGCGTGGCAGCGACCGCGGAAGAATATGAAGAGGTGAAGGCGCTCGGCGGCTTGGCGGTGATCGGCACCGAGCGCCATGAGGCGCGCCGCATCGACAATCAGCTGCGCGGACGCTCCGGCCGCCAGGGCGATCCGGGCGAGACGCAATTCTTCGTATCGCTCGAAGATCAGCTCATGCGCGTTTTTGCATCCGACATGCTCAAGGGGCTGATGGGACGCTTCGGCATTCCGGCAGACGAACCGATCGAAAATGCGATGGTGACGCGCGCGCTCGAGACCGCGCAGACGAAGATCGAAGGCTTCAACTTCGATGCGCGCAAACTCGTTCTTGAATACGACAATGTGCTCGACCGCCAGCGCACCGCGATCTACGCGCGCCGCCGCGCCCTCATGCAGGGCAGTGCCGATGAGGTGGCGGCGGAGCTGGAGGAGATCTCTGGCTCGCTCGGGGAGGAAGCGGTCGCTGCTCTCCATGCCAAAGAAGAAGAGATCGGCCGCGACGCGTTCTTGCTTCTCATGCGCCAGGTCATGCTTCAGACCAATGACATGCTCTGGACCGAGCACCTCGAATCAATGGAGTATCTTCGCAGCAGCGTGTCACTGCGCGCCTACGGCCAGCGCGATCCGCTCATGGAATATCGTCGCGAGGGATTGAATATGTTCCGTGAACTCGAAGCAATGTACGCCGCGCGCGTCATGGAGATCGTCGGCAACATCAACCGCTCAATGATCGCATCGAACGCGCCGCAGCAGGGCGGTCGCCCGCAGGAGGAGAAACCGATACCGGTTGTCGGCCGCAATGAACCGTGTCCGTGTGGGAGTGGTAAGAAGTATAAGCACTGCCACGGCAAAGCGTAGAGTTCATGAAAATCGCGAACTGCGTCGTTGCGGGCGTCCGCTCGCTCATCGCAATACCAAGCCAGTATTGCTCTCTCGCTCGCAGCCCGCGCCCCGCATTTCATCGATTTTCCCGGACTCTCCGGGAAGTGCTATCATGAGCGCAATATGAATGAGATACGCATCGGCGGGCGGTATCGTCACTACAAGGGCGGCGAATATGAAGTGATCGCGCTCGCAAAACATTCTGAGACAATGGAGGATATGGTCGTGTATAAAGGATGGTATGAGGGTGGTGCGACATGGGCGCGGCCGCTCCCGATGTTTCT
>JAKBZO010000017.1 GCA_021839985.1 bacterium
AGCGAGTAGTGCTTGGTGCGCATTATTTATGTGCGTTTGATGGAAGCAGATCGGAGTTCTGCTGACGTCGGTCTTTACTACTAATTTAAAAAAGACACTATGCGCGAGCAAAAGTTCTTCAAGAGGTATCGTAAACCGCGAGTTGCGATCCCGAACCTGGTTGCTGATCAGACCCGTTCGTATGAAGAGTTCCTCAAGGCAGGTATCCGTGAGACGTTCAAGGAGTTCACACCGATCAAAGATTACTCAGGCAAGAAGTTCGATCTCGAATTCGTGTCGCTCGACCTCGGCGAACCGAAGTACAACGAGCACTACGCCAAGGATCAGAAGCTCACGCTCGATGTGCCGGTGCGCGCGATGGTGCGCCTCACCAACAAGACCAATGGCGAGCGCAAGGAGCAAGAGATCTTCTTGGCTGATCTGCCGATCATGACCGACCACGGCACGTTCATCATCAATGGGGTTGAACGCGTCATCGTGCCGCAGATCGCTCGCTCGTACGGCATTTTCTTTACTGCAGAAGAAGTCAAAGGCAAGAAGCAATTCATCGCCAAGGTCATCCCCGTACGCGGCGTGTGGATCGAGATCGAGTCGGAAGCTGATGGTTCCATCTCCGTCCGCATCGACCGCAAGCGCAAGTTCCCGGTCGCGTCGCTCCTGCGCATCCTCGGCGCCTCCTTCGACAGCGACCTCCGCTCGCTCTTCGCGTATGCTCCAGAAGCTAAGCGCTTCATCGACGACGCGATCGAGCGCGACTCGGCGAAGAATGTCGAGGAAGCGTATGTCGAGATCCACAAGCGCTTGCGCGATGGTGATCTCGCGACCGCCAAGAACGCGCAGGACTTCGTCAAAGCGCTCTTCGGCGAAGATCGCTACGATCTCTCACGCGTCGGCCGCTACCGTTTCAACCAGCGCTTCAGCAAGTCGCTCGACGAAAAAGAACTCGCTCGCAAGACGCTCTCGCTCGACGACGTCGTCACGACGCTCAAGCATCTTCTCGTGCTCATGAACGATCCGGAGGCGATGGAAGACAACATCGACCACCTCGGCTCGCGCCGCGTGCGCTATGTGGGCGAAATGCTCCAGCACAAGGTACGCGTCGGCCTCACGTACATGAAGCGCAACATCCAAGATCGCATGTCGACCATCGATGTCGATGCGACTCTCCCGATCCAATTCGTGAATCCGCGCCCGCTCCAGGCACGCATCAAGGAATTCTTCACGACCAACCAGCTCTCGCAGTTCATGCAGCAGGAGAACGCGCTCTCTGAGCTCGAAAATCTCCGCACCTTCTCGGCACTCGGCCCGGGCGGTCTCACGCGTGAGCGCGCCGGCTTCGAAGTGCGCGACGTGCACCCGAGCCACTACGGTCGTATCTGTCCGATCCACACGCCGGAAGGTCCGAACATCGGTCTCATTCTTCGTCTCGCGACATTCGCGCGTCTCAATGAATTCGGCATGATCGAAACGCCGTACGCGAAAGTCGTGAACAGCACGGTCACCAAGGAGATCGTCTATCTCAACGCCGCAGAAGAAGAAAGCGAAGCGATCGCGCACGGCGCTATCGAGCTCGACGAAAAGGGCAACATAACCTCTGACATGGTCGAGGTTCGTTTGCGTGGCAATCCAGCTCGCGTCCCGAAGTCTGACGTCAAATATGTCGACGTGGCACCGGAGCAGCCGTTCTCGATCGCGACCTCAATGATCCCGTTCCTCGAGCACGACGACGCGAACCGTGCGCTCATGGGTTCGAACATGCAGAAGCAGTCGATCCCGTGTATCGCACCGGAGGCGCCGCTCGTCGCAACTGGCATGGAAGCGATCGCGGCACACGACACCGGCCGTTTGGCGCTTGCCAAAGAAGCGGGTGTCGTCACCTATGTCGACGCGCGTCAGATCAAGATCAAGGGCGAGAAGGGAAAAGAGGTCGTCTATCCGCTCACCAATTTTGAGCGAACCAACAGCTTTACCGTGTTGCACCAGCGACCGGTCGTTGCGGTTGGTGCCGCGGTGAAGGAAGGCGAGCTTCTTGCCGATGCGTCGTCGACCGATCAGGGTCAGCTCGCGCTCGGTCAGAACGTTCTCGTCGCGTTCATGACCTGGTCGGGCGCCAACTACGAAGACGCCATCATCATTTCCGAGCGCCTCGTGAAGAACAGCAAGTTCTCGACCATCAATGTCGAGGAGTTCGTCTGCAACGTGCGCGACACCAAGCTCGGGCCGGAGGAGACCACGCATGACATTCCGAACGTCTCCGAAACAAAACTCCGCAATCTCGATGAAGAAGGCATCGTGCGCATCGGTTCTGAGGTGCGCCCGGGCGATATCCTCGTCGGTAAGATCACGCCGAAGGGCGAAACTCAGCTCACGCCGGAAGAGCGCCTCTTGCGTTCGATCTTCGGCGAGAAGGCTCGCGATGTGAAAGACACCAGCTTGCGCATGGAGAATGGCAAACGCGGTCGCGTTATTGGCGTGAAAGTATTCTCACGCGAAGCGGGACATGCGCTCGACTCAGGCATCCTCAAGCGCATCCATATTGAAGTGGCGCAGTTGCGCGCAGTATCGGTCGGCGACAAACTCGCCGGTCGCCACGGCAACAAGGGCGTCATCTCCCGCATTCTTCCTGAAGAAGATATGCCGTACATGGCGGACGGTCGTCCGGTCGACGTGATCCTCACGCCGCTCGGCGTGCCATCCCGCATGAACCTCGGTCAGATCCTCGAACTCCATCTCGGTCTTGCTGCCAACACGCTCAACTATCAGGCGATCTGTCCGCCGTTCGCAGGCGCGACCGAAGAAGAGATCCGCGGCGAGCTTAAGAAGGCAGGCTTCAACGAGAACGGCAAGATGAAGCTCTATGATGGTCGCACCGGCGAGTCGTTCGAGCAGGACATCTCGGTCGGCTACATGTACATCATCAAGCTGCACCACATGGTGGAAGACAAGATCCACATGCGCTCGATCGGCCCGTACTCACTCATCACGCAGCAGCCGCTCGGCGGTAAAGCGCAAGGCGGAGGTCAGCGCTTCGGTGAAATGGAAGTGTGGGCGCTCCTCGGTTATGGCGCCGCTCACACGCTGCGCGAAATGCTCACGGTGAAGTCAGACGACATCATGGGCCGCTCTGCCGCATTCGACGCGATCGTTCGCGGCGAACACATTGCGCATCACTACGCGCCGGCATCATTCAACGTGCTCCTGCACACCCTGCGCGGTCTCGCGCTCGATGTCGAGCTCATGCAAGGCGGCGCGCCGTCGCGCAGCAACAAGAAGGGAACCGGCCTTGAGGTCGCAGACTTCGACGCCGTGCGTATTCGCCCCGCATCTCCTGAACGCATCCTTGAGTGGTCGTTCGGCGAGGTCACCAAACCAGAAACCATCAACTACCGCACGCAGCGACCCGAGAAGAACTCGCTCTTCGATGAAAAGATCTTTGGTCCGGAAAAGGACTACGAATGTTACTGCGGCAAGTATCGCGGCATTCGCTACAAGGGTATCACCTGCGAGAAGTGCGGCGTCGAACTCACTCGTTCGATCGTGCGCCGCGAGCGCATGGGTCACATCGATCTGGCCGTGCCGGTCACACACGTGTGGTTCTTGCGCGGTATCCCGTCGCGTCTTGCGATGATCCTCGGCATCCAAAGCAGCGCGCTTGAAAAGGTCGCCTACTTTGCCAGCTACATCATCACGAGCGTGAACAGCAAGGAGCGCGAGCAGATGTCGAAAGATCTCGAAGCTGAATACAAGCAGAAATTGAAGGATCTCCAGGACGAGAAGTCGAAGGAGAAGATGAAGGAGCTCTTCATCGAAGCGAAGCGCGAGATCGACTCGATCCGCGTGGGCGCGGTGCTCGACGAAGCCAAGTACCATCGCTTCGCGATCAAGTACGGTGCTGCATTCGAGGCAGGCATCGGTGCCGAAGCGCTCTACAATCTCACGAAGAGCCTTGATCTCAGCGACATGGTCGCCGAGGTCGAGAAGGATCTCGTCGAGGCGGGTGCGGTCGATCGCGAAAAGGTCGGCAAGCGTCTCTCGCTCTTGCGCGGCATGCTGCGCGCCGGCGTGCGTCCTGAATGGATGTTCCTCACGCGCATTCCGGTCATTCCGCCGGGACTGCGTCCGATGGTCGCACTCGACGGCGGCCGCCACGCCACCTCCGACGCCAACGATCTCTACCGCCGCGTCATCAACCGCAACAATCGTCTCAAGAAACTCATCGAGATCCACGCGCCGGATGTGATCCTGCGCAACGAGAAGCGCATCTTGCAGGAAGCGGTCGACGCGCTCATCGACAACTCGATCCGTCACGGCGGCGCTGCCTACTCGGCGACGACGCAGGCGCGCACGCGTCCGCTGAAGTCGCTCTCCGATAATCTCAAAGGTAAGCACGGTCTCTTCCGTCAGAACCTGCTTGGTAAGCGCGTGGACTACTCGGGTCGCTCAGTGATCGTCGTCGGTCCTGAACTCAAACTCGATCAATGCGGTCTTCCGAAGCACATGGCGCTTGAACTCTTCCGTCCGTTCATCATAGCCAAACTTCTTGAGCGCGAGCTCGCCTACAACATTCGCGGCGCCGGCCGTCTTATCGACGAAGGTGTTGCGGAAGTGTGGGCGATCCTCGAAGACGTGATCAAGGACAAGTATGTGCTGCTCAACCGCGCACCAACGCTGCACCGCCTCGGCATCCAGGCATTCCAGCCGGTCCTCATCGAAGGCAACGCGATCCAGCTCCATCCGCTCGTCTGTCCGGCATTCAACGCGGACTTCGACGGCGACCAGATGGCCGTTCACGTGCCGCTCTCGCCGGAGGCGCAGCGTGAGGCACGCGAGATCATGGCGTCCAATAAGAACATTCTCAAACCGGGCGATGGCCAGCCAGTCGTCGCAAGCAAACTCCTCGACATTCTTCTCGGTGCCTACTGGATGACCAAGGAAGTCGAAGGCATGAAGGGCGAGGGCATGTCGTTCCAGAACGCGAACGCGGCGATCCTCGCATACGATTACGGCGTCGTGGGCTTCCAGGCGAAGATCAAGGTCTTGCCGAGCTCGAAGGAGAAGTACGCGCAGTTCGGCGGGCAGCTCTTCGAGACCACGGTCGGTCGCTTGCTATTCAACACGGTCTTCCCGAACGACTATCCGTTCATCAACGCGGCAATCGACAAGAAGGGTCTCGCGCGCATCGTTGACGATCTCATCGCACGCTACGGACTCGACGGCATTCCGGATATCATGGACCGCATCAAGCAGTTCGGCTTCCGCTATGTGACGCAATCCGGCATCACCTGGTCGCTCGACGACATCCAGGTTCCGAAGGAAAAGGACGCGATCATCGACGCGGCGCAGAAGCGCTCCGACGAAGTCGTCGCCCATTGGGAGAACGGCCTCCTCTCTGAAGAAGAGCGCTACCGCATGAACGTTGAGGTCTGGCATGCTGCCAAGGGCGAGGTCGAGAAACTCATTCCGGCGACGCTGCCCGTGAACGGTCCGGTGTCCGACATGCTCAGGTCGGGCGCCCGCGGTTCACTCGCACAGGTCACCAACATGGTCGGTATGAAGGGTCTCATCGCATCGGTCTCTGGTGACGTTGTCGAATTCCCGATTACCCGCTCACTGAAAGAAGGTCTTTCACCGATCGACTACTTCATCACCACGCACGGCTCGCGTAAGGGTCTCACCGACACCGCGCTTCAGACCGCGAAGGCCGGATATCTCACGCGCCGTCTCTTCGACGTCGCTCAAGATATCGTGGTAGGCGAGGAGGACTGCGGCACGAAGGAATACCTCACCGTGAGTCGCCAGAGTGCGTCCGGCATCGCCAGCTCATTCGCGAACAACATCAAGGGACGTTTCCTTGCTACCGATGTGAAAGACGAAAAGGGTAATGCGCTCTTCAAGAAGGGCCACTTCGTCACTGCGCTTGATGCCAAGAGCATCGATGCGTCGGATGTGGCGGAAGTCATCGTCCGTTCACCGATCGGCTGTAAGTCGAACAAGGGCATCTGCATCCACTGCTATGGCGCTGATCTTTCCAACTGGCAGCCGGTTTCGATCGGCGAGGCGGTCGGTACGGTCGCAGCACAAGCCATCGGCGAGCCGGGTACGCAGCTCACCATGAACACGAAACACGCCGGCGGTTCGGCTTCAGCAGGCGGCGACGTGACGCAGGGTCTCCCGCGCGTTGAAGAGATCTTCGAGCGCCGCGCACCGCGCAATCCGGCGATCGTCGCGACCGTCTCGGGCGAGGTCGTTGAGATCCGCGAAGAAGGCAGGGACCGCTTCATCGTCGTCGCTCCAGGCATCGAGGACCTTGGCAAAGGCAAGAGCAAGAGCAAGAAGAGCACCAAGACCGCGGGCGGCATGATCGAATATCCGGTCAATGCACGCCGCACGCCGATCGTACGCGCGGGCGACACGATCATGAAGGGTCAGCTCATCACCGACGGCTCCGCCGATCTCACGGAACTCTTTGAGTCGGCAGGCAAGGACAAGACGCTCGACTACATCCTGCGCGAAGTCATCCGCATCTACGAACTCCAAGGCGTGACCATCTCGGTCAAGCACATCGAGGTCGTGGCGCGACAGATGTTCTCACGCGTGAAGATCACGTCGATCGGCGATACCGACCTCTCCGCAGGCGATATCATCGGCGAGATCGAGCTCACGCAGATAAATAGTGAGATGGAAGCGGATGGAAAGCAGGGCGCAGAAGGAGTGCCGCTCATCATGGGTATTCTCGATGTGTCGCTTTCGCGCGCTTCGTTCCTCTCGGCGGCATCGTTCCAGAACACGACCCGCATGCTCATCAAGGCGGCGGTCTATGGAGCCGTCGACCACCTCAAGGGTCTGAAGGAGAACGTTATCATCGGCCGCCTCATTCCGGCAGGTACCGGCTTCCATGGTTCGGCAAAGGAGAAACTCATTGCCACCAATGAAGCGCCGCTGCTCATCGACGCCGACGTGCAGGCCACAGAATAGTTAAACGTTACAAACAAACACCCCGCGCAAACTTCGTTTGCGCGGGGTGTTCTGTGTTATGATAAATATAGTAAGTCTTGCTCAACGGTCGTCGAAAGGAGACACGCCATGCTGTGGTATCCGTTTTCGCTTGAAGTTGCATGCGGTATGACGCTGATTGCGGTGGTCAATACTCACGTCATGGCAGCGGGCATGATCAAAGCATTCGACCCACTGTGGTATGGGCCGCCGAAGATCGAGGCGGAAGATAATGACTGCATCGTGTTCGACTTCAGTGAAGGGGCGCGCAGGCGCCACTACACGCTGAAGGTTGCCGCATGATGCGATGTAAAAAAGAAATGGCGCCGGATCCTCAAAGGATTCCGGCGCTTTATGCACTCCGCTTTTCTCGCTACTGCAGGTCGATGCAGTCGATCGGTGCCGCGACGCGCGCCGTGCCGCACTCTCCGAGAGTGAAGCTGACGTCCAACAGTCCCGGATCGTCTGCCATGTAGCCGTTGATGGTGCCGACCGCCCCTTCGGGGATCTGCTGACCGTCAGGTGATCGGTCGTCGTCGGCACGCGCACACAGTTGAGGGATGTTGGTGCCGAAGAACTGGTGGGTTGCCTGGACGGATGCGCCCGGCTTTATACGGTGAGCCCGCTGCCTGTTCATTGTTGCCTCCGTTATTGAGTCGGTCTGAGAGCTGCTGTTTGGCATACTTACATTATTAAGCAATAACGTCAACCCCCCTGCCGGAAGGCCGATAAAAACGCTACACTGGGTTGACTGTCCTAGTGGCTAATCCCTAGTGGCTAGTGGCTTCTATGAGCGACTCCGTCCAACAAATAAAAGATCGCCTCAACATCGTCGATGTGGTCGGTCAGTATGTGAAGCTCCAGAAAGCCGGGCGCAATTATCGCGCGTGCTGTCCGTTCCACAAAGAGCGCACGCCAAGCTTCATGGTGTCGCCTGAGCGCGGCTCGTATATGTGTTTCGGTTGCGGCGAGAAGGGCGACATCTTTTCATTCGTAGAGAAGATGGACGGCGTCGATTTCAAAACGGCACTGCGGCAACTCGGCGAGAAGGCGGGCGTTGAGGTGGTCTTTTCGCACACGCAGGAGCGCGCGCCGGAGCAAAAGGCGCACGACGAGCGATTGCGCGAGGCGTGCGAGGAAGCAGCGAAATTCTTTGAGACCGAGCTTGCGAAACATCCCGACGCGCTCGAGTATCTCCGCAAACGCGCCGTCACGGACGAGACGCGCGCGACGTGGCGGATCGGCTACGCGCCGGCGTCATGGGAAGAGCTTTCAGCGCATTTGCACGCACACGGATACAGCGATGACGAGATCGTCGATGCGGGCTTGGCACTGCGTTCGGAGAAAAATCCGTCCGCGGGTGGAGGGAAGATCTACGATCGTTTCCGCGGCCGCATCATGTTTCCGATCAATGATAACGGTGGACACGTCATTGCATTCACCGGTCGGCACTTCGAAGACATGCCACACAGAGGGTTCCCCTCTGTAAATACAGAGGGGAACCCTCTGTATACTGAAGCGGCAAAGTATGTGAACTCGCCCGAGACCGACCTCTTCAAAAAATCTCGCGTGCTCTATGGTTTCGACCATGCGAAAGAATCGATGCGCAAGACCGACTGCACGATGCTTGTCGAAGGGCAGTTCGATGTGATCCTTTCGCACCAAGCGGGGCTGCCGTTTGCGGTGGCGGTCTCGGGCACGGCACTCACCGAAGAGCATCTTGCGATCCTCGGGCGTATGTCCAAGCGTCTCGTGCTCGCGCTCGACAATGATGCCGCCGGACTCAAGGCGGGTCTGCGCTCGGCGGCGATGGCGTATGCGCATGGTTTCGATGTGAAGGTGCCAATAGTGGGTACTCCAGGACAAACTGAATCGGATGGAGTTCTAGGCGCGCAAGAAAAATCACGCGAGGCGTATTCAACATACGGTGAGCGAGATTTTTCGCAGCGCAACGACGAAATCCGCCGAGTCGGTTTGCCCTGCAAAGATCCAGCTGATCTCGTGGCGCAGGATCCAGTACTCTGGCGGCACGCGGTGCGCGACGCAAAACCAGCGATCGAATTTTTCTTGGAAGCGCTGCATCCGCATGCGAAGGATGAACGCGCGTATAAAAAATTGGTCGAGCAGCAGGTGCTGCCGCTCATCGCCAGCATGCAAAGCAAGATCGATCAGGCGCATTTCATCCATGTGGTCGCTGAGCGTTTGCGAGTGCCAGACGATGCGGTGCGGTTCGAAGTGGAGCGCATCGTGCGACAGCAAGCACAGAGTGCGCAAACATACACGCCGCCCGTTGCCGACACTCAAGCCGAAAAAGAATCAGCATTTGGTGTTGCGATCGAGCTGCCATCTTTGGAGCGCGCTGCGGGCATGCTCCTTTTCCATCCGCAGGTGACGCCTGAGCTGCGCGAAGGGCTCAATGAAGTGCTCGATGCGGCGCGCGTCGCTGACATCAGCGCGCGTTTGGCAGGAGAGAGTGAGCGTCTGAATTTCGAATTCGACGCACTCGGTCTCGACGCCGAATTTTCCGCCCGCAGCTTGCTGACGATGATAGAACGCGCCACGATCGATGAACGTATTGCGCAAGTTTGCGCGGAGCTTTCCGTTGCGGTCAATCTACCCGACTCAGCGCGCATTTCAGAGTTGAACAAAAAACTGACCGAGCTTGCTCGCAAGAAGCATAGCTAGACAGGACCGCGATCGGTATAGGGTCTTTATCCACTCACCCCATCTGCAAACCCGCTCATTCCACTTCTCGGACGGTCGTCCGAGAAGTGGAATGAGCGGGTTTGCACCCGATTCGTGTCTTGGTGGGCACTGCTCTAGTGCCAGCGCAGCAGATCTTATCCTGCGATGTGGATGATGATATAAAGAGTCGCGATGCCGATGAGCGTCGAGATGGTCGTCCAATGCTGCGGATGCCGGTGGTGGCTCTCCGGTATGAGATCGCTTGCACCGATGTAGAGGAAGAAACCGGCGAAGAGCGCGAGCAAAAGACCGAGCTGCGTTTGCGGGATCGCGAAGAAAAGAGTGAGCGCAACGCCTGCTACGGGTGCGAGCGCGTCGACCAGCAGCCATCGCAGCGCGCATGACCGCTCCCCGCCGTGCTTGATGATCATGTTGATCGTATTGACGCCGTCGGAGAAATCATGCGTGAGCACGGCGACGGCGACGATGATACCCACGATCGCTGATACGTGGAAGGCAAGACCGATACCGACGCCGTCGAGGAAGCTGTGGAAGGAAAGACTGCCGGCACCGACCGTGCCGCGCACCGTGCACTGTTCGTGTTCATCATCGTGATCTCCATGGCTGTGCAACAAGATCATCCGATCAAGCACGAGGTATGACGCGAAGCCGAGTGCGGTCGTGGCGAGTATGGTCGAGGCGCTGAACGCGCTTTGTGCAAGATCGATCGCTTCCGGCAGGAGATCGAAGAACGCGACGCCAACGATCGCGCCGGCGCTGAAGCCGAGGATGAGGTGCAGGCGATCACGCAACCGCAGTGCAAAAAGCCCACCGAGGAGGGTAGAGATGAATGCGGCGAAAGCGATCGCGTACAACATAGACAGCATTGTACCACGCTGCGGCTATCTGGTTTTTCTCAAGAGTTTGTGGTATAGTTTCGGCCATGGCAGCAGTAAAAACTAAAAAGAAAAAGGTCGCAAAAAAGCCGGTAAAGACGGCCAAAAAAGTTTCCCACACTTCGCTAAAGCTACGAGGGGCAGATGCAAAAAAGAAGAATGTTACGGCGCCGAAGAAAAAGGCAGCCAAAAAAGTTTCAGTAAAAACAAAGAAGGGTGTAGCGCAGAAAGCAGCAGCGTTCAAGAAAGCGGCAGCAGCACGCCGTGCAGCGAACGCGCCCAAGAAGAAGGCAGCGGCACCGAAGGTAAAAGCAGCAAAGGCAGTGTCCGCGAAAGTTTCAAAGAAAGCATCCGATCTTGAGAAGAAGGCGGAGGCTCTGCTCGTACGCGGCCGTTCACGCGGCTTCGTGACCTACGACGAGATCCTCAAGAGTTTCCCGAATGTCGAGAACGATGTCTCATTCCTCGAAGAGCTCTATGAGAAGCTCGCGTCGGCGCATATCGATGTGCTCGAAGGCGGCGGCATGCTTGAAGTGCACGACGAAACGCTCGCAACTGCAAGCGGCGGCCAATACGATTCGATCCAAATGTATCTGCGCGAGATCGGTCGGTATCCGCTTCTCAATACGAAAGAAGAGCGCGACCTTGCGAAGCGCGTGATGGATGGGGAAGTAGAAGCGAAGAATCTCCTCGCGCGCGCCAACCTGCGTCTCGTGGTGTCGATCGCCAAGAAATATGTCGGTCGCTCGCCAGATCTCACGCTTCTCGATCTCATTCAGGAAGGCAACCTCGGTCTCTTCAAGGCTGTCGACAAATTCGATTACACCAAAGGCTACAAGTTCTCGACCTACGCGACCTGGTGGATCCGCCAAGCGATCACCCGCGCGCTCGCCGATCAGAGCCGCACGATCCGTATTCCGGTGCACATGGTAGAGACGATCGCGAAGTATAAGCAGGTGTCGCGCCGGCTGAGCCAGGACCTCGGCCGCGAACCGCTCGCGGAGGAGATCGCGCTTGAAATGGGCGTCGAGGTTGAGAAGATCTATCAGATCGAGAAGATCGACCAGGATACCGTGTCGCTTGAAAGTCCGGTCGGCGGCGATGACGACGACGGCAAGTCAGTGCTCGGTGACTTCATTGCGGATGATAAGATCATGTCGCCAGCGCAGGAAGTGGCGCAGCGCATTCTCATTGATCAGGTCAAAGAGATCCTCGACGATCTTTCTCCGAAGGAGCGCGAGATCCTCAAACTCCGTCACGGTCTTGAAGACGGCATCTACCACACGCTTGAAGAAGTGGGCAAGAAGTTCGGCGTCACGCGCGAGCGTATTCGCCAGATCGAGGCGAAGGCGTTGGAGCGGATTCGCACGCATGATAAGGCTAAAAAGTTGCGCAGCTATTAGGGGGACGCACACTGTCGGCGCATTGCTTTGTCGGGAGCTCCGCTTCTCGCTCGCCGTACGACCCAGTACGTCTCGCTTCGATGCTCGCTCCCTTCGCGCACTGCATCCGACAGTGTGCGTCTGATGGCGTCTCACCGTTTACCCGAAATGAACCCTAAAGAATTCGAAGCGCTTGTTGCTGACATCGGATTCGATCCGGTGCCGGAGAAGTTTCGACCGCTTATCGAGAATGTGGCGCTGATGATCGAAGATGAGCCGGACGATGAGATGCGCGAGTTGATCGGCCTTTCAGATGACGAGACACTCCTTGGACTGTATGTGGGAGTTCCGCACACAGAACGCGGCGAGTGGTACAACCTCGTGCTTCCTGATAAGATCGTGATCTATCGCTTACCCTCGCTTGAGGCGGCAGAGGAAGACGGCCTTTCAGTGCGGCAGGTGGTCGAAGAAACCATTTGGCATGAAGTTGCGCATCACTTCGGCCTCTCGGAAGAAGAGGTGGGGCGACGAGAGCACGATCGCAAATAATTTTTACACCCGCATACACTTAATTTACGCTATAGCGTAAATTAAGTGTATGCGGGTGTATTTGAGCCTTTGCTTTGATGTATCGGTTTCGCTTTATTTTGGATGCAGCACAAGTCATGTGCCACTTCGGAGCGGACGCGTCAAAATTGATGAAGTGCTAGGCGCGCGCGAGGAATGAACCGAGCAATACCGAGCTGTATTGTGAGGGAGTACCGGAGCGCGCAACAACGCAGTTCGCGATTTTGACGCGTTCGTCTCTAAAGGTCGTTACCGGAGTAGGAAAGATTAAAGCTTTTGTTTATCAGAGGGAAGTCGGGGACCATGTTGCCGCGACCGGCATAACCGAGCGCTTCCCAGTTGAGGAATGACGGATCGCGAAATGCGGCGCGTGCAATAGTGCCGTTCTCGTCGGTCGCCGCGAAACAGATGATCGGACCGCGCCAGCCTTCGACGACGCTGACTGCTACTTCATTCTTCGGAAGCACGATCTCTTTCGTGTTGGCTATAGCGCCCCCAGGCATGTCTTCCAGTGCTTTTTGTATGAGTTCGATCGAAGTAAAGAGTTCGTCGATGCGCACGCGGAAGCGCGCATTCACGTCGCCGTCATCGGATGTTGCGACTGCGACGGGCAGTTTGTCGTAGGCAGCATATGGATGGTCGACGCGCACGTCGGCTGCGACGCCGAGTGCGCGCAGCGGGACACCAACGACGCCATGGTCGAGCGCGATCTTTTTATCAAGCACGCCCGTGCCCTTCAGACGGTTGTAGAGCGAGAGCGTATCGTCTGCGATATCGATGACTTCTTGCAGGTCTTTGCGCAGCGCCTTGAGTTCTTCGGCGAGTGCTGCCGCAGCTTCTTTGTCGATGTCGTGTGAGACGCCGCCGAAGACGCAGGTGCCGCGCAAGAAGCGGCTGCCTGTGAGGCGGTCATTGATGCGCATGACCTGTTCGCGCAGACGCGATCCTTGCGCGCCGCCGAAATTGAAGCCGGTGTCGGTCATGATCGCGCCGATGTCGCCGAAGTGGTTGGCGAGACGCTCAAGTTCGGCGAAGATCGTACGCAGATACTGCGCGCGCGCCGGCACTTCGATGCCCGCAAGCTTCTCAATAGCCTGACACCACAGGAGTGCGTAGCTGAATGAGCTGTCGCCGGAAATACGCTCGGCAAGCGCTGGGGTGCGATCAAGCGAGAGTGTCTCGAATAATTTTTCCGTACCTTTATGCTGGTAACCGAGTCGCGGTTCAAGCAGGAGGATCTCTTCGCCGGCGAGGTGGAAGCGGAAGTGGCCCGGTTCGATGATGCCGGCGTGCACCGGGCCGACCGGCAATTCATAAATACCCTCTCCACTTATCTTTCGGAACTCAAACGGCGTGTTGCCTTGTTTCGGACGCTCGTCCCATTTGAAGTCCTTGCGCAGCGGATACACACCCTCCGGCCAGTTCTCGTGCAGGATGATCGAGCGCGGCTCCGGATGACCTTCTGGAGTGAGACCGAAGAACGACATGATCTTGCGCTCGTAGAGCATAGCCTCATGGATGGTTGGCGTCACTGAAGGGAAGCTCTCGGTTGCCGTTATATACGGCATGATGAATACCTTCTCGCGTGGAGTGCCGAAGATGTAGAAGATCTTGAATGTGCCAGAGTTTTTTCGCTCGTCGGTCGCTGTGATGAGCAGGAGCGGCAGCTTGTGTTCTCGATAGAGATGCTCGGTGACGTTTTTGATATCACGTGCCTCGACTGCGAATGAGAATACCCCACCATGTTCTTCTGCGACATAGTCCTTCGGAATATATTTTTGTGCGATAGAGAGTTTCGACATAGATGGGTCGGGGGTTTAGATGCTCGAGGCTGCGGCAGTGAGTAATTCGTGGAGCGAGGTCGGGATCATAAGACCGAAGGCGAGCAAAATGAGTGCAAAAGCGCTCGGCACCGCGACCGTACGCCAATCATGTTCACCCGGCTCAATTCCCTCAGGAACTTCGCCGAAGGCCATAGCACTGAGATGGCGCAACAGTCCAGCAAACACCACGGCAAGCAACATGATCGCGAGCGTGGTGAGGTACGGATGGAGCGCGATGCCTGCGGCGAAGATGTACCACTCCGTGAGGAAGGTGCCAAAAGGCGGAACGCCGGTCGCAGCCAAGACGCCAAGGAAAAAGAGCGCGGTGGTCGCAGGCAGCGTGCGGATCATGCCGCGCACGCGGGCGATCTTGGTCGAGCTGTAGGTGAGGTACGTATTGCCGACCGCAGAGAAGAGGAGCGGCTTAAAGAGCGCGTGATAGACAAGATGAAGCAGAGCGGCGAACGTGCCGATACCTCCGAACCCAAGACCAAGCGATATGATACCAGCGTGTTCGACGCTTGAATAGGCGAGCATGCGCTTGTAATTCCACTGCGAGAAGATGAGGAAGGCGGCGATGAGCAGCGAGAGCATGCCGAAGAATATGAAGAGCGTGCTTGAGAATGCAGGACCGGCGGAAATGTCGACGATCCCTTTGAATCGCATGAGTGCAAGCATGGCGACCGAGAGCAGGCTGCTGGAGAAGAGCGCGGCGATCGGGGTCGGTGCCTTGCTGTACACATCGGGTTTCCACGTATGCAGCGGCGCGAGGCCTACCTTGGTGCCGTAGCCGATGAGAACGCATGCGAATGCGATCTTCGCGATGACTGGATCGAGCGTCGCTGCGCCAAGGCGGAGTGCTTGCCAGTTGAGGAACGTTGACGGATCATGATGCACGAGCGTGAAGAGTAGCGTGCCGATGAAGCCGAAGAGCAAGCCGACCGAGTTGAGAATGAGATATTTCCACGCCGCCTCCATCGCTGACGGTTTGTTATAGAAGCTCACGAGGAGTGCCGTCGAGAGTGTTGTGCCCTCGATGGCGATCCACATGAGGATCGGCATGGTGGCGCACAATGCGGCGTACATCGCGAAGAGGAAGATATCGAAGAGTACATAGTACTGGCGCAAACGGCGGAAACCGATGATCTCTTTGCGAATTTCCTGCCGCATGTAGCCGATCGAATAGAGCGCCATGCCGACCGAGACGATCGCGACCACGAGCGCAACGATGCCGCCGAGCGAGATC
>JAKBZO010000018.1 GCA_021839985.1 bacterium
CTCTAATATATGATCGATGTCGATCCCTTCGCGATTCTTGTTCTTGCACGCCGCTTTGACGAGGTCGGGATTGTCTCGAAGAAATTGAATATCAAGCATGTCTGTTAGTTCGTAAAGTTATAAAGTTCAAAAGTTTATAAAGTGAATTTCCACTCATTATATCCCCTCTCATCAAGAAAAAGAAATGCCCGGCGCACGATGCGCGCCGGGCATTTTATACAAGTGCGTCGAACTAGCCGAGCGCTTCCCACTCGCGCTGCGCCGCTTCCAGCGAATCCGGCGCATGCACGATATTGAACGGACCGCCGGCGCTCTTGAAGTCGCCGCGGATGGTACCCTCTGGCGCGTTCATGGTTGGACCATTGATCTCACGTACGCGAGCGACCGCATTCTCGCCCTCGATGCGCAGGATCGCGCATGGACCGCTGGTCATCGCCAGGAGAAGACCTTCAAAATACGGCTTACCCCGATGATCCCGGTACAGACCGGCAACCTGAGATAGCTGCAAGCGCACATGGAGCGCGACCACCTCTGCCGAGAGTCCGGCATCCACGTACCGCAAGATGATATGACTCACCAGTCCCTTCATCACGCCATCGGGTTTGACGATAGCGAACGTTTTTTCCACAGCCACGCTGCACCTCCGATCCTTGAAGAACTTCAATGAAAGGCACGTGTGTGCCACCAACTTGAAACTGGCGCCATGCTATCATCTATTGAGAGTCTTCTCAAGGCCGCATTGATATGCGCTCATATATCATCGAACGCGGCGAATTTCCTCCTCTTCTTGCCGATATCCCCGACGCACCGGAGCGGCTTTTTGTGCGCGGTGCGCTTCCTTCTTCCGAGGAATACAGATATCTGTGCGTGGTCGGCTCGCGCCATGCAAGCCCCTACGGCAGGCGTGCCGTGGCGTCGCTTGTAGCAGGACTCGTTGGAAATAAGATCGCGATCGTCTCTGGCCTCGCGCTCGGCATCGACGCCGATGCGCACACCGCGGCGCTCGAAGCAGGACTCCCCACCATCGCCGTACTGCCCTCAAGCGTCGACGACACAAGTATCTATCCATCGACCAACCGCGCACTCGCCGCACGCATTTTGCAGAAAGAAGGAGGTGCGTTGCTCAGCGAATATCCAGAGGGTTCGCGCGCGGCGATGTGGACCTTCCCGGCGCGCAATCGCATCATGGCAGGACTCTCGCATGCCACTCTCATCATCGAAGCCTCAGAGAAGTCCGGCACACTCATCACGATGCGGCTTGCGCTCGACTATAACCGCGAGGTGTGTGCGGTGCCGCATCCGATCGGAAGCGAAGGCGGCGCCGGCAACAACCGTCTCATCCGTGAAGGTGCCACGCTCATCCGCAATGCCGACGACCTGCTTGAAGTACTCGGCTTGCGATCATCGACCGACCCGAGAGAAGCGCCGCGCACGCTGCCGCTGGACCTCAGCGACTCCGAGCGCGCGCTCCTCATCGCACTCACGGCACCACTCACGCGCGACGAGCTCTGCGCGCTCTCCGGGCTCCCCGCGCAGCATCTCAATATCGCGCTATCTTCCCTCTCCATTCGCGGCCTCGTCATAGAGCGGCTCGGCAAGATCGAGCGCTGCTGAAACTTTGAAGGTTGATTCTCAACACTCAGTAATAAGGAACCGTGTGGGATGTTACGATATATCGTTACACCTCCGATTCACGCCACACCACGAGTACTTGACGCGTCAAAAGTAGTATGTTTAGCTATTGTCAGCCTCAGTTCCCACCCATAAGGGTACAACCCCACTTCAGGAGGGTGAATAGATGTTCAAGATCCCGATACAACTGATGCGCAACGGTCACATGATGCATGCGGTCGCCGCAATGATGGTGCTGCCGTTCCTGCTCGCGTCGCAGCAAAATGACGACTACCGCGCGCCCAACCGCCTCTCGCAGAAGAAGCGCCGCCGGCTGGCAAGACAAAAAGGTCGACCCGCCAAGTGATCCAAGTCGTCTGGGCACATCACGCCGCACTTTCGTGCGGCTGTTTCTTTGACAAAAAAAGCAATGCGCGGTAGTTGTTAGAGTTACATACTATGAAATTAGTCATCGTCGAGTCGCCGTCAAAAGCAAAAACGATCGATAAATACCTGAAGGACATCGATCCCAAGGGCGACTTCGTCGTGCGCGCATCCGTCGGTCATGTGCGCGACCTTCCGAAGAGCAACAAGCAAGCGATCGATATCGAAGGCGGATTCGTGCCGCACTATGAGGTATCGCCCCAGAAGACCAAGGTCGTCGCCGAACTACGCACGCTCGCAAAAGAAGCCGATCAGATCATTCTCGCAACCGACCCCGACCGCGAAGGAGAGGCGATCGCGTGGCATCTGAAGCAGGTTCTGGAGGAACCGAAGAAGAGCGCGAAAAACGCAAAGCGTTTTTCGCGCGTCACCTACCACGAGATCACCCGCGACGCCGTGGCGGAAGCGTTCGCTCACCCGCGCGACATCGATGAACATCTGCGCCAAGCTCAGGAGGCGCGCCGCGTTCTCGATCGCCTCGTCGGCTACGATCTCTCCGGTCTCATTTGGAAGAAAGTTCGCTACGGACTCTCCGCCGGCCGTGTGCAGTCGCCGGCGCTGCGCATCATCATGGAGCGCGAGCGCGAGATCCGCGCGTTCGTACCTGAGCGCTATTTCGTCATCACCGCAGAAACGCAGACGCCACGCAAAAATAAATTGACGCTCACCTGTGCAGAGGAGCCGCGCGACGAAGCCTTCGCACAGAAGATCATCGACAGCGTGAAGAAAGACGGCCTCACCGTTTCTGACATCGTCGAATCTGAAATGAAGCGATCGACACGCCCGCCGTTCACGACCTCGACGCTCCAGCAGGCCGCGTCGTCGCGCCTCGGCTATTCTCCGTCCAACACGATGCGCATCGCGCAGAAATTGTACGAAGCGGGTCTCATCACCTATATGCGCACCGACAGCGTCAACCTTTCCGCCGGCGCGCGCAGCGCAGCGCTCTCGTATATAGAGAAGCAGTACGGCAAGGACTACGCTGCGTCGCACGCGTTCAAAGCGACGAGCAAGAACGCGCAGGAGGCGCACGAAGCGATCCGCCCTACCGACGTGACGCGCGCGAGCGCGGGCAGCACGCCGGATCAGAAGAAACTGTACGAACTCATCTGGAGCCGTACGGTCGCAAGCCAGATGGCGGACGCGCGTTTGCTCAAGACCAAGATCATCACCAACAGCAAAGACACCGACATCCCCGCGTTCACCGCCAACGGCTCGCGCGTCGTCTTCGATGGTTGGCTCGCTGCCGATCCTGCTGCCCGGGGTGAAGATGTCGATCTGCCAAAGGTCGACGCCGGCGATGCGCTCAAGCTCATCGACATCACCTCGCTTGAGAAATTCACCACGCCGCCCGACCGCTACACTGAAGCCGGTCTCATCAAAGAGCTTGAGAAGCGGGGCATCGGCCGTCCGTCCACCTACGCGTCGATCATGTCGACGCTGCAGGATCGCGAGTACGTCGTCAAAGAAGGCCGTTCGCTGCGCCCCACCGATGTCGGCGATGTCGTGTCGACCTTCCTCGAAAAGAATTTTCCGGTCTACATCGGCGACTCGTTCACGGCGGAGATGGAGGACGAGCTCGACGAGATCGCGGGCGGCAAACGCGAGTATGCGAAGACGCTGAAAGATTTTTACGGACCGTTCCACAAAGAGGTCGAGATAAAAGCCAAAGAAGCCGGCAAGATCACCGACCTCGGTGAGGCACCAAAAGAATTCCCCTGCCCCGAGTGCGGCGCGCCGATGGTCTACAAACTCTCGCGCGCCGGCCGCTTCATGTCATGCTCTCGTTTCCCTGATTGTATCGGCGCGCGCACTGAAGAAGGCGCGATCATTTCAAAAGAGCCATCAGAGCCGATCGGCATCTACCCAGAGACCAGCGAGTCGATCTATCTTCTCGATGGTCGCTTCGGTCCATATGTGCAAGTTGGCGAAGCGAAGAAAGGAAGCAAAAAGAAACCGCGCCGCGCGTCGGTCCCGAAAGAAAAAGATCCGACGACCGTCACGCTCGAAGACGCGCTTCACTACCTCGCACTTCCCCGCACGCTCGGTCTTCATCCAGCAACCGGCAAAGAGATCGTCGCGAGCGTCGGCCGCTTCGGTTCCTACATCGTGCACGACGGCGATTTCCGCTCGCTGAAGACCGACGACGTCTACACGATCACGCTCGATCGCGCGCTTGAGATACTCAGCGAAGAAAAGAAACGCCGCGGCTTCGCGCGAAAGAAGAAGGCGGAGTAGAGAGCTCTCTGAGAGAACGGGCGGCGCGAAACTTCGTCTCGCGCCACGTTCGTCTTCATCTATAGTTGCGTGCGACGCACAGCAGGTCTATGCTGAGAAGATGCCTGAGAAAAACACCTCCCAACTCTCCAATACCGCAAAAACAAGCGGCGCGAAAAGCATCATTGCGCTCATGCGCGAACCAACCGCGGCCGATAAAGCGCTCGTCGAAAAGGCGTATGCATTCGCCGCGACCGCTCACGAAGGACACAAGCGCCTCTCCGGCGAGCCGTACCTCACTCACCTCGTCGCCACTGCCGAAGATCTCGCGCGCATCGGCATGGGCGCCAAGACGATCGCCGCCGGATTACTCCACGACTGCGTAGAGGATATGGGCGTCGGGCTGGACACTATTGAGAAAGAATTCGGCAAAGAGATCGCATTCCTCGTCGACGGCGTCACCAAACTCGGCAAGCTCAAGTACCACGGCACCACCCGCCATGTGGAGAGCCTGCGCAAACTACTGGTCGCGACCTCGCAAGACGTCCGCGTACTCATCATCAAACTCATGGACCGCCTGCACAACATGCGCACGCTTAAATATGTCCGACCGGAAAAGCGTCAGCGTATCGCGCTCGAGACCTTGGAGATCCATGCCGCGATCGCCCATCGCCTCGGTATGGGTGTCGTACGTCGCGAGCTTGAAGATCTTGCCTTTGAATACGCCTATCCGAAAGAATTCGCCGAGACCAAGAAGCTGGTGACCGAACGCGAGAAAGAAACTCAAAAGCGTCTCGACGACATGACGCGCAAGCTCAAGCGCGGACTTGCAGAAGCAGGCATCACGCACTTTGAGATCGACTCGCGCGTCAAAGGACTCTACAGTCTGTGGCAGAAGCTCAAGCGAAAAGGCGGCGAGGTAGAGAACGTGCACGATGTTGCCGCGCTACGCGTCGTCGTCGACTCGATCGCCGATTGTTATCACACGCTCGGCATCGTGCATGGACTCTGGCAGCCGATCCCCAACCGGATCAAAGACTATATTCGCGTACCGAAGCCCAACGGCTATCAAAGCCTGCACACCACGGTCTTTTCCGGCGACGGCGGCATCGTCGAGATCCAGATCAGAACGTCTCAGATGCATGATGAAGCGCTCTTCGGCGTGGCATCGCACGTGTCATACAAAGAAAAGACTCCGAGCCGCGATGATATCAGCGGCGCTGAATCCGGCAAGCAATCGAGTTTCGACTGGGTGAGAAGCCTCATGCCACGCATCGCGCGTAAAAATGCTGCGAGTAAGGTGGACACACTCAGCACGAAAGCGCTTACGCCGCGCAAACCGAACTACCACGGACAAAAGGGCGAGCCGGAATGGCTCGCAGAACTCACCGAGCATACCGAGGACCCCGATTTCGAAACGGTCATCAAGACCGACATCTTCAGTCATCGCATCTTCGTCTTCACGCCCAAGGGCGACACGATCGACCTTCCACAAGGTTCGACGCCGATCGATCTTGCCTATGCGGTCCACTCCGACATCGGCGATCATGCCTTCGGTGCGAAAGTGAACGGCAAGATGGTACCGCTCAGTTCAGAACTTGAGAATGGAGATATCGTCGAGATCGAAACGAAGAGATCGGCGCATCCGACCACTAAATGGCTCAACTTCGTAAAGACCACTATGGCGCGGCGGCATATCCGCACCGTGCTGGAGAAGAACAAGTAGAGAAATATAGGAAGTAAGGAATGAGGAAGGAGGTTATAAGACAAGACCAGATCGCGCTTCGCGCGAGCCGGTCTTGTCCATTCTTCAATTCCCTACTTCCTCTATTCCTTCATTCCTAGCAGCTACAAAGAGAAGCTGTTCGGATCGAATTCATTCTCGTCGATCTCCTTCTCCGCTGCCGTGCGGTCATCGATCGGTGTTTGCGGCTCGCCTCCTACTTCAGCCGACGTGCCGTTCATCGCCAGCACTTCTTCAACCGTCTGCGGCCGCACCGTGACGGTCTGATTGAGACTGCCGAGCGCTGCAAAGAGAATGCGTAGATCGTCTTCGCCGAAGAAATCGATCGTGAGCTTGCCGCCGTTCTCTCGCGGCTCGATCATCACGCGCGTGCCAAGCTTTTGCGAAAGCTCGCGCTCCATCTCGATCACCTCCGGCGCGTAGATATACTCCTTCTTGCGCACGCGATCGAATGCGATGCGGCGCGCAATATTCTCCGCGTCGCGCACGTTGATCTTCTTGAGCATGATCTCGCGGAAAAGCGTCTGTTGCTCCTGCGGACGATCGATGAGCATCAGGAGCGGACGCGTATGTCCTTCAGTGATGCGGCCTTCCGCAAGCGCACCCTGCATCTCCTCCGGGAGCATGAGAATGCGGATCGTATTGGAGACGTAGACGCGGCTCTTGCCGACGCGCGGCGCGATGTCGGTGTGCTTGAAGCCGAACTCCTTTACCAAACGGTCGAATGCCTTCGCGCGGTCGATCGGATTGAGTTCTTCGCGCTGCAAGTTCTCGATGATCGCGAGCTCAAGCTTGGTGCGATCGCTTTCATCGGACGTGCGAATGATGACCGGAACCTGTAGAAGTCCGGCAAGCTTGCTCGCGCGCAAGCGGCGCTCTCCGGCAATGAGCTCGTACTCGGCCGCCAATCCCCCATCTGGCTTTTGCACTTCACGGCGCGTCACCACCAGCGGCTGCAGAACGCCGTACTGGCGAATAGAGCTTGCGAGATCGCGCAATCGCGCTTCGTCGAACTCCTTGCGCGGCTGGAACGGGTTGGGTTTTATTTTGTCGACTTCGATCCAAAAGATCGCGTTGCCGTAGAACGCTTTGTTCTGTTCTTCTTGATACATGCCAGTAAGTATAAAGGAGAAAGTGGAAAGGAGAAAGTGGACGAAGGCATCAGTGCCAACCTATTCCAATGGGAGAGCGGCAACGAATCATATTTATTTAGAGAGAACCTTGTTTCCAATCAGATTAAAAATCAATATGCCTATAGAGATCGCGGCTTGAACATAATAACCACCAATGGAAAAGAGCACGCTCACGACAATTGATAAAGACATTCCTAATAGTGCCACCAATGGAACACCGCTTGCACCGGAAAATGGAATTAAAAAACAAAAAAAGCGACGAAATAGAGGTGCAGAGTGATCGCATTAATTGCCAAACCCACGAATACGAGAGTTAAAAGTAACATGATCGATTATACACTTTTAGTGTACCACCAACTCCTACAGCAACCCAGCGACTGACAAACAGAGAGGTCATACGGTCACTTGCAGAAAACATTGCATCCTATACACTTCTTACCAAGGGCGAGTGTCGGAATGGTAGACGACCGCGACTCAAAATCGCGTGACCGCAAGGTCGTGAGGGTTCGAGTCCCTCCTCGCCCACTTGAACAGAGCACTCAAGAAAAGTCTGGCGTATATCGTCGGCGTCGCTCTCGGTGACGGCAATCTTTCAAACCCAAACGGCAGAGCGCCGCGATTGCGGATCACCTGCGACACTCGCTACCCGCACGTCGCTTCAGGAATAACAGAACATCTAAAGCTTTTATTCCCTGATAACAAAGTTTCAACGGTACATATCCCGCATATAAGTTCCTACTTCAACATCAGCGTATATTCAAATAGCCTAAAAGAATACATGCCATGGAAGGTTGGGCGAGGTACGAAACTTCATCAGAAAGCCCGCGTCCCCCATTGGGTCAAGAATGACAGCGTTTACGCCAAAGAATGTCTCCGTGGACTTTTACAAACCGACGGCTCAATTTATGAGGACCGCGACTACCGTATGGTCAACTTCACAAACCACTGCCAGTATTTAGCGGAAGACGTATTCTTTCTCTTACAGGAGGCTGGGTTCCAACCCACCATATCAAAAACTCTTTCAAAGAGCGGAAATTACAAATACTGCGTGCGTGTCGCGCGTGACACTGATATACTCATCCGGACTATTAAGCTTCACAAAACATAACTCTACCAAAAAATACAGATGAAAAGCAGCAAAACAGCTAGCGCGACGACCAGCAATGCCACTCGTCCAAAGATCATCGTCATCGTCGGACCGACGTCCTCTGGTAAGACGGCGCTCTCGATCGAGCTAGCAAAAAAGTTTTGCAGCGAAATCATCTCAGCCGACTCGCGCCAAGTATATCGCGGACTCGACATCGGCACCGGCAAAGTAACGAAACGCGAAATGCAGGGCGTTCTCCACCACCTTCTCGACGTCGCTTCACCCAAAAAAGTTTTTACCGCAAGCGACTTTGTGATGCTTGCGCGCCGTGCGATCGACGGTATCATTGCTCGCGGATATGTCCCGATCGTCGTGGGCGGTACGGGCTTTTATATCGATGCACTCGTCGGCACCACGATACTCGCTGATGTACCCCCCAATGAGGCGCTGCGCGCGAAGCTTCAGAAGAAAAGCGCGGAGCAACTGTTCGCACAGCTCCAAAAGCTTGATCCGGAGCGCGCAGCCACGATCGACGCACACAATCCTCATCGGCTCATCCGCGCGATCGAGATCGCCACCGCGCTCGGCAATTCGGGAGCGAGCGAATTGCCAAAGCGAAGCAAACCGCTGTATGACGTATTGTGGCTCGGCATCGATATCCCGCACGAAACGCTCGCACGCAAGATCCGTGCGCGTCTTCTTGCACGCATCAAACAAGGCATGCTCGCAGAAGCCAAGCGCCTGCATGCACGCGGTCTCTCCTACAAGCGCATGGAGGAACTTGGTCTTGAATATCGCTACATGGCACGCCTGCTCCAGAACAAGATCACGCGCACCGTGTTCATCGAGCATCTCGACGGAGAGATCCGCAAGTATGCCAAACGCCAAATGACCTGGTTCAAGCGCAACAAAGAGATCAATTGGATCAAGAGCGAGACAAAAGCTGCAACCCTAGTGCGCCGATTCCTCCGGTCATGATTTTGTGTTACAGTATCGTTGTTCTCAATAAAGGGTCCATAGTTCAGTGGTAGAATATCTCTCTCCAAAAGAGCAGACCGAGGTTCGAGTCCTCGTGGACCCGCTCTATACCGATCAAGACAAGCAGCCAAGGATTATTCGCTATGCTTAATCATTCTATGGAAAAAGCCCCTGGAAACAAACAGCCACGATCGCCAGAAGACTTGAACACACCGATAGAACTGCATTACTCAGTAGCAACAGAAATATCGAGGGTTCAATTTACTGCCAGAAAATATTCTTGGCTTGTGGAAAATGGTTACCAACCTCAACTGCCAACGAGCATCAAAAACCATTTAGAAAGTGGTGATATGGTTTCTGACGAAGAAATACGCACCGTGATTGAGGCGGAGTACCAAGACCATGTGTATTCCGAAAAGGCACGAGAACTTACGGAGGCGTGGAAATCAGAATCGGGCGGCTTCATTAAGAAATTGGAAACCTTGGGACGCCCATTGCCTCAGACATTTAAGATATTCCTTTCAAAATACGGAACAGGCGGTAGTTATGGCTATCCTGACGTTGTTCAACTTAATTTAAATAGAATCTCTGATCGTGGGATTCTGTATATTGTATTCCACGAGATGGTCCATCTTACTATCCAAGACCTCATCGAGAAATACGATATATCTCACTGGACAAAAGAGAGGTTGGTTGATCTGACCATGAACAAGTTTTTTCCAAACAAAAGACAACTTCAGCAAGACCCCGAACATACAGGACGGGTCAGCGATATATTCGAGAAAGGATTCCCGAACATCGAGAGGATAATCAAAGAGATCTCAAAGATCTAATTCAGTGAACGGGGTCTCCACAGGTTACCCAAAAGCTATTGAAATATGGCTACAATAATAGCAGGTGTGATCTTGATTCTTAATTCCTAACTCTTAATTCAATCGACTCATGTGTTTCTCTGCATCAGTAAGTTTTGCGATGGGAAGCGCGCTCACGGCAACGGGCGTCGTGACGGTCGCGCACGCGAAGCGACGCTCTGAAGTTCCCTTCGCGCTCATCCCGCTATGGTTCGGCATTCAGCAGCTCACTGAAGGCGTCGTGTGGGTGTCACTAGATTCACACGCCGCACTCACCGCTCTCGCAGCATCGTATGTGTATCTGTTTTTATCCAACGTCTTCTGGCCGATGTACGTGCCCTACGCCGCGTGGCGGCTGGAGCGTGTCGCGTGGCGCAAACACGTGAAGCTGTGGTTCACGCTCGCAGGGATCGGCGTCGGCGCCTATGATCTTTTCTTTCTCATGAACGCGCCTTTGGTGCCATACGCCACCTGTGGGCACATCGTATATAGTTACCCGTTTGCGCACCCACTCATCATGACCGCGCTCTATGTGGCAGTGGTTTGCCTGAGTTTCTTGTTCTCAAGCAGCGCCATCGTCAGACTCTTCGGCGCCCTCACCTTTCTCTCGCTCGTTCTTGCCTACTACCTCTATTCATACGCGTTCCTCTCGGTATGGTGTTTCTTCGCCGCAGGCCTCAGTGTGTTGGTGTACCTTTACATAAGACGCGCGAATCCTCGACCCGCCAAAAGCTAGCTTCGGCAAGCCAAAAACGGGCATCTTGCTTTTATCGGTATTTTGCGATACATTGTTTGGCATGTCACAGGATAATCTCATAAAGCTCGCCTGCACAAAATGTAAGCGCGTCAACTACTGGTCGAGCAAGAATAAGAAGCTCGTCGAGCGCAAGATCGAGCTCAAAAAGTATTGCAAGTGGTGCAAAGCTCAGACCGTCCACAAGGAGACCAAAAAGTAGTCCGAATTCACCAATACAAAAGCGCCGGCGAGAAGCCGGCGCTTTTTAAGATCAACGGAGCTATTTGCAACTCACACCTTTGAGAGAGAGGGTCTGACAAATATTGGCGACATACCCTTGGGTCTCGGTAAGACCGCCCGGGTTGGTTGCACATTGCCATGCATACGCGCCCGAACAATCACGACTAGCGACCATAGCTGAGTTCTTACCACTCGCGCTCTGCCCCGCCACGGTCGTGGCTCCGCTATTATATGCAGCGAGCGCGTTCGGGGTATTGGAGAATTGAGAATAATTGTTACTCAAAAGAGACACGCCTTTGTTGATCTGCGTGCTGATGCATGATATGTCGCTCGGATCGCAACTCTGACCTCCCGCCGAAGAAGACAGCTGCATGATACCGCATGACTGCGCACCATTACAGCCAGTTTGCGGATTACCGCTTGATTCAGCCGAGATGAGTGACGTAACCACCGCCTGGCAGTTCGGTATGTTGCTCCCATACGAATTACACGCGCTGCTGATCTGTGCATTGTATGTATCAGCAGCGGTATACCCCGCAAGAAGACTTGAGTCTGGGAGGGTTGCGTTAAATCCAACACTGAGAGATGCTCCATTTGTTCCGACGGTGTCGATCTGTACAAGCTGCCCAGAACCACTCGATCCGCTTGATCCGCCCGCCCCACTTGTTCCGGACGTCCCGGTCACGAGATTGCCGAGCACCGTACTGATCGATGAATCGGTTGTGCGCTGTGATTGCGACACGCATTCGATGCTGAACCAATTCTGGTTCTGGAAGCTTGGATTGTTTTGCGTGAGTACGTGCAAAAGTGTGTTAATGACCAGCCAGCCGGAGATAGCAATAATGAAACCGAGCACCGCGGTCGAGAAGATGCTCCTCGCTTCGCCAACATCGCCTGACTTGCCGCGGATACCTGCCGTCGCATACAAGAAACCGGCATAGGTAAAGAGCGCGGTCGCGATCGGTATCGCCAACACGATGAGGAAGTTGATGACGCCTTGAACAAGCGACACTAAGTCGCACAGTTGACAGCTAAGCCCGCCTTGGAGAACGCAATCCGGCACCAACGCCGCCGATGCGATAAGCGGGGTGGCGCTTACCACCAATATCGGAGCGGCGAACATGATCGTGCGAATTGACCGCATATCGCAATAATACCATGAAAAGTTTGTGAGGAGGGCGGTGGCACAGATGTGCGCCGGGCAGGATTCGGCCAAGAACATTTTTACTCGCTGTCGCCCATAAAAATTTCTCGGCCCTACTCGCGCGACCTGTCCTGCTGGCCAGGTGCCCGCGCTCGCTTTCGAAACTAGAGTTACGCCGGGCAGGATTCTCGGCTTACAGCCGCAGTACAGGCTTCACATCTCACGTTGCCTTCGTAGAACCTCAGGCTCGTTGCGATATGTTCAGCCTTTTCGAATCCTGCCCGGCACACACAGGCGCGTGCTCCGGCGCACACACAGCCTAAAGCCCTCTGGATTCCAGAGGGCTTTAGGCTGTGTGTGCGCCGGGCAGGATTCGAACCTGCGTAGCCGCAAGGGCGATTGATTTACAGTCAATTGCGATTGACCACTCCGCCACCGACGCATCGCCGAACGCTACGATTGTACACTATGCACAGCGTCTTGTCATCATCAGCCGCCTATCCTGCTACAGAAGTATGCCCGAAGACACTCCAGAAACAGCGCCTAAGCGTACGCTGTGGTTCTTCACAAAGTGGTTCATTATATCCACGATCACCGTTGCTATCGTCGTAACCATTGGATTGACGATCTACTACATACCATCAATACTGGAAGCTCAGCGCGATTCGCAGCGCGTGAATGATATCTCTACGATCAGCGACGCACTTGAGCGCTACTACTACGACAACAACGCGTATCCGAAAGCGCTTGCCGCGCTGACGGGACCATACCTCGCAACCATGCCGACGGATCCGACAACGAAAGCGCCGTATGCGTACGCTGTATCGCCAGATGCCGGCACCTATAAAGTGTGCGCCGATATGGAAGAGGCGTCTAGGTCGGATGTGGCGATATCGTCCACAAAGACGTATTGCGTCTCTTCAAGCGGAAAGGCCTCAGCGCAAACAACCACCTACACACCCTTCGCAACCTCTCACACCGGAAGCAGTACGACCGCTCCGGCGGCACCAATGGGCGCCAAAATGACCACATCGTATTCGCCAGCGACCACGACCGTCGCGCCGACGTACTAGCAAGAAACAGAACAACGCCTATCGTGAGGCAACAGCCGCCGGAGTTGCGGTTTTTGTCGCACGAACACGACCGCCTTTCTTAACATCGAACACGAACTCATTGTTCTTCATGTCGACGGACACTGTGCCGCCTGAAAGCACGCCACGGCCGATCATAAGCGTGGCGACCTTAGTGAGGATCTTGTCTTGAATGAGCCGGCGCAGCGGGCGCGCACCGTAGTGCGGGTTGTAGCCTTCCTTGGCGAGATAGGCGAGCACGCTGTCCGAGAGCACAAGATTGATATCCTTCGTGCGCAGACGTTCGACCACTTCGCGGATCTGGATGCCGACGATCTCTTTGATCGCCTCCGGCGAAAGAATATTGAAGATGATGATCTCGTCGATGCGGTTGAGGAACTCGGGGCGGAAGTGCTCCTTGAGACTCTGCGTGACGCGCTCCTTGGCGATGCGGTAGTTGTCCTCCTCTTCCCCGCCCGCAAGCGCGAAGCCGAGCTGCTCCATCTTGTCGATGTGCTGTGCACCGATGTTGCTCGTCATGATGATGATCGTATTGCGGAAGTTCACCGAACGACCCTTAGCGTCGGTGAGCACGCCATTGTCGAGTACTTGGAGAAGAATGTTGAACACCTCCGGATGCGCCTTCTCGATCTCGTCGAAAAGTAGCACTGAGTACGGACGATGACGCACGAGCTCGGTGAGCGAGCCGCCTTCTTCATGGCCGACATAACCAGGTGGCGCGCCGATGATCTTCGAGACGGAGTGTTTTTCCATGTACTCCGACATATCGACACGAATGAGCGAGCGGTCGTCATTGAACATGAAGCTCGCGAGCGCTTTGGTGAGCTCGGTCTTACCGACGCCGGTCGGCCCCAAGAAGATGAATGAAGCGATCGGGCGGTTCGGATCGGCGATGCCGGCGCGCGAGCGCTTCACCGCATCCGACACCTTCTGCACCGCCTCGGACTGGCCGACGACGCGCGTTGAAAGCTCGCTCTCGATGCGCGAGAGTTTCTCTGCTTCTTCCTCGAGCATGCGCGACACTGGAATGCCGGTCCACTGTGCGACGACGCCCGCAATGTCCGACTCGGTGATTTCTTCTTTGAGTACGCGACGCGTCGCCTGGAGTTTCTTGAGGCGCTTGGTCTTGGTCTCGATCTCACGCTCAACCGCCGGAATATCGCCGTAGCGGATCTGTGCGGCGCGCGCGAGATCGACCGCAGCCTCCGCGGCATCAGCCTCAAGGCGCAGCGACTCGAGCTCTTTCTTAGCTACCTTGATCTCGGAGAGCACCTGTTTTTCATTCTTCCAGCGCGCTTCAAGTTCAGCGGTCTTTTCTTTGAGCTCAGCGATATCGCGCTCGATCACCTTCGTTCGTTCGCGCGCGCTCTTGGCGCCGCTTCCCTCGCCTTCGGCATCCTTCTTGAGCGCCTCGCGCTCCACCTCCAGACGCATGATCTTGCGATGCGCATCTTCGAGCGCCGGCGGTTTGTTCTCAAGCGAAATGCGCAGCGATGATGACGCCTCGTCGATGAGATCGATCGCTTTGTCCGGCAAGAATCGATCGGCAATGTAGCGGCTCGAAAGATTCACCGCAGCGACGATCGCGTCGTCGGTGATATGCACGCCGTGGAAGAGTTCGTATTTTTCTTTGAGCCCGCGCAAAATAGAGATCGCATCCTCCGGCGACGGTTCGACGACATGCACCGGCTGGAAGCGGCGCTGGAACGCTGGGTCGCGCTCGATATGCTTCTGATATTCCTTGAGCGTGGTCGCGCCGATAACGCGGATACCGCCGCGCGCAAGCGCGGGTTTGAGAAGATTTGCCGCATCGGCTGCGCCCTCTGCCGCACCGGCGCCGATGATCGTGTGGATCTCGTCAATGAACAGAATGATCTTGCCTTCCGAGCGCTCGATCTCTTTCATGATGCT
>JAKBZO010000019.1 GCA_021839985.1 bacterium
ATTTTGCAGGACAGACGAGATGGTATATGAGCACGCTCACGTTGTGGCTTTTGTGCAGGTAGATGCTCACAGCTCTACTCTAACACCGCAGCAAGCTGCGGGGTATTTACCCTAAGAGGGAATAAAGCCGACCTTTATATCATACTATCACTGCTTGGTGTAAAGGTTCTGTAAAGACTTGAGCGGCCACACTCTGGCCTGTTACCCTTACTTCTGGGCTTAATCTTCCTGAGGAGTTGCGGAAGAAATCACATCCTTTCTTGAAAACGTCAGATAGATAACGAGAGCTAGGATTGCGCCCAAGAAGATGAAACTGGTTACGGTCGTCCCCAAACCGAGACCGCCATCGCTCTGGGCTTGCGACAGGAAGTCGCCGATAGAAGCTCCGAGGGGACGCGTGAGAATATAGGCGAGCCAGAACGCAAGAACCGCGTTACGGGTCAGGTGTTTGTGTTCCATGCCCAAATAGGCCTTGAGAGCGTAGTGAGCGATTGTTACGACCGCGATGAGGCCGCCGAATATGAACACCGAGGTCAGGTAGCCGAGGTTGAACTTCTCCGCACTGAGATCGCCCGCCGCCGTGCCAAGTGCAAAGGTGAAAAGAATTGTGAGCCAGTAGAAGGCTTCGCGTTTGGTCGTAACGATACTGTGGATCGAAAGCGTCTTCTCGAACCAGTACCAGACGGCGAATGTTATCGCGAGCAAGATTGCAAAGACAACAGTCGTCGTTTCAAGAGGAACGCCGAGATTATCGCTCAAGTTATCAGTGATGAGCGTGCCAACGACGCTAATGAGAACAACCGAGAGCCAGTATAACCATGGGGTGTATTTCTTGACTCTGAACTGAAAGAAAAGTATGACGATGAGCAACGCGCCCATGACTACGCTTGTTCCGTTCAGGCCGAAATTAAGAGTTGTGTTAAGAAAATCTGCGGCCGTTTCGCCAACGGTGGTGCACAAAACCTTAATGATCCAGAAAAATATGGTAACCTCTGGAACCTTGTTCAACATCTGTACCCACTTAGAGGTGCTTGTGTCCTTTTGCTTGTTGCTCGCCTTAATGGTGGTTGGCATAAATGGAGTTTAAATAATAATTAGTTATCGCATTGTGGTACATGCAAGGCGATGCGCCGAAGGGGTCTGTCCGACGCACCGCTTTGCATCATGGCCTACAAATAATATCGGCCGGTAACAAATATTGAGGATGAATAATCCTCATGCGTAACAATGGAACAAAGAATGTAAAGGTTCTGTAAAGAGCACATGATCAGACTAACAAAGGCAATCTGATGGCAATCGAGGTGCCTTTCCCTTTCGTACTCTCAATACTGACGCTTCCTCCGTGCTGGTCAATGAGTTCTTTTACAATGGAAAGGCCGAGGCCGCTACCTGATGCCCCGTCTCCTTTATAAAACCGTTTAAAAATATGCGGCAAGTCCTTTTCCGCAATGCCCGAACCCGAGTCGGATATTTTGATTACCGATTGAGACTTTTCTTGCAAAATTTCAATGACTATCGAACCATTTTTTGAAGTGTGTTCAACCGCGTTCTGAAGGAGATTAATAAAAACGCGCTCAAGTCCCGCTTTATTCCCCTCTATATAAAGCGGGGTGCCTGATGATATTTTAATATTTACGCCCTTCTTTTCAGCAAGAGGGTACATTTTCCCTGCCACGCTTCGCGCGACCTCGGTAATCTCGATTTTTTCCATAGCGGGAATGGTGCGATTTTCTGAGCGAGCAAGCATGAGCAAATCCTCGGCCATTTTTGTCATACGATCTATTTCCTCAATGTTGCTATGTAGTGTCGTATGAACAAGGTCTTTCGTTGGGTTAGGATTCCGCAACAGTACCTCGGCATCGTTTTTCATCACCGCAAGTGGTGTGCGTAGTTCGTGTGAAGCGTTTTCAGAAAATGCCTTTTGGGCTTCCACAGATCGCTGAATTGGTTTTAGAGTATATCCTGCAAGAACATAACTAACCCCCGCTGCGGCGACGAGAATAATTAAGTCAATGAGTATAATCTCATTTTGGACACTGGCGAGCGTGTTCTGAACAAAATGATGATGTGATTCGATTCCAGCAAAGTCGTCTTCGCTAGCGTCCGTAAGGTTGTGCTGAACGCTCTGATAGAGAAGTAAACTGAAGCCGAGCAAAATAACTGCAAGTATTAAGACATAAATGCCTGTGAGTTTCAGACGTGCCAAAAAGAACACGTTATACTCGGAGGCGGTAACCAACCCCTCGGATGGTTTCAAGTGTGGTGCCATATTCGCTCCTCAGCTTATTCCTTAGGTTGTTAATATGCACGTCCATCACTCGACTTAATGGATTGAAATTAAAATCCCAGAGATGGTCTATGATTTTCTGGCGGGTGAGAACCTGATCTGGATGAGCCATAAAAAACTCTAATATACGAAACTCCTTCAGAGTGAGGTCAATTTTCTTGTCTCCTAAAAACACCTCCTGTGCTGATGGCACAAGTCGCAGTTCGCCAACCCGAAGTTCGGGAAGTAGCGTTACTCGTTGCCGTCGCGAGAGTGCCCTCACGCGGGAGAGCAACTCCTCAAATGAAAACGGCTTCACAAGGTAATCATCAGCCCCGCTATCGAGACCGAGTACTTTGTCTTCCACCGTGTCCTTTGCGGTAAGCATGATGATTGGGGTCATTATTTCTTTTTCCCTAAGAGTGAAACAAATATCAATTCCGTTTTTCCCAGGGAGCGTTATGTCCAAAATGAGCAGATCGTAATCGCTTTGGTTCATCAGTACTCGTTTCTCGCCTTCAATGCCATTTACCAAGTAGTCAGCGGCGTAGCCTTCTTGCCGTAATCCCCTAGTCAGGGAGTCGGCCAGTTTTTGATTGTCCTCGATAACCAAGATTTTCATATATCAACGTTAGCATGATTGGCGACTGTAAATTGCTTGTAAAGCTGTTGGGATAGACTAAAACTTTGGTGCGGCGCAAGCGTTTAAGTCCTTGAGTGTGAGCGGTGTACTGGTGGCAGCGCGGTTAGCCATAATTGCACAAGGCAACGTAAGCGGAGGTGGCCTCATGCCAGCGGCAAACTGGTCTGTAGTGAGTCCACCTCTATATTCAAAGTGCGGCAGATCACCGACGCCACCAGATTCAAGACTACAGTACATCGCGATTTTTACGAGTCTTGTCCAGTTAATGTTGTAGGCCTTTATCCTGTCCGCGACATCTACTGCATAACCGTAATTGTGGAGGCTGTGTCCTGGTGGTGCTTCGGACACAATGTGTCCGTCCTCGGTGCGCCCTGAATTATATATTTGCGTTTGCTCTGCAATCGAACGGAAGGCTGCGGTAATACGCAGGTGGTATCCATATACTGCCGCTGTGGGGAGAAAACAATCAGTAACTTGGTTTAGGAAGTTTTGGTTTTCCGCCGTTGGTATGGAAACTGGTTTTCTCACGAAGGTTGTTGAGGGGATAAAAAAGCTGAGGCTCACAAGCATACAAGTGAAAAGGACTGTGATTAATGTAAATATAAAATATTTACTGGTGCGTCTTCTATTTCGGAAGTTTCTCCTGTTTATAGATATGTCATCCATCCGCATCAATGAACGGTAAGGTTTGAATTGTAAATTGTCTGTAAGGCACGCCAGATAACACAACCCCCCTAGGGGGGTTGTGTTATACAAGATATATCGGCTCTACTGCCCCGAAGCCTCCGACGAACTTGCTGGCTCGCTTGCTTCGCTCGCCGCGCTACCGTCAGTATCGTTTGCTTTATCCGCTCCTTCTCCGTGATGACCAACGGAGACAGAAGTCGCTATGACATTCGTACCGCTCGTTGTGCCTTGGACGAATATTTTTTCACCCACCTTGATGTCAGCGAGGGTGCCAGAAACCCCATTGTTCATTACGGTCGCCTTGCTAGCATCTATAGTGTACGACGCGCCTCCTTCGTCGGACTCTTCGCCCATGACGATGGTCGTTCCATTAACGCTTGATACAACACCGTCGCCGCCGAGAGGCGCGTGCCCGTGTGTCTTGGAACCCGTATCGATGTCTGCGGGATCATTCGCGGATTCAGGAGTGTCCACTGCACCCGTAGCAGAAGTGCTGGTTGTGGTAATTGTCGCAGGTACGTTTGTGGTTGTTGATGCGCCCTGTGCGCTTGCCACGAGAGCAGTGCCTCCTACCATTCCTACAAGCGACATCGCCAATGCCGCGAGAGATAGTGTTAGTTTGTTTTTCAACATAGCTTTATTATGTGTTAATACTAATAACTCGTGAGTAGAATTATTGTAGGGACTAACTACTTTTCTACTCCTTACGGTTATTGTAGACAGTTGAGTGTAAATACTCTGTAAGAAACTGCTGCCGCAGGGATCCCTACAGAGACGCGTCAGCGACACACTCGCTCTCGACATCTTTGCGACTGAATGTTAGATAGCCGACGAAGCCGATGATAAGAATTGCCAAGCCGATGCTAACCTGTGCATCTCCCCAACCAAGCCCGCCGAGGCCTTGTGCCTTACCCAGCCAGTCTGCGAATGAAGCTCCGAGGGGACGCGTGAGAATATAGGCAAGCCAGAAGGCTAGTACTGCGTTTGAGGTCAGGCGGCGATGTTCGATTCCCAAGTAAGTCTTAAGAACATAGTGAGAGATTGCTACAAGGGCGATCAGAATGCCGAACATCACACCCGATGAGAAGTAGCCTAGGCCGAGAGTTATCGCGGTCATATCGCCTGCGGCCGTGCCGAGGGCGAAGGTTGCCATAACGGTAGCCCAATAGAATATCTCCCGTCGGGGATTATAGATACTATGAATAGACAAGGTTTTCTCAACTGCATACCAGAGTGCAAAGATAACTGCAAGCGAAATTGCGAAAAAGATAGTTGATACAAGATACGGGATACCCAGTCCGATATGTAAAACGTCGGCGGCCATGGTGCCGAAAACGGCGACCATTACAACAGCCAGCCAATATATCCATGCAATGTATCGGCGCACCACAAACTGCAACATGAGAGCGATTGCTAGACCGATGCCTCCGATTGCCACGGCGAAAATCGGATTGATGAGATGGACGAGATAGTCCGAGGTACTTTCACCCATTGCGGTAGTGAGGATTTTAATGATCCAGAAGTAGACCGTTATCTCTGGGACTTTTGTCAGAGGGTGCCGAATATAAGAAGCCATATTTTTAACCTACCAATTCTCCCACGGACACCCCAAGTACCCTTGCTATCCTCGCAACAGTTGCAAGCGTGGGATTAGTTTTCCCGTTCTCTATATTGCTTATAAAGCTTCGCGCCAATTTCAGCGAACGGGAAATGTCTCCTTGTGTAATGCCTTTTTCCGTTCGGATTCGCTTCATGTTTCGTCCGAATACCCGTGATTCCTTGCTCATGGACTTTAGTATATAGACAGATATGTTGAAAGGTAATAGTATGGTATATGATACTATTATGATTTATTTCCTCTACGCCCGCAAATCCACCGATGTCGAGGACAAGCAAGTCTTGTCTATCGCGGCGCAGCTCTCCGAGCTTCGCACGCTTGCTAAGAACGAGGGGCTAGGGATAGCCACCGAGTTCACCGAGAGCCGCACGGCAAAGTTGCCGGGGCGTCCGGTGTTCAACGACATGATGGCTCGCATACAGCGCGGTGAAGCACAAGGTGTTATCTGTTGGAAGCTCGACCGCTTGGCTCGCAATCCGGTGGATGATGGGCTTGTGCGCTGGTCGCTCCAACAAGGGACTATCCAACGCATCGCCACGCCCGAAAAGAGCTACTATCCGCCGGACAATGTACTGCTGATGTCCGTTGAGTTCGGTATGGCTAACCAGTTCATACGCGACCTAAGCTCCAACACGAAGCGAGGACTGCACCACAAGGCGCGTCTTGGAATATTTCCCAGTCTAGCTCCGACGGGCTACTTAAACGACGTGCGGGCTAAAACGATTGTTGTTGATCGCAAAAAGTCGAAACATATCAGAGCCGCCTTCGAGCTATACGCTAAAGGCAACTCTCGCCTTGAAGACATCTCGAAGTTCCTTTTCGACAACGGCGTGCGGAGTTCGGGCGGCCTCGCCCTGCACAAAGACCGCATCCGCTTTATCCTCACCAACCCGTTCTACTACGGCCAGTTCCGCTACGGCGATGAGATATACGAGGGTAAACATACGCCACTCATCACCAAAGAACTTTTTGACAAAGTTCAGCGCGTCGTTGAGAAACGCGGCCATCCGCAGAAGCTGGACAAACAGCCGAAGGCGTTTTGCGGCTTGCTCCGGTGTGGCGAGTGCGGCTCTATGATCACCGCCGAAATACAGAAAGGCCACGTCTACTACCGCTGCACGAAAAAATCGAAGACTGCTCGCTGTTTACAACCTTATGTCCGCGAAGAAACGCTCACCGCCGATCTTTCGGAACTGCTGACGCAGTACGCTATGCCGCAGGAGTGGGCGCAAGGACTGTTAGCTCTTGTCGCCAAGGACGAGAAGGATGCCACCCGTACGGCGGCGGTCGTCGTTTCCGGCTTGCAGGAGAAGAAGGCGGACATCAGCCGGAAGCTCGACCGCCTCACCGACCTCTTTGTGGAGCAGGACATAGACCGCGACGCCTACCTTGAGCGGAAGCGGTCGCTCATGTCCGCGCGTAAGTCAGTCGAGGAGGTTCAAGCCAAGGCGCAAAGCGGACAATGCGCGTGGCTCGAACCTATGCGGGAATGGATAATCGAGGCTTCAATACTGGACGAAACCGCAAAAAACTTCGACCTCCCCTCCAAAAAATCCTCCCTCCAAAAAATCTTCGGCTCGAACCTGACTTTGCGAAACAAGAAACCCGTCGAAAACCCCCTAAAACATTACGCTTCGCTCCGCGAAGCGCGGTTAAATTTTTCTGAAAATGACCTAAGTTTTATCCTTGCTGCGGGACTTGGATTCGAACCAAGATACACTGCTCCAGAGGCAGTAGTCCTACCATTAGACGATCCCGCAAATTAAAAACAGTTTTTAGGTGTTAGGTGTTAGGTTTTAGCGAAACACCGTACCCACTACGATACACCAAAAGATGCCTTTTTCCAAACAAGCGGCTCGGTGACGAAGTTTGATCAAAATCGATGACATACAAGGCGTAAGCGAGGATCGAGATCCTGCAATACTGAGTTGTATTGTGAAAGAGAACCGGAGCTCGCAACGCTGTAGATCGCGATTTTCATTAAACTTGCAGTATTTCAATACGCATGGTATGGTGCTTACCAGTCAATTCTTCGGAGGGCGCCATCATGGCGAATAAGATCAAGATCGGGAACTACATGTACACGGAGGAAGAGATCGAGGTGGCGTGCCGTGCGGTTCTGAACAAGGACTCCAAGGCCATCAGCGACTTGCTGAGGAAGAAGGCCCCGCGGATCAATTTCACCGACTTCTGCACTGAAACGAAGGCGATCGCGGTCTACTGCAGCAGCCATCTCATCAAGGCGTAAAGTTCTTTCCCTCACAAAAAGCCCGGCAATATCTCTTCACAGAGATGCTGTCGGGCATTTTCTTTTTTAGACAGTTTCTTACAGGCTTCGATCTGCGCTCTTCGGCAGTTCGCCGTGTGCGAGCGCTTCTTCAGCCTCAATGAGACTGACGCTCTCGCGGAACACCTCGGCGATCCCCCACTCTCTGATCATGTCGCGATCGGCGAGAAATGCCGGCGGGAACAGATAGATGAGTCTGCTCGGTTGTTCAAGAAGGTCATCCGGCGTTGGAACATGCGCACCCAAGCGCCACTGCCGCACATCATCTTCAACGACACACCCTTCATCGATGAACCATCGCGCCGTGTTGTCATAGATCTGCAGTGCTTCGATAAGAGCGTCATGATTTCTTCTTCGTGCGTGGTCGGTAGACTCAAGCGCTTGCTCTAATTCACCCGGAGTCATTTCCTTCTTTTTCTCACGAATATGGACGAATTCTTCGACGCTCATCGCATAACGGCGGGCGGAATCCATGATCGCAGCGGCTCGTCCGACGAGGAGGTTCCGGTGCGCCTCGAGATCCTTCCGCTCCTCCGGCGTCATGTTCTTCTGGAGCTCAGCCTCAACGAGACGAGAAATGTTCGCGCTCGAAGACACGATATGCTCGATCGTGAGCGCTTCGCCGTTCTCATGCTTTTCGAAGGCGGTCCCCCCTTCTGAGGCGCGTATGACGCGCTCGATATCACCTCGCTCCATCGCATGACCGTAGTGCGCCTGCTGTTTGATGGAGTGCAGTTTGGCCAGCGTCTTTTCTATCGTCTCATGCGGCGGGCGCGGTGTGCCGTGGTGCCAAGGGCTTTCTATCGACATATCACCAGCCTACTACAAGGCGGCGACGTATGCTACTTGACGATTGACCGTGCTCGAGCGCCTTGCTATAGTGGTGGCATGGTGCATGCAGCTTGGTTCTACTTTAGCTTTTTTACGCCGGCCTGCCGGTGAGAAGTCGACGTATCTGCAGCACCCAGAACCACCGACTCCTCACTGAGCCGGTTTTTTAGTTCTTTCAGGAGGGATGAAATGAGCATGACGACGGTCGTCTGTGGCGTAAGCTTTACCGAGGAAGAAATGCGAAAGGCGCTTGAAGCTGCGCAAGGCGGAAGAGATCCGCTTATCGAAACACTGAAGGGCATGGATAAGCAATTCGGTCTCGATTATGTTGGATGGGGTCAGCTTTTGAACTCACTCCTCAGCACGGACCACGCTCCGGCGCGCGCTGCGGCATAGTGCAGATCGGTCACGAAGTCGGGGTTGAAAATGCGAAAGGTCGTGGCTTTGCCACGACCTTTTTTCTTTATCTTTTTATAGGATCACTTCTTTCCTCCTTTTTTGATCGCTGCTCGCACGAATGCACTGAACAGCGGGTGCGGTGAGAGTGGTCGCGCAAGGAATTCTGGGTGGAACTGTGTGCCGAGGAAGAACGGGTGCTTCGAAGTCGGGAGCTCGGCGACCTCCATGAGAACGCCGCTCGGCGATTTGCCGGAGAACACGAGGCCGGCGTCCTCGATCTGCTGTATGTAGGCAGGATTCACTTCGTAGCGGTGGCGGTGGCGCTCCGATATCTCATCGGCACCGTAGGCCGCGCGTGCCACGCTTCCCTTGCGCAGCCGGCACGGATACGCGCCGAGGCGCATCGTACCGCCGTAATTCTTGTCCTCAAGTTTCTTCTTCTGATCTTCCATGATCGCGATGACCGGATGCTTGGTGCTCGGATCTATCTCGGTGGTGTGCGCTCCTTTGATCCCCGCGACATGGCGCGCATATTCGACGACCATGAGCTGCATGCCGTAGCAGAGACCGAAGTACGGGATCTTGTTCTCGCGCGCGAAGCGGATCGCATTGATCTTGCCCTCGATGCCCGACTCGCCGAAGCCTCCCGGCACCAAGATGCCGTCGTAGTCTTTGAGCTCGCGGACGGCCTTCGGATCATTTTCATATTTCTTGGCGCTGAGCCAATGTATCTCCGGTTTGACGCTCTCGTGGTAGGCGGAGAATTTGATCGCTTCGATGACGGAAAGATACGCGTCGGAGAGAACGAAATCGCCGGTGTCGAAATATTTGCCGACGATGCCGATCTTCACGGTCTTCTTGCCATTGTGCGCATGTGCAGCAAATGAGTTCCAGGCCTTGAGGTCGGACGCGTGTTTCGCGCGCTTGCCGAGACGCTTAAGCAAGATGTCGGAGAGATGATCGTTCTCGAAATTCTGCGGCACATCATAGATGGAGGAAACGTCCGGTGCGGAGATCACGCAGTCCGAAGATACGTTGCATGAGATCGCGAGCTTTTCTTTGCGCTTCTGGTCAAGCGAATGGGTCGATCGTGCAATGATGACGTCGGGCTGAACGCCGTAGGAATTGAGAGCAGCAACTGCATGCTGTGTCGGCCGCGTTTTCATCTCGCCGAGCGTGCCCGGCACCGGCAGATATGAGACCATGACGAACACGACATTGCCTGGCTGCTTAAGGTGCATCACACGCGCCGCATCAATGAAGAGTGCGTTCTGGAAATCACCGACGGTGCCGCCGATCTCAACGACCGTCACCTCAGACCTTGACTCCTTCGCCGCACGGCGGATGCGATCAACGATCTCATTGCGCACATGCGGGACCGCTTCGACGCACTTGCCGCCGTAGCCGAGATCGCGCTCGCGCTTGATAACCGTCTGATACACCATGCCGCTGGTCATATACTCGAAGGCGCCTGCGCTACGGCCGAGGAAACGTTCGTAGTTGCCCATGTCCTGGTCGGTCTCAAGGCCGGAGTCGAGCACGAACACCTCGCCGTGCTCGGTCGGATTCATGGTGCCGGCATCCACGTTGAGGTATGGATCGATCTTCATAAGATCGACTTTGATGCCGCGCGACGAGAGGATCTTGCCGATCGACGCGCACGCGATCCCCTTACCCACGCCCGACATGACGCCCCCGATCACGAATACGTATTTGTGATTATCCATACCGACTATTTTTGGCCACTGTGTTTCTGAATAAATCTGACAACTCTTAGTCTTGCAAAGAAACAATGAATAGAAATAAAGGGATGGAGGAAGTAAGGAGTAACCAATTCCTTCGCTCCCCTACTCCTTCATTCCTATATTCCTATATTTTCTCTTCTAGATCTTAAGGTACCTTCTCACCGCCAAGAAACTCGCGATCGCCCCAAGCACCACGCCCGTTCCAACGATGACGACGAAGAAAAAGAAGAAGTGTCCCATGTAGTAGGCAAAGACGTTGAGGTCGCCGAAGAACGACGCCGTCTGCTGGCCCAGCCAGTACGTGATCGGATAGTACAGGACGAGCGTGAAGAGACCGGCGAAGAGCCCGTACATGATCGCTTCCACCATGAACGGCGCGCGGATGTAATTGCGGCCAGCGCCGACGAGCTGCATGACCGCTATCTCATCGCGCGAGGTGTAGATCGCGAGACGCACCGTGTTGAACGAGATCGCGACCGTCACGAGCGAAAGGATGATGATGATCACGAGGCCGATGCGCTCCGCCGAATCGGTGATCGACTGCAGCTTGTCGATCGCGGCGCGATGCGCGGCGTCGAAGTAGTTGACCTTATCGATGATCGGCGAGGATGCGGAGCCAGAGCCGCTGCCACTTCCGCCACCGCCGACGCTCTGCTGCTGCTCTAGGAACTGCGCGATCGCGTCGTACTGCGTGAGATCTTTGGCTTTGACGGTGAGCACGGCACCGAGCGGATTGCCGCCCAACTCGTCGAGCGCTTGAAGCGTGAGCTGATCGTTCTGATGGCGGTCGCGGAATGCCGCAAGCTCGGCATCGCTTGAGGTGTAGACCACCTGCGCCACGTCCGGGCGCGCTTGCAGCGTGTTCTGAAGCGCGAGGATCTGATCCTCCGGCGCCGAGGTCGTGAAGTAAATGTTGATGTCTGCTTTATCGCGCAAACTCTGGAGCGTGGTGTTGAGCACGACGCCCGAGAAGACAACGAGTCCGAGCGTGAAGAGTGTGATCGTCATCATGAGGATGGACGAGAGGGTGACGAAGCCGTTGCGCCAGAAGTTGAGAAAGCCGGTGCGAAAAATTCTTTTGATGGTTGTCCACGGCGTCACGTGCATGATGCTCATCATTATACCCTACTGAGCGCCAGTCGCAAAAATCGCAAGGTGTCTTGGCCTCGCTTTTCAATGCGCCGCGCATTTCAATGCAATTTCGGATGCTGGAGTGGAAAATACGAGAAGCCGTACTTGAGCGTACGGTGACGAGAATTTTCCACGAACCGCCGAAGGTGCGTAAAAAGGCGGTGTCAGAGGACGTACATGCCCTCTTTATCGTCGCGGATTATGCGTCCCCTATCCATCGTGATCACACGCTTTTTGAGACTGTCGATAACGCCCTTGTTGTGCGTCGTGAGGATAACCGTCGTGCCGAGGTCGTTGACCTTCTTGAGGATCTGGATGACTTCGAACGTGTTCACGGGGTCGAGATTTCCGGTCGGCTCGTCCGCCATGATGACGTCGGGTTGGTTGACGATCGCGCGCGCGATCGCGACGCGCTGTTGTTCGCCGCCGGAGAGCTGATGCGGGAAATGATTGAGTTTGTCGCCGAGGTCGACGAGCTCAAGTACGTGCGGCACGTCGGAGTAGATCTCTTCATCGGTACGCCCCGCCGCCTCCATCGCGAATGCGATATTCTCATACGCGGTCTTGTACGGCAGCAAGCGGAAATCCTGGAAGATCGTACCGATGCGGCGGCGGATCTGATTGAGTGTCGCTCTCGACACATCATGGATGTTGGCTGACTGGAAATACACGTCGCCGCTCGTCGGCCGCTCTTCTGCGAGCAGCATCTTCATGAGCGTCGTCTTGCCCGCGCCGGAGTGCCCCACGATCGAGATGAACTCGCCGGGTTCGATCGAAAAATTGATGTCTTCAAGTGCGGCGCTGTTGCCGTAGAGTTTCGTGACTTTGTCGAAGTAGATCATGAGCTAGGTTCTAGGCGGTAGGCACTAGGCATTAGAAAAACAGTGGTTCAAAGACTTACCTAGCAAGTATACCATGTCGAGAAGTATGAGAAATGGAGGAGGCCAAATTTCCTGCATTCCTCTACTCCTTAATTACTAAGGCTTTTCTCTGCTTCAATAAAGGCGTCCAGGTCGCCGCCAAGGACGGCTTCGGTGTTGCGTACTTCCACGCCGGTGCGATGGTCTTTCACCATTTGATACGGATGCAGGACGTAGGAGCGGATCTGATTGCCCCATTCGATCGAAGTCGATTTATTCGCAGCAAGACCCGCCTCTTCGCGCTTGAGATCCTCTTCTTTTTTCTTGAACAGTTTGCCGCGCAGGAGCGTGAGTGCTGCTTCACGGTTGGCATTCTGACTGCGCTCGGACTCCGCATGCACCGCGATGCCGGTCGGCTTGTGCACGATGCGCACGGCCGTCTCGCGCTTGTTCACATTCTGGCCACCCGGACCGCTTGAACGCTGGAACTGCACTTCGATCTCATCGTCGGGGATCGGCAGGTCCTTCGCCTCCGGAAGCTCCGGCACGAACTCGACGAGCACGAATGACGTTTGACGCAAACCTTTGGCATTGAACGGCGACTTGCGCACGAGTCGATGCACGCCCGACTCGCCCTTCAGCGCTCCATACGCGCCCTTCCCTACGATGCGCACCGAAAGGTTGCGATAGCCACCATGATCGTTCGGATGCGTATGAATGAGGAAAAGATCATAGCCGCGTTTTTCTGCGAAGCGCTGATACATTTCAAAAAGCATGCGCGCGAAATCTTCTGCATCGTCGCCGCCTGCGCCTGCCACGATCGACATGATCGTATTGTTGCGATCGTACGCACCGCCGCCCTCCGCGGCGCTTTTGAGATCCTGCAACTCTTTGACCAATTCCTGCGCGCGCGTCTTGTCAGCCCAAAAGTCAGGCGAGAGCATGAGCTGCTCTATTCCCTCTATGCGCGCAGCGTGCTGATTACCTTCTGCCATATCAACTTAGGGTAGCATGGCGGCGGACTGTTGACAAAAACTCTGTGCTGTGAGATATTCGGCGCAGACACCCCGCCCCGCATGGGCGGCCCAGAAACGTTATTCCAGGAGGTGGCTATGCGCCACAAACATAGCAAAGACAGCTACCAAGGCGATTGGGCGGCATTGATCTACGCCCACGATCGTCGAGGTCGGGTCGTCCTCGTCCGCGACACGTCACGCCCTCGGCCGGAATGGAAGCTGACGGCTGGCACGAAAGAGCCGGACGAAACGAAACCGAAGCAGACCGCGGTGCGTGAGCTCCGTGAGGAGACCGGCCTCACGGTTCCGAAGAAGCACTTCAAACTTCGCGGCATACTGCAGCACCCCAACCATCGCGTCTACCTATTCGAGGTAGCACTCGACAACTTCGAAGGACTCGCCGAATGGGGGTACGAAGACGGGAAGCCGGTGCTGGAAGTCAAGATCTTCAGCGAAATCGATCTCTTGGAAGGCAGGCGGAGCATGCTTGCAGTTCACCGCTTGATACTCAGAGACCTCACGTGCTAAGACAGCGATCTTGGCACGAAAACGCCGGACGCAATTGCGTCCGGCGTTTTTCTTGCTACCCATCTTTGGGAGCAAAGCCCTCGCCTTCAGGCGAACCTTTCAAGATGCTACAGTAGAGCGGTGAAACTATATCGTGCAGGTCCTCATACGGTCTTCGACCTCAAATATCACTTGGTGTGGACCACCAAGTACAAGAAGCCGGTCCTCATGGGGAAGGTAGGAACACGGGTGAGAGATCTGATACGGGAGATATGCCGCACCGAAAGCGTGCAGATCATCCGGGGCCATGTGTCAAAGGACCACATACACCTCTTCGTCTCCGCTCCACCGCAGCTCTCCGTCTCCAAGTTGGCACAACTGCTCAAAGGCAAGACCTCTCGCAAACTCCTGCAGG
>JAKBZO010000020.1 GCA_021839985.1 bacterium
TTTCCTTGTGCGTCGATGGTCAACATAAGTGGTGGCTAGTATAGCGTGAATGACTGAAAATGCAAAATTACTTCGTGCTCTCGGTGAACTGAATGGTCGCCATCGGGCTTCCATCTCCCTTGCGCGGACCCATCTTCACGATGCGGAGGTAACCACCGGCGCGGTCCTTGAAACCTGCCGCGATCGTCTCGATCTTGTGTGCGATGCGCGTATCTCCGCCCATGCGAGCGATGAGGGTGCGGCGATCAGCAAGCGTAGCGTCCTTGCCGCGCGTGATGAGCTTCTCTGCCATGGGGCGGATCGCTTTCGCGCGGGCTTCGGTCGTCGTGATCGAACCTTTGGCAAAGAGCGAGCGAATGAGCGAACGGAAAAGCGCTTCGCGCTGACCCGCTTCTCGTCCGAACTTCTTATTTGCGTTGTGGTGTCTCATGGTAAGTAAGTGGAAAGTTTATAACGTTATAAAGTTTATAAAGAAAATTGCAAGTCGTCTTCTGATATTACTTTATAACTTTACGGACTTTATGAACTTTTAAACTATTTAAGGGTGATGCCGAAGTTCGACAGTGCGCGTTTGATCTCCTGGATCGACTTCGGGCCGAGACCTTCGATGTCGAGGAGATCCTTTTCCTTCTTGCGCACAATGCCGCCGACCGTGCGGATGTTGGCGCTCTGAAGTGCCGATACCGTGCGTGGCGAGAGATCGAGATCCTCGACACGAGTCTTCATTGCTTCAACATTCTCTTCGCTTGCTGAAGCGGCAGCTGGTTCGCTTGCGGCTCCTTCCATAGCGGCTGCCGGAGCTTCGACGAGCTTCTCTTCCTGCCAGCCGACGATCGCTTTGAGCTGAGTGATGAGGATCTCGATCGCCGCTTCGAGTGCGCGCTTCGGCGTGATCGAACCGTCGGTCTCGATGGTGATGCGCAAACGATTGAAGTCAGTGCGATCGCCGACGCGCATATTCTCCACTTCGTAGTTCACGCGGCGCACCGGTGAGAAGATGGCGTCAACGCTGATCTCGCCGATGTCGACGCGATCCTTCTTGAGCACTTCGCGCGGCACGTAGCCGAGGCCGCGCTCAATGTGGAACTCCGCTTCGAGAGACGCATTCTTGTCGGTGAGCTCGCAAATATATGAATCAGGGTTGAGGAGGCGGACCTGGCCAGGCACGGTCACGTCAGCGCCGGTCACCTTCTTCGGACCCTTCACTGAGATGCGGACCGTCTGCGACTCATCAGTAAGCACTTCAAAGCGCAGCTTTTTGAGGTTGAGCAGAATAGTGACGACGTCTTCGCGCACGCCAGCGAGGGTCGAGAACTCATGGTTGACCCCTTCGATCTTCACGCTGGTGATCGCAGCGCCCGGGAGCGATGAGAGGATGATGCGACGCAAGCTGTTGCCAAGCGTGTGGCCGTAGCCCGGATAGAGACCGTCTATCTCATACATGCCGCTCATCTCCTCTTCGGAGACGATGCGCGGTTTGCTCGGGAGCATGATCGAGTATTCCATCATAATGAAATTATCTTAGAGACTAAAAAATATAAAGTAGCGGCTAATAATGATATTTGGTTAGGGACGTGTGTCTTGTGTATCTTCTGGGCTGGTAGGTTGTAGCTTTTAGGTTTTAGGGGCCGAACCCTACAAGCTAAAAGCTACAACCCAATAGCTTCTTTAACGGCTGTAGAACTGAATGATGATGGCGGGATCGAAGGCCACGTCCGTGGCGGTTGCGGTCGGGTTTGCGGTGATCTGCGTGCTGAAACCGCTGTCGCCGATCTCCATCCAAGCGGGCGTGCGGAATTCGGTCATCTTCTCGGCGCGGTTCGCGAAGAACGGGCTCGTGCGGCTCTCGGTGCGGATCGCGATCGTCATGCCACTTTCCACGTGGAACGACGGGACGGTCATGCGGCGGCCGTTTACGGTGATGTGACCGTGAGATACGACCTGGCGTGCGGCGCGGCGAGTCGGCGCGAAGCCGGCGCGGTACACGACATTATCGAGGCGCGACTCAAGGCGCGCAAGCAATTCGCCTGCCGAGTTCGAACCATGGCCTTCCATGGCTTCTTTGGCGTAGCGGTGGAACTGGCGCTCAGAAATGCCGTACGTGAAGCGTGCCTTCTGCTTCTCGATGAGCTGAGGACCGTAGTCGCTGCCGCCGCGTGCGCCCTTGCGAGAGGTCTGGCGCGGTGCGCGAGCTTCAGCGATCTGAAAGGCCTTCGTCTGGCACTTTTCAAAGACGCTGGCGCCGAGTCGTTTGCAGATTTTATATTTTGGTCCGATCTTCATAATGTTAGGTGTTGGGTTTTAGCTTTTAGGGGTTTGGTTTTCCTAACACCTACAAGCTACAACCTAAAAGCTGTTAAATGCGACGTGGTTTCTTGGCGCGCGGACCGTTGTGCGGGACCGGGGTCATGTCCTTGATGCCTGAAATGTTGATGCCTTTGGTCGTGAATGCGCGGATCGCTGACTCGCGGCCTGCGCCGACGCCGACGACAACGACCGACGCTTCGCGCACGCCCATAGCCGCTGCGCGCTCGCCGATGAGCTCGCCGACCTTCGCCGCTGCGAATGGCGTTCCTTTCTTGGCACCAGCGAAACCGAGTGAACCGCTCGAAGACCAGAGCACGACATTTCCTGTCGTGTCCGCGAAGGACACCTTGGTGTTGTTGTAGGTCGCTTCGATATTGAGGACGCCGGTGTCGAGCTTGCGCTTCGGCGCACGAGCAGAGGCGCCTCGCGCTCGCGATCCGCCGCTCTCACCTCCCTTTTTTACGATTCGCTTTTTCCCCATGATGTAATTACAGTAATTAGCCACTAGGGTCTAAACCTAGTAGCTAACGCTTTTAATGCGTTAAAAGTATCCTACCCTTTTTTTATTAATTTGTCCAATTGTCATACCGGTTGGTCGTTCTATCCTGCAGTTCATAGGATCCGCGTATTTGGATGAGGTGCGAAGTCAAAAACGAGAAGCGAAGCGAGCAATATTTCGATATATTGTGAGCGAGCATCGCAGTTTTTGACAAGTAGATCGCCAAAGACGCGGGTTCTTACTATGTCTTTTCTACTTTGCGGCGGCCCGAACCCATGGTCTTACGAACGTTTCCGCGGACGGTGCGAGAGTTGGTCGACGTACGCTGGCCGCGAGACGGAAGACGCTTAGCGTGGCGCGAGCCGCGGTATGCGCCGATGTCCTTGAGGCGTTTGATGTTGCCTGAGATCTCGCGCTTGAGGTCGCCCTCGATCTTGTAGCCTTCGACGACGCGACGGATCTCATTCTCCTGATCTGGAGTAAGCGTGGTCGGCTTGATGGTCGGGTCGATCTTGAGCTCAGCACAGATCGAACGTGCGCGGGAAATACCGACGCCATAGATCGCCGTGAGCGCGTACGCGAGCTGTTTGTTATCCGGAAGTGTGATACCTGAAATACGCATAAAGAAGATCGTTTAGCCTTGGCGCTGCTTGTGGCGAGGATTATCACAAATAATGTACACCCGACCGTCGCGGCGGACGACCTTGCACTTTGCACAGCGTGGTTTTACGGATGCTTTTACTTTCATACGGATTGAAATTGATGTTTGTTTAGAGTCTGCGAGTGATGCGCCCTTTGCCGCCGTAGGGGTCGAGCTGAACGAGCACCTTATCGCCTACCAATATGCGGATGCGGTGTAAACGCATTTTGCCTGCCAGATAGGCAAGCAGTGTTTCGCCGGTCTTAAGTTCAACGCGAAAAAGCGTATTAGGCAATGCTTCAGTTACGATACCTTCTACTGGTGCTATTTCGCTATCCATGCGCAACGCGTATTATAGTAGCAAAGGCAGTAAAATTAGTCAAATTACCGCTCGGGTTTGTTGCGAAAAGACCGCCGTATTTTTCTGCTGAAAGATCGACTCACTCTTGCATCGTCGTGCTCCGAGAGCCTTTTCGCAACAAATGGGAAGAGCACCATTAAGGTGGTGACGGTAGCTAGGTCGCCGTTGTTGGTGTATGCGCCGATGAATAGATAGTCAGCGGCAAAGAAGATCACAGAGAGGCGCAGAGAGCAGAGAAAAGACGCGGCTGATAGGCACGACAAACTCCGCGCAGAGGCGGAGTTTGTCGTAGTGTGGAGAGCGGTTCGTTGTGTCGTGCTAATTCGTGCCGGTGGCGACGGTGATCTTAGAAGCGTCTTTCGGGAATGAGAGTTCCCAGAACGGATGGATTGATGCGGTTGCTTTGGTTATCGCTGGAGAGAAGGTCGCGGCGATCGATTCGAATTGCGATTTCGATTTGCCGGCAAGTGCTGCGGTTACGGCCGCCGGGTCATACTGCCAGACGAGCGACTGGACGCCGCTCGGGATCACGGTGATCGAATCTGTCGTGGCAGAAAATGGCGTACTTGACGAGAGCGCGAGAACGAGCGAATTCGGGTTTACGAACGACACCGCTTCCCCATTGTAGCCTTGGACCTGTGCGGTCGCGACTATGGTCGCCACATCGGCGGTACGGATGATCGGTTCTGTTGCGGTGGCCGCAAGCGTAACGGTAGCCTTGCCGCCATCGGCTGCAGTGACCGAGACCGCGCCGTAGGTGATCGCAAGCGCTCCTTGAACTGGAGTGAATCCGGTCGGCACCTGTGCGGTAAGGGCATGCGACAGCTTATTCGAAAGCTCCTGTTGCATGTCGTTCTGTGCTGATTGAAGATCGTTCGGAGTGACGGATGGCTGAGCGCCGGATGCGCCGCCGCTGATTCCCTGCGTCTCGGCATAGAACTTGGTGTATCGCGCTATGTCACTCTGGAATCCTGGTATGGTCAGGTGCGCTGCGCCGATATTGTAGTCCGGTCCTGGCTGGTCAGCGTAGACGGTCGCCGTAGTGCTGCTCGGAGAAAGCGTCTTGTCCGCGTTCTTCTTTGCGCCCGGCACGGTCACTGCCTGATGGATACGATAGATCTTGCCGTCTGGTGTTTCGAAGCGCGTGGTTGCGACGAATGTCTGCGCCGCGGTGCTGTACGCGTTGTAGATGGTGATGGTTCCCTGTGCGGCGGTGTTCACTTGTGTGGTGCCGCTCGACGCGATCGTGCGCGTACTGGTCTGTGAAAGCGTTGTGGTCTGGAATGAGAGTGCGCCGGACGGAGCGTTAAGCTGCGCGTCGATCGAGGTCGGCAGGGTGATGGTTGCTTGCCGTGGATAGACGGTCACTTTCGCGCCGGCAAAGAAATTAGCGACAAAGAGACCGGCGACGATACACAGCAGCAAGAAGCCGCCACTCCACATCCAAAATGAAACCCCTCTCTTGCTGGTCGTGTTGCTCGGCATATATTCTTCTGAAAGTGGGATAAAATGACGACGATTTGCCGGCACCGGAATGTCGCGGATCGAGCGCGGCGGCTCGGTGTTCATTGGTGGTTGCTGCACCGGCGGCTGTTGAGGAGGCTGGACGGGCGGCTGTTGCTGCTGGGAATTGCCGCCAGCATTCGGCTGTGGAGGGAGAACGTCTTGCATATAGTTTCAAGTATACCTTCTTATCGTGATAACGTTTAGTCCGCTGTGGATTACGCGGTTCACGAGACTGCTTTTAATTTTAATTAACAAGAACGATCTTGGACTCACTTCTTCCCGCTCAACTTAAAGTTGAAGGCTCGGCGTTGGTCGAAGCGCGCATCGGTGTATATCGCTTCAAGCGCTAGATAGGGATCGAGCTCGCCCTGCCCTCGCGCGGTGAGGTGCGGCAGCAGGAGCTGAGTGTTAAGTGGCGTGAACTCGACGCCTTGCGGAAAGAGTGCCAAGAACGAAGTGTTGCGCGAAAGCGCGTCTTTCAGCCACCCCGCGTCTTCGGAATCTTGCAGCAGATACATGGTGCACGGCGCCGACTGCGGCGGCTTCAGTAGGTCGCTCGCCGTCGCCGCGAGTGCTGCTGAACAGGCGTCGCCCGCCGTCGTCTTGATGGAACCGATCTTTTGCGCCATGGGAGATGCATCGTTCTGCGCAAGCGTAAGCGCCGACGGCACCTCGGCAGACGGTATGCCGTTGGCGACCAAGGCGCGCTCCATGGTGGCGCATCCGGTGGTCGCGGTCGTTACTGCCGACGGCGTATGTTCAGTGACCAGCATGAGCTCGGTCACTTCCCCTTCGGCGTTGGCGAGGATGTAGTCCGGCGTGTCCGGTTTGATGACGGAGAGCGCGTATGAAGCTGCCACGCTCGTGGCATGAAATGAGATGGTCGTGTAATGGCCGATCGCTTTGTGAATAGTGTCGCGCAGCGCGGTGAGCATGTCGCGGTCGACCGTCGCGGAGATCACGGTCATTTCTATCGTTTCCGCTTGCGTATTTTGCGGAATGTCGATCACGCTGTAGCCGTTGAGTTGAAGTCCGACCACACTGCGTTCGATGATCGCCTCGGTCTTTTTGTCGGGGCGCTCGCGTTTGACGTAATCGGCAACCATGCGTTCAATGAGCGCTGGCGTGACGCTGACGGGTGCGGCGCGCGCTAAGCGAACGTTGCGCAGCAAAAGCGTGCTCCACGGCGACGGCAAAAAAACGGCGACGTGCGCGATCGCGCCGCCCTGCACGTCTTGTCGCCCATGCCGCCCTTTCGTCATGTGATTGAGCGCAGCCTCGGCGGTGTTCGTCAGGGCTTGCGACACCGTGCTGGCGAGACGCCGTTTGAGCGTTTCGATGTCGCGCATCTGTTCGATTGGAAGCACGATGCGGTCGGCTTGCCATACGGTCGGAGTGCCGCGGCGGTCGAGCTCGACAAGCGCGCTCGCGGCTGAAGCTGAGCCGATGTCGACGACCGCGATCATCTCGGTCGGACCGTCTTTTTTCTTGAAGAACGAGAACATATGAATAGTATAGCAGGCGTTAGGCGTTAGGCATTAGAGACCAGGCGCTACTGTTTAGAGGTTGAGCCTCTAAGTGATATGACATCTACTCCAAGATCGCTTTGATGCGGCGGATGCCGGCGGAGGATGCTTCTTCTTTTGAGATCTTGAAGTGACTCAACGTGGACGTGTTTGCGACGTGGGGGCCGCCACAGAATTCGATCGAGAAGGCTTCAGCGAATTTTGGATCATCCTGCGTCGCGTCTTTGGGACCGATCGAATAGACGCTCACCTGCTCAGGATAGTTGGCGCCGAATTCATGCTCGGCGTTGAGCTTCTCCGCATCAGCTTTATTCATGACCGTGCGGATGACCGGCAGACCTTCGGCGATCTTCTCGTTCACGATCTTCTCGACCGCAGCTTTCTGCTCGTCGGTCATCTTCGCGCCGTAGTTGAAGTCGATGCGCAGGCGCTCGGCGGTGATGTTACTTCCCCGCTGATGCACCTCGGGCCCGAGCGCCTGCTGGAGTGCTTTCAAAAGTAAATGATGAGCGGTGTGATAGCGAACGGTCTGCTCGCTCTGATCGGCAAGCCCGCCGGCAAACTTTTGTGCGGCACCGGCGCGGGACCTGGCCTGGTGTTCTTCCAGTAGAGCAGCAACCGCATCTTTGTCTATTCTCACACCTCGTTCCCGCGCTTCTTCCTCGACCATTTCAAGTGGATACCCATGGGACGTCACAAAAAGAAATACAATGTCTGGACTTAGGACTCCGCCATTAAACACCGCTTCTTGTATCTGAATATCAAGCTTCGGTCCCTCGCGGGAAAGAACTCCTCTAAAATCAGCCTCTTCTTTCTTGATTGCGTTGATTATGAATTCACGCTGCTGAGACAGGTGTGAATAAACATCTTGATATTCGTTGATGAAAACATCAGCGATCCTAGAAAGATTTCCTGGCGGGATCAACAGGTTGTTGGCAAACCTAACAGCGCGACGAAGTAGGCGGCGGATGACGTATCCCTGCTCTGATTTACCCGGCAATTTCCCGGCTGCTATTAGAAAAGTTGCCGCTCGAATGTGATCCATGATTACACGGTAGAAGAATTGCATCTTTTCTGCTGGCATTCCAACTTTTTTCTCTTTTCCAACAACCACAATTCCGCTAGGGTTTCCTTGCGGACCGCCGATATCTGAGTACGAAACACCTGAAAGCCTGGCTATTTCAGATTTTGCCTCCGCGAAAATACCGATATTAAAAATATCAGCATCATCGCATGTCGCGGCGGTGAGGCGCTCAAGGCCGCCGCCGAAGTCGACGTTGCGCTTCGGTAATTCGCTGAAAGTGCCATCGGAATTTTTGATGAACTGCATGAAGACCGAGTTACCGATCTCGATGAAGCGACCGCAGTCGCAGTTCGGGTGGCACTCGCGGCCGAACTTAGGATCGTGCGGCAATCCAAAATCATAAAAAACTTCAGAGTCCGGCCCGCCGATCTCGCCTGCCGGCATCTTGGTTGGCACGCCTGCCCTGCTCCACCAATTTTTCTTTGCGCCATAAGAGAAGATGCGGCCGCCTTGCATGCCGACTTCGTTGCCGCGCTCTTCGGTGCCGAGCTCGACGAATTTCGCGTCGATATTTTTCTGCGAGAAAAGTTTCTGCCAGATCGCGACCGACTCTTCGTCCTTGGCCATGCCGCTCTCTTCATCGCCGCCGAAGACAGTCACATATAGTTTGTGAGGATCAAGACCGAGACCTTCTTCTTTGTTCGTGAGGAATTCGAAGATCCATGGAAGCTGCTTCTCTTTGAAATAGTCGCCGAGCGACCAGTTGCCGAGCATTTCGAAGAATGTCGTGTGGCGGTTATCGCCCACCTCTTCGATGTCCTCGGCGCGGAACGACATCTGCGAGTCGGCGAGGCGCGTGCCCTCGGGATGTTCTGCGCCCATGAGATACGGCACTAAGGGCTGCATGCCGGAGCTGGTGAAGAGTGTGGTCGGATCGTTTTCCGGCACGATCGGTGCCGACGGAATGATGGCGTGCCTGCGCTTGGCGAAGAAATCGAGATATCGCTTGCGTACTTCAGAAACAGTCATGATGAAGAGAATACCACGATTTTTCGTACAAAAAAATATGCGTATAAAAAAACGCCCCGCCGAAGCGGGACGCCCTATTCATTCACAAACCCTGCACCGCTCCTGCTGATGCTTCTGACATCAGTTTAGGCACGATATATTTTTTGAGAGCGGCATTCACCTGCCCTACGGTCAGCTTCTCTATTTTCTTTTGAAGTGCGTCAGGATACGATAGCGGCAGATCGTCGGCAGCAAGACCGTGTGCGAGCGACGCGTACGCACTCGATGTCGAGAGAGCTGTCTTTCGACGTGCGAGGAACATGCTGGTGTGCGTCCGCAGCTCGCTCTCAGTCACTCCTTTGGTGACGATCTTTTTTATTTCCCGCATGATCGACGCGCGACCTCTTTTGAACATTTGCGGAGCGAAGTTCGCCCACACCGAGAGCGCGCCGTCATATCGTCGCGAGAAGCCGGACATGTTGCCATAGACGCCGTAGGTCAGCCCTTCTTTCTCGCGCACGGTTTTCATGAGCCTACTTACGAAGCCTTGATGGCCCAAAATGTTCATACTGATCGCCAGTGCGGGATAATCGGGGTGGTCTTGTGCAATGCCGGTTGCAATGCCGATCAGATAATCGATGCTCTCTTTGTTCTCGATCGGTATCGCAACTTTTTCTGCAGTGTCCGGCGCGCTCGGCGCAGTGAGCGGAAGTGCAGTCGGCTGAACAGGCAATCGTTTGAAGTATTTTTGCGCAAACGCGAAGGTGTGCTCAGGTGTTATGTCTCCCGCGACCGAGAGAATAAGCGAGCTTTGGTCGAGCGTGCGCGCATGGTATGCGGAAAGTTTTTTGCTCGTGATGTGCCCGAGTGCGCGCAATGATTCATCGGTGGTCTCTGCATGATTAGGATGCCCAGCAGGATACAAGAGGCGCGAAAGCGCGATCGATGCCTGCGTGCGCGTGTCTTGTGCTGCGAAGGTGAGGTTGGCTGCTTCGCGTTTTTTGAGCACGCTCAGTTCGCGCGCAGGAAATGTCGCGTCGGTGAGGATCTCTGCTATGAGGGCAAGGAGCTTCGGCACGTTCTTCGGCCGTGCGTATGCAGCGAAATGCAGTCGATCGCTTGAGTGTGAGAATGAGAGACCGGCGCCGATCAAATCGAGCGCTTCTTGGATCTCTCGCTTCCCATGTTTGGCGGTGCCTTCCATGAGCATGTGTGCGTGAATGTTCGCAAACTCGTCGCTTCCGGCGCGGCGGCTGCCGCCCGCGACGCTTCCGACGATGCTCACCATGTGGCTTGATGAAAATGGCGTTGCGAAGAAACGGGCGCCGGATGGCAAAACTTTTGTGATGACTTTTCGTGCGTACGACATATTAGTTGGTGTTATGAAAGACGCCCGATGTCTCGGCGGTCGGTTTCAGATAGGTGCGCGCGACACGAAGTAGGTCGGACGGTTTGAGTTTTTGTATCTCTTTCTCAAGGCGATACATGAGCATCCAATCCCCCGCTGCGATCGACTCCGACAACGCGCGAGTTTCCGACAACACACCATCTCTCTCTCGTGCACTACTTGAAACGATCCCTTCGACGGCTCGCGCAAGCTCCTGTTTGGTGGGAGCTGTCTTTGTCGCGCGCACGATCTCTTTGCGTATTGCAGCAAGAACTTTTCCCGGTTTAACGCTGTCCACCACATGTGCGGTTACGACCATCAGGAATGGATCATGGAATGCGTGTGCGTTTATGTCGATGTCCGCCGCAAGTCCGGTGTCGACAAGTGTGCGGCGCAATCGGCTCGAAAAACCTCCGCCGAGGATCGTGGCAAGCAAGATGAGCGCGGGAAAATCGGGATGTGTTGCTGCTGGTGTTTTGTGCGCGGTCATGACGATCTCAAAGCCGATCGGTTTCTTCAAAGAGACTGCGCGCGCTTTTTCTTGTTCAGGCTCTGTGGTCGTCATCTGCGGGATCGCCTGCGGCGACGATGGGATCTTTCCGAAATACTTCAGAACCAGCGCCTCAGCTTCTTTCCATGATATGTCGCCGACGATCGAGAGTGTGGCGTTGTTCGGCCAGTAGTAGGTGTCGTAGAATTCGCGCAGTTTTTTGACGGTCGAGTGTTCGATGTCTTCCTTGGTGCCGATCGTCGGAATGCGATACGGATGAGTTGTGAACGCCGTTTCAGTGACGGCTTCATCGAGCATCGCAAAAGGATTGTTGCGCGACTGCTCATATTCGTTGCGCACGACCGTCATCTCACTTGCGAGATCTTTGGTATTGAAAAGCGAGTTGCGCATCCGGTCTGCTTCGAGTGCGACCGCTTCACCAGTTTTCTCTTTCGGAACAAGCTCGTAATAGTTGGTGCGGTCGACCCAGGTCGATGCGTTAACGCGTGCGCCGAACGTCTCGAGGTAATCGGTTATCGCTTTGCCGTTCTTATGATTGAAATTTTTCGAATCCTTGAACATGAGATGTTCGAGGATGTGCGTTGAGCCGGTATGCTCTTTCGCTTCATTGCATGATCCGACATGGTACGTGACGCATATGGCGACGACCGGAGCGCTCGTGTCGCGCTTATGAAGTACCCGCAGACCATTGTCGAGTCGGTATTCCGAAATGCCATCCGTCGTGCAAATTTTCTTGAGCGAGCGCTTTGCCATAGACACAACTATACCGCATGATGCCGATTCTGAAAAAGAAAAAGGCAGGCAGCTTTGATAGCTCCCTGCCTGTTTGCTGAACGACGCCCGAGTAAGTTCAGCGGTCGATGAACGACGCGTGCAAGCTGGACACCGTAAACACGCCGTTGCGCCTTACGCCAAGCTGCTGGACGATCGCAGCGATGCCGACATCGCTATCAATCGCGAGGCTACCGGAACGCGATAGATCCGCGACATTCGTGTGCGCGAGTGCATCGCGGAACGCCGTATCCAAGACACGCAAGAGCGCTATATTGAGTTCTGCATCTGGGTCTTTCGCCACGCCGATACGCGAAACAAGTTCCCCCTCATCCTCGGTGAGACGAAAGGCACCAAAGACAGTACCGGTGATGCGGTAGCCGTCCTTCGTCGTCGCTGTTGAGATCACGGCCGCGCCTTTATTTTTACCCACGCTTACGGCGAGTGAAGTAAATGGCGTTTTGATCAAGCAGAAATTCGTCAAAGTCGTCTGTTTGCCGACGATCCACACCTTGCCGGAGTCGGCGAGATGTAAAAGTGGCAAGGTACAGGCGAGCCAGGTGGTGGCAATGAGGACGCGAGAGAGCAGTCTGTCACCCTCCACAAGAAAACGCCTTCCGGCATTGCTCTCGGAAAAGATCATGACAAAGAGGGCGATGAAGGCGGCGATAATGCCAAAGATCGCCATGCCGTTGCCCTCTCTCAGGCCAATCTCGACGTCATTTAGGAAGATCATCAGCAATACCCCATACATCAGATGCGCTTGTGTGATACGGAATTTGAAAGACCGTGCCGTCGTCGCGTTCATGTCTGACTCCTTGTTTCGATCGTTGTGGGTCTTGCTTGCGCAAGGGTTTGTGCTTCTTTACTATCTGGCGATAGCATGCCTCAAAAATTAGATCCAGTCAATTGATCTTTTGTTGTGTGCGATGAGGTAGTCGTTCGCGCGGCTGAAATGTTTGCAGCCGAAGAAACCGGAGTGTGCGGAGAATGGCGAGGGGTGCGCGGCTTCGAGAACCAGATGCTTCGTGCGGTCGATGTGCGCGCCTTTGGCTTTGGCGTAGTTACCCCAGAGCATGAAGACGAGATGCTCGCGTTTGTCGGAAAGAGCTTTGATGACGGCGTCGGTGAATTCTTCCCAACCTTTATTCTGATGCGAGCCGGCGCTGTGAGCGCGGACGGTGAGCGTTGCATTGAGAAGCAGCACGCCCTGCTCTGCCCAGCGCGACAAGTCGCCACTTCGGCCTGCTGACCTCAGGACTTCCTCGCTCTGCGCTCGGTCGCCCATGTCAGACGCGATCTCCTTGTAGATGTTTTGTAGCGACGGCGGAAGCGGTATGCCCTCTCCTACCGCAAAGCACAAACCGTTCGCCTGACCTGGTCCATGGTATGGATCTTGGCCGATGATCACGACCTCGACCTTGTCGAATGGACAGAGGTCGAATGCACGGAAAATATTTTTCGGCGCCGGATACACGGCACCCCTTTTGTATTCATCTTTGACGAACGCCGTCAGCTGCTCGAAATATTCTTTCGAAAATTCATTCTCAAGCGCTTCTTTCCATGTCGGTTCGATCTTGACGTTCATACAACGATACGACGCAAATGATCGGCAACGATGAGTATACGATCCTTAAAACAATTGTTCGGTTGAGGGGCCTTCTGCATCGGTGTCGGCGGTGGAAGTCTTCTTGTCTGCTTTCTTCGCGGTCGGCGCTGCAGCCGAGAGTTTGGGCATGAATGGCAGGAGCGCCTTCCCCACCGCTTCGCGATAGCGGCAGTAGTCGCAGTCGGGTGATGCGGCGGGAAGTTTACCGCTATCGAGTGCTGCTTTGATCTCCAAGAGCGTGCCGTCGATCCAGTTCGCGTTGCCGGTGTATGGAATGAGGGTCACGTCGAACTCAAGCTTGCCATCGAACGCCTCCTTGTCTTTGCTTGCGTTGGCGTAGACGAAGTAGCCAGTGTCGGAGACCGTGAAGCCGCGCTGACGCAGGAGCCACTGATAGATCTCCACCTGTTCTTTGTAGCCGTCGTGCCACGGTTCATCGAGCGTCTCGATCTTGGCGTCTTTGCTGGTCGATTTGTAATCGACGACGATGATCTCGCCCTTTGGGTTGACCCACAGATCGTCGACCGCACCCGAGACGGTGAAGCCGGTCGGTTCGTGCTTATACTCAACGCCTTTGAAGTTGTCGCGCCACAGGTCGATGTCAGGGTGTTGGAACGGCACTGCGTCGACGCCGTAGGTTTTCATGAGCGGATGCGCCGTCGCCGCTGCGCGGTGAATATCGAATTCTTTTTTGAACAATGCGTCAACGGCGGAGTTGAGGTTGAACGGAAAGCCCGGCGGGCGGGCGGTACCGAGCTTATTGTCGATGTAGAAGCAGCGCTGACAGTCGGTGAAGAGTGCGATCTTGGATCGCGAAAGACGCCAGCGGTCGCCGCCGTAATTCCAGCCCGGATTGCGATTTGGTTTGTAGTACTGGCTCATAGCTCACTTATTGTACGGTAGCGGCGATGTAATTAAAAGCGAAGGCGC
>JAKBZO010000021.1 GCA_021839985.1 bacterium
TATTTTGCAGGACAGACGAGATGGTATATGAGCACGCTCACGTTGTGGCTTTTGTGCAGGTAGATGCTCACAGCTCTACTCTAACACCGCAGCAAGCTGCGGGGTATTTACCCTAAGAGGGAATAAATAAGACGAGGCGACAAACCTCGTCTTATTTTTGAACACAAAAGCCGCTTAGCGGTTGGAGTAAAATTTGCTAAGCGGCCGGCGCTTGAGTCTCCTAAGTTAGCTTTTGAGGGACATACTACACCTTTGATATGTTACGTGTGAGAGGTTGTATGCTTCCGCTAAAATTTAAATTAGCAAACCAGCGCGTTGCATTCTGCAGATGCAACTGTATACAAAGAACTGGCGTCCTGAACACGATCTTTACCGGTATCTACTTCCTCGAATTACTTCGAGGATCTGATCCAGAAGTCATGTCTCCAGACTGGGTGCCACTGCATTAGGGCGATGCATCAGCGGTCTACTTGTTAGTATAGTGTCCTTTATGTCTTTTACAAGCTGTCCTTGACGACCATCTGTGGATAACCTATCCGACATGGAATTGTTTGTGTATCTCCTTTATGCTCGCTTCCTCCTCCTCAGCCTTGCGCTCCTTCCCTTCTTCACCCACCGCTCGGAGTTCCGCGTCTGGCAGTCGCGCCAATTCAAGCGAACGATCTTCAAGATGTTCAGCGGTATTTCTTGTCGGGTCATCCAACACTTCCTCAAGCAGCGCGTGCAAGATCCATCCGATCCGCGGTCCGGGGTTTTCATGTGAAATTTCCATAAGTCGTTTCCCATCTATGGCAAGCATCCCAACAGAAATAGGGTCGCGCAACGCCTGAGCGATCATGGCTTGGTATTTTCGCAACCGAAACGGCTGTTCTTTAGGCCTGCCCGTTCCGATGCGGTCGCAAATACGAAGGTCGATCAATGGCTCAATATTTTCTTTGCCAACGTTAGCTATGATCCGACGCACAGCAGAGAGCGTTACCTTGTCTGGATCAGAGAAAAACATATGCCAACGCACCAGTTTTGTTACTATTTCGGCAGTTTCACGTGGCACCCTCATGTTTTCGAGTATCTTCTTGACCATGCGCGCACCGATCACTTCGTGGCCGTGGAACGTCCAGTCACGCTTTTCATGTGAAAATCGTCTGCTCTTCGGCTTACCGATGTCATGGAAAAGTGAAGCAAGGCGCACCTCCATGGAATAATTTTTATCTGCCGCGTGCTGCAGGGCGCGCAGATTATGTTCGAAAACTTCATATTTGTGGGCCTGGTTCTGGTCGATGCCGATCCCATCCTCCAACTCCGGAGCTATAAAGGACAAAACGCCAAGGTGGTGTGCCAATTGAAGCGCCTTCATCGGCTTGTCCGACCGAACAATCCGCAGGAATTCATCACGAATGCGTTCTTTGGATATCTTGGCGAGCTGTCCGGCTTGCGCCTGTATGGCCTCCTGCGTCCCCTTCTCTATCGAAAAGCCAAGCTCAGCGTGAAGGCGGATGGCACGCAAAATGCGCAAGGCGTCTTCGGCAAAACGTTCGTGCGGGTCGCCAACGGCGCGGATAAGGCCGTCTTTGAGGTCCTGTTTCCCATGAAAATCGTCGATCGACTCCCCTGTTTTGGGTCGATACGCTAAGGCATTTATAGTGAAATCGCGTCTTTTAAGGTCTTCATGTACGTCCGCGCTCCAGGCTACCGATTCAGGCCGGCGCGCATCGGTGTACTGCCCTTCCGTGCGGTACGGAGTCACTTCGACGACCTTGAGGTTGTTCGGGGCGTTTTCTGTGACAACGCCGACGGTCCCGAAGTCGTTGGTATAAAAGGTGTTTTCGAACAATCCCTGTATCTGTTCCGGTGTCGCATTGGTCGTAACGTCCCAATCTTTTGGCTCCTTCCCCAACAGCATGTCCCGCACGCAGCCGCCCACTACATATGCTTCAAAACCCGCCTTTTCAAGCGTCCCTGTGATATGGAGAACTTCTGCCGGAATAAGATTCGACATAGGTTAATTATACACACAACTAGGCTAGCCCACCCCGAACGTCTGTACACGCTTATTCAACACTGCAAGACAAAAGCTCGCCTACCTGGCGAGCTTTTGTCTTGCAGTGTTCTTCTCGCTTTGTGCGGATAGGGAGAATCGAACTCCCACCCCGTCCTTGGCAAGGACGTGTCCTACCATTAAACGATATCCGCATGGCGACGATTATTATCATACGGCATGAATGTGTTTTGTGCAAAGCACGCAGTTATTAGCAATTTCTTTTGATATGGCGTTATAATGAATGGTGTCCATGCTCCCGTGGTGAAATGGATATCACGACAGGCTTCGAACCTGTTATTGGGGGTTCGAGTCCCTCCGGGAGCACAAATGCAAACGAAGTGCCGCGTTTGTGCTCCCGGAACATGCAACCTGCGTTGCACGCGTAGGGACGAGAATGGCGCAGGGTTGTTTTGCGATCATCAGGCGAGCAAAACCGCGAGCGCGGGGCCGGCGGTCTTCGAGTGGAAGCGAAAAGAACCAGTGGCCGAGTTCCTCCATCCGTGGGCACAAGATCGCTACGAATAGGACATAACGGAAAATTAAAAGCCACAATGGTTTTTCTTCCCCAGGCATTGATAACTAACGACATACACCGATCTGTGGATAACCTTGGGGACATGTGTATAAAAGACAGCGTCCAAGAAGACTTTTTGTTGTAAAATAAGGTTTGTTTGTTGGTCAAGAATCACACTGTTTCATAAGAAACCATTTCACATGAAAAAGGATGAAGACATAAAGATCGGACCTCTGGGAGAGAGTATAGCCTGCAAGCATCTAAAAAGTAGGGGTTTTTCTATAATCGACCGGAACTACCGGAAGGCTTTTGGCGAAATAGATATCATAGCGAAGAAGGGCGGTGTGCTGCATTTTGTCGAAGTAAAGACTGTTTCGCGTGAAGCGAAGGACGGAATAGATCCGGCCGATAATATTCATGAGCGTAAGATGCAGAAATTCGGTCGGGCCGTGCAGAGTTTTCTTTTTGACCATAAGGAGAGCGGTCGTTGGCAGATCGACGCGCTACTTATTGTCCTGGATCTTGAGAAAAGGACCGCCAAAGTTAAAATGATCGAATTATAGAGCTAGCTAAAGGGTGGTTTGGTGGGGGGAGAGTCACTGTGCTACACTAGCTAAGTGTCGTTGCGCTAAAGGACATAAAAGACAGCAACGGGCTGTAGTATACCGGTAGTACACCTGCTTTGGGAGCAGGTAGACCGAGTTCGATTCTCGGCAGCCCGACTCAGTTTTTAACAGGAACGTTCTTTGCCCAGGACATCCGACAGGGTCTCTTGTTTGGCACATAGCTTCACATGAAAACCGCCAGCATTCCCTGGCGGTTTTCATGTGAAGCGCAGAGCCTTTATTTCTCTAGAGCTTGTCTTAGAGTTTGTAATTCTTGGGGTGCGAGCGTGCTGTTGAACTGGTCTGCGGCTACCGTTAGGTTGCCGGAGAGCAGGCTGGCGATCGAATTGAGGCCGTCTTGGAAAAGGCTGTGGTCGATATGACTCATGGTTATAGCCTCAAGATCGCGCCCCGCGGTCGTGGTAGCATTCGTGTCGGTGGTGATGATGCCAGCCAAGGTCCCGTCTTGGCGGTTGAGGACGGCACCGCCTGAAGCGCCGCTCTGGGACACCACCGTTCCGGGGACTGAGAACAGGTCGACCCATGAGTCTGTGTCGTGGAAAATATAGAGCTTAGCGACAGAGGCGTAGGATGAGGAGTGATACAGCGACGTTGAGATCAGGATCCCTCCAGAAAATCCTGCAGGATAAGCGGAAAGGAGCATGAGGTCGCCGGTCCGCGGAGTCGTCTTGCTTGGTTCGACGAAGGGGAACGAAGAGGGAAGAGGGGCGTCTTGATTGGCGCTGCCAGTGATGAGCAGGAAAGAATAATCATTTTCGCCAGTGCCGCTTGGTGTCGAGTCGCGCAAGATACTCGCATTGTCATCGACCCAGCGCTCGGGCAGATATAAAAGCTTTGCAGTGTACGCAGACTTGGCTGGAGAGCCGGTGCGGACGGTGCATTGAATGTTGTCCGGCACTGGATAGTCACGCAGGAGAAAGAATTGCCCAACGTGTGCGTTGGTGAGAATGACGCCGCGCGGGTCGATGATGACGCCGCTACCGCTTATGGGGTCGAATGTGTTGCCTCCGGCGGTGCAAAAGATGTTGACCACGGCGCCGTCTGCTTCAGCAAGAAGTGCGTCCGGGGAGATCGATGGCTCAGGTTGCGCCGTTCGTTGTTGCGGTGCGGCGGGCTGCGTTGATGTTGGCGCGGCTGCGGGTGCGACCCCTGTCGTTTTTTTGTTGATCTTGGGTACGACCTTTGTTGTTCCGGTGGTGGTCGCTTTGACCAGAGACGCACTCGGCTGTGGTGCATTGGGCGTCTGCGGTTGCACTGCTGCCAGGTGAATGCCGACCAAGGCAAGGATCCCGATCAGGATCTTGTTGAGGACAGAAAAAAACGCGGCCATAGTACTACTATATACGTTTGCACGGCATTGTCGCGCCTGTTAGAGTAGTGCAGTAACGAGCGGGATTAGTTTAATGGTAGAACGAGGGATTTCCAATCCTTCAGTGGGAGTTCGATTCTCCCATCCCGCACAAAATAAACGAGGACGAAGCGACCGAGCTTCGGCCGACTATTATTTTGTAGCGGGGCAGGGATAATCGAAAGCGAGCGCGGACACCTGGCCAGCAGGACAGGTCGCGCGAATATGGCGAAGCGGAGCGAGGAGCAATGGCGACGAGTGAGCGTTTGGCTGCTTCTCCCTGCCCACACCGAGCAAAACGCAAAAACAAAAACCGCCACATGGCGGTTTTTGTTTTTTGTAGATCCTACAAACTTTTATCCTAGGACTATTTTGCTACGGCGTCTTTGAGAGCCTTCGCTGCCTGGAACTTCGGAACGCGCATTGCCGGAACCGAGACCGGTTCGCCAGTGCGAGGATTGCGTGCGGTGCGTGCTGCGCGCATCTTGGTCTTGAAGATACCAAGACCTGCGATAGAAACCTCACCACCTTTCTTGAGCTCCATGGTGACGCCATCGATAATAGCTTCAACGGCACGCTCAGCGTCTGCCTTGGTAGAACCAAGAACACCTTGCACCTTCTCTGCGAGATCTGCTTTATTCATATGGAATGTACTAGCACGATTAATGTGTAGTGTCCCCCCACGCTTGCCCTAAAGGGGAGGGCTTGCCTAAGTATAGTTTTTTACAGAAACCTTGCAATAGAGCCATACTTTTTGAATGTCGTTACAAAACCCTTGCAGAGTAGCGTAAAAACTGGGTCTTGTCTGGAAGAGGAAGTGGCTCTCCGCGGAGGTCCGATAAAAACGTTGTAAAATAAGGAGTTTTGAGGCCCCTCTATCTGGCAGCCTCTTTCTAAGAATGAAAGGCGTCGCCCTACTGGCGCGAGATCAGCCCATTTTGCCTGCCCGGCACTTGTGGAAAACAGGGTTGCGGCGAAGCCGCAACCCTGTTTTCTGTGTAATTTCTCGTGGTTGCACGCAGTCTTGTGCCCAGCCGCCGTGCGAACACTTTTACCGTGCGTATTCTATCGATCGATTCTCGCGAATGACCATCACTTTCACCTCGCCCGGGTACTTAAGTTCGTTTTCGATGCGCGTCGCGATGTTGCGCGCGAGTTCACGTGCAGCGAGATCGCTCACTTCTTCCGGTTTCACCATGACGCGCACTTCGCGTCCGGCTGAAATAGCAAAACTCTTTTCAACACCGGCAAATGAATTCGCGATCGCTTCGGTGTCGGCAAGTCGCTTGATGTAATTCTCAACGCTGTCGCGGCGCGCACCGGGGCGACCGCCGGAGATGGCGTCGGCGACCTGCACGATGAATGATTCAGGCGTTTCGTACGGATATTCCTCGTGGTGGGCCTCCATTGCTTTGACGATCGCCTCATCAACATTGAATTTCTGCAGAACGCGGCGGCCGATCTCGACGTGTGTGCCCTGTACTTCGTGGTCGAGCGCTTTGCCGATGTCATGTAAGAGCGCACCCGCTTTGGCGACCTGCACGTTCACGCCGACTTCCTGCGCGATCATGCCGGCGATGTGCGCCATTTCGACCGAGTGCTGAAGCACGTTCTGACCGTAACTGGTGCGGAAATGCAGGCGGCCGAGGATCTGGAGAAGTTTCGGATCAAGGTTGAGCACGCCGCACTCATATGCCGCCTGCTCACCTTTTTCTTTGATGACCTTGTTGATCTCGTTGCGAGCTTTCTCCGCCGCTTCTTCGATCTTGGCGGGCTGAATTCGACCGTCAACGATAAGGTTTTCGAGCGCGACGCGCGCGACCGCGCGGCGGATCGGATCGAACGAGGAGAGCACGATCGAGCCAGGCGTGTCGTCGATGATGACTTCGACGCCGGTCGCGCGCTCGAAGGCTTTGATGTTGCGGCCCTCCTTGCCGATGATCTTGCCTTTGATGTCATCGTTAGGGATCGTGATCGCGGTAGCCATCGTGTCGCTGCCGACCGAACTTGCGAGGCGGTGGATCGAGGTGGTGAGGATCTCGCGTGCCTTGCGCTCAAGACGTTCGGAACCTTCGCGCTCGAGCTTCTGGATGCGGACCATCATATCGTCGCCGAATTGGCGTTCGATCTCTTGCATAAGAAGGTCGCGCGCTTCTTCTTTGGAAAGACCGGCGACCTTAGTGAGCGCATCGGCACGTTCGGTGAGAAGCGCGTCAGCGCGTTCGCGGATCTGTTTGACCTCTTCGATGCGGGTTTTGAGAAGCGTGAGCTCGCCATCGAGTTCTTTTTGGCGCTTGTCGAGCGCTTCCTCACGCGCGAAGAGACGATCTTCGGCGCGCGACAGCTTGTCTTCTTTCTCTTTTAGCTCGCCCTCTGCGACGGTGAGCGTCTCTTTGCCCTTCTGCTCAGCTTCTTCGGTAAGCCGCTTGGCTTCTTCGCGGGCGTTGATAAGGATCTGCTTGATCTCGAGTTCGATCGAACCTTTCTTGGCAAGAACGTAGAGCCAGCGGAATACATAACCGATGGCGATGCCCACGACGCCAGCGGCGCCGAGGAGCAGGAATAATAGTTTAAGTGACATATGCGGTTGGGCTTCCAACCACTATCCACCAACAAAAACAAAGCGCCGCTATGCTCAAGCGAGTAGCGCGAGTCCAAAAGTCCTTACAGACGAACGGCTTTTTGTCATAGTGGGAGAGAGCGAATGGAAATGGATTGAATTGAGTAATGTCCGTTGCCAGACAATTCAACCATACCAGAAATGGAGCGCGCGGGCAATAAAACAGAGCGGACAGCACGAAGCCCGGACAATGTCCGCACTTCATGTTGTCCGCCCCGCCCCCGTCACTTTGCGGCTTGCCAGAGAACCTCAAAGAGCGCCCGCTGGCTAGCGACGGCGGCTGTATTTTTGACTCGTACCGTCATGATCTCCGGCTCATAAATGTTGAAGCTGACACTTTCGGGGCGGATCACCACGTTTACGATATCTCCGATGCCGCGGATCGTACGTGATTCGTTTTCAATGATGCTTTCTTCTCGGTTGTGGCGCACGTCTTCTCCGGCGCCGATGTAGCGGAGCTTCATGCTTTTTTCTTTGCGCAACGCTTCCCATTCTGGTATACGCTCGCCAAAGAGCCTTACCCAATACATGCCTGCGCCGCCGACAATATCAAGAAAGTCGCCGACCTTAGCTGTGCGAAGCATACGCAACTCGTCTTCGATGACCGCATCGCTTCCGCGAATAACCTCGACGACGCCGGCGGGCGAGCGGTCGTAGAGTTTCATGAGGTCGTGAACGCCGTCGAGTGCGTCGAGCCGTTGCTTCTCCGCTTCTTGCAGAAGCCGATCGGGAGTAGCAGCGCCGTATTGTATACGTCTTCCGTCACCGTGCATCGTTACTAGCCGTCTTTCTTCAAGTTCATGTAGCGCGTCGTACACATACTGCCGATGAAGCCGAGTCCTTGAAATAATACTTTTTGGATTCAGCGGAGCGCCCGCTTCAAGTAGGGACACATACACTGAGGCGGTCTTTGCAGAGAGGCCAGCTTTTAGAGCGCTTTCCAAATAAGAATTATTTTTGTTAGTCATAAATATATGACTATAATACACAAAATACTTTTAATATACAAGGTATATCATCTTTTATAAAAAGAATTAAAATAGTGACTGATGTATTGACTTATTCAATATAAATGACAAAATAAGGCCAGAAGTTCCATTCACAAATCCACAGGAGAATACCATGTCTGGTCGAAAAGATGTGCCACCAAAAGATATACGGATGGTTGTAGGCTTTAAAAACAATCTCATTCTCTCCGCAATGGAGAAAATGGGTTACAAAAATGTCGCTGAACTGTCTCGAGATTGTGGCATCGATCAGGCTCGACTGGGCTATATGGTCAACATGAAAGAGCTGCCGGTAACAAAAGATGGTTCATGGCGAAGCACTGCATTGAGACTCGCTGTTTTCTTCAAATGCCATCCTGAAGACCTCTTCAGTGAGTTTCAAAGTGAGTTTCAACAGGAACACAAGCTGGAGGAGAACCGCACTTACGCCGAAATGCACTTTGGCGAGATACAAGCTATGCTCGCTTTTCAGAGCTCCGAGCTTCTAGAACCTTCGGTGGCGGTAGAACGACTGGAATTGTCGGCAACAATCGAAGAGACCATAGACAGACTGGAGCCAAAACTCCAAAGAGTGTTGCGAGGCAGGTTCGGGATCGGTGGACCGGAAATGACCGATGCTGAAATAGCAAAGGAGATAGGCACACATCGAGCTTATGTTGGCGAACTGCTGAAAAGGGCTCTTAAACTTCTGCGCAGTCCAGGCCGCTGTGCTCTTTTGCGAGAAGCTTCGGGAGTCGAATGATTCTCCGGAATCACAAACGGCGGATCATTGGTCCGCCGTTTCTTTGAAATCACTACGAATCAGAAATGGAGTCTGATATGGATGCATATGAACGATCTGACCGTTTGCCGCTGACTGTTGATAGAGAAGTTTTGTTAGAAGTCGTGCGGGCAAGAACTCTTGAGAGTGCCGTGGCGATCGTCGGCAACCTTGATCCATTATCTGCTGCATTCATCGTGTCCCATTTGCGATTTCTTGCGGAGAAGGGCGATAACAACGCGAAAGTACTGGTTGCGTTGTGCGATAATCTGCATATTCGCGGGACCCTCGGCCTTATCTACGCTCGTGATAAGGTGTATCACGAGACCGGCTATTTCGCCGGCATCTGAAAACGCAAACGGCGGACCTGACGGTCCGCCGTTTTCTCTATGTTATTTCCAGGAGACCTATTTCTTTCCACCTTCCATCTTCTGCTTGCCGGTGAAGACGTCGTCGGTGATGCCGTACTTTTTGGCGTCCTCGGCATTCATGAAGTAGTCGCGTTCGACATCGGCTTCGATCTTGGAGAGCGGCTGGCCGGTCGCTTTGGAGAGTATCTTATTGAGGCGCTCGCGCGTGGCGAGAATGTGGCGTGCGGTGATCTCAATGTCGGTCGCCTGCCCTTGCGCACCACCCCACGGCTGGTGGATCATCACCTCTGCGTTGGGGAGTGCGAAGCGCTTGCCCTTTTCGCCGGCGGCGAGAATGATCGCTGCAGCGGAGGCCGCCATGCCGACGCACACGGTCGCAACGGCAGGCTTGATGTAGTTCATCGTGTCGAGCATCGCAAGCGCTGCAGTGACCGAGCCGCCAGGTGAGTTGATGTAGAGCTGAATATCTTTCTTCGGATCTTCTGAGGCGAGGAATAGCAGCTGCGCAATGATGGAATTGGCAGTGTAATCTTCGATCGGACCGCCGAGGAAGATGATGCGCTCTTTGAGCAGACGCGAATAAATGTCGTATGCACGCTCGCCGTAGGGGCTTTTCTCCACTACCATCGGCACGAGCTCTGCGCGGATGTCTTTGGATGTCATATACCGCACACCATAGCATGAAAATGAGCAGATGAAAAATCGAAACAGAAAATGAAAAGAAAAGCGCCTCGCAACACTGGGTTGCGAGGCGCGTTCGCCGAGGAGGTCGGCTCAGTTGATGGACTGCGATGCCAGGCTGTCGTCGAACTGGTAGAGCAGGGCGGTTGACTGCTTGATCTCGATGCTGCCGACCGGCAGCGCGTTGATCAGAGGCCTGCCGCTGCGCATGGGGTCGGTTGCGATGAAGATGCAGCGCTCGCCGTTGCTGTCGACCTTGGGAGCGTTCATGACGACGATGTCGGTGAACGACAGCGACTTGCCGTGGCGCAGTACCCATTTGATGAAGTCCGTGGGCGAGAGATGCGAGAGCGCTCCTTTCTTGAAGAGTTCGCGACTACGCTGCTTGAGCATGTCGGCGTCGAGCAGGTGGTCGATCGTCTGTGGCCGCTTGGCGAACTGAAGGTCGCGAGGGGTTACCGCTCGCACTGCCGGGTGCTTGTGGTTGACCGTGAAGCCATGAAGGAGACGTTCTGCGCGGCCGGTCAGGTCGCACACGCTGCGCGCCTGAGCGATGAGATCATGTACCGTCATGCCGATCGGCATGTCGTGCGCGTTGGAGTTGAACCGAGAATCTTGCACCGCTGCAACTGTTCTTTGCATCTTTTTCTCCTCGAACATGAATTACGGAAGGACTGTCCTGAGGTGGCCACGCCATCCCATCAGCCGTTGTGTACGGTACCATGGAAATTTGAAAATAGGAAATGGGTGGGCGGTGGAGAAGTGGGCGCGCGGAGGCGAAGCCTCCGCGCGCCGCAAAGAAAACCCCAGCCGAAGCTGGGGTGTTGCGGGGCGGCACGAAGCCCATGGTTAAAGCTGGGGCAGTTTGTCGTCGCCGCCCGTGATGCTGTCGCCGTCGGGGATCCGCGGATGCCAGGACGAATCGGTGATGTCGCCACTGCCTGCGCCGATGTCGTCGCCGTGCGTGATGGTGCCGGGTTTCTTCATGGCTCTCTCCTCAAGGAAACGCCCGATCGAACCTTCGAAAGGTACGTCTGCGTTCACTATATCGAAAAGTTGTTCGGAGGTCCACTGAGGCGTGCTGCATATCCAAGTATCTAAAACCTTTCGGCAACCATCTTTGGTGCTATAGTAGCGTCATGAAGCGAAGGCGCACCGCACGGCCGCGCGGGTTCATTCTCGAAGTCGTACTTGCCGCGATGGCGGTATTCTTCGGCGTTGCCATTTGCGCGCAGAGTTGCTTCGGGTCTGATGCCGGGAGCCGCATCCACGATCTGTTCGCGCCCGCCGCCGTGTCGACTCAGCAGCAGCAAGCGAGTGCGGTGCCATGGTGGCGCGTGCCGGGGGAGTGGATCATGCACATGATCGGGGTCGCCTTGAATGCGCCACTACCCAGCCCGCTCGGTCCAAGAGCCGCAGACACGATCATTCAGACGCAGAGCATTTCTCCATCGACGGAACAAAGCACTTCATTCTCACCGTTCGCATCCGGTTCACCCGCGGCGCAACTGCTTCATGCGGTGGCGCCGGTCACCACCGCGGCGCTGTCGCCCTCGTCAAACAAAGGAGAGCTGCCAGTCAAGATCGTGATCGCTGAAGCAGGCGTGTCGTCGAGCGTGTCGAACCCGACCACGACCGACATGTCGGTGCTTGAGGCGGACCTCCTCAGTGGCGCGGTGCGTTATCCGACCACGTCGCTGCTCGGTGAGAATGGCACCATGCTCATCTTCGGCCACTCGAGCTATCTGCCGAAGATCCACAACCCGGCATACCGCACGTTCGACGGCGTACAGAACCTTGCGCCAGGGACGATCGTCCATGTGTATTCGGCGACGACCGACTATCAGTATGCAGTGCGCAACGTGGTGGTGATGGATGCGGCGGACGCGAGCGCCAACTCGATCCCGCTGCCCAGTGACAAACAGTATCTGGTCATCGACACCTGCGACACATTCGCGAGCAAGTCGGATCGCTTCGTACTGACGGCAGATCTCGTGAAGGCGGTGGGGCTGTGAATCAGAACGTATAACGTAGTAAAAGGGCGCGGGCTTTGCCCGCGCCCTTTTTGTCTTGACCTTTCTACGTTCTACGAACTACGCTCTACGTTCTCAAGTAATTCCAACACTTTATTATTACGCAGGACGGTTTGGATATGGATGCGCAGCGCCTCCGTATTGGCGTCGGGGAAATGTTCAAGCGCGTGCTTCATTTCTTCTTCAACATCAGCCTCGTCGACCTCGATCTTTTCCTGCGATGCGAGCTCGTTGAGAAGGAGCTGGAGTACAGCGCGTTTCTTTGCCTGCTCGCGGAAACTCTCGCGCACCTCCTCCTGCGTCTTCTGCGAATGCTTCAAGTAGTCCTCGAAGTTCATGCCGATGCGCGTGACGTCGTCGCGCAGCTGCCCCATGATCTTCTCAAGTTCTGATTCAACAAAAAGGCGCGGCAGGTCGATCTTGGTCTTCTCAACGAGGGCGTCGATGATCGCGCCGCGGCGCTTGTCTTTGGCTTCGCGCGCCTTCTCCTCGATGGCACCTTTTTTGACCGCATCTTTGAGCGCGTCGAGCGTGTCGAAGCTGCCGATCGACTTCGCGAAGGCATCATCGAGCTCGGGGAGCGTCTCTGCGCCGGTCGCCTCGTCGGTCGTCTTGCGATGCTTGCGCAGTGACTCGAGCGTCTGCGCGACTTCTTCATCGGTCACATCAGCCGGAGTCTCTGCGGGCACTTTCTGTGCGATCTTCTTCCAATCCTTCGGCACTTCGACGATCGGGTACACGGCGGTGCGAATGGTGAGCGACACCGGAGCGCCGGCGGTGAGCTTGGTGATGCGGATGTCCGGGCGGCCGACGACGTCGAGTTTCTTCCCGAGTACGAGCTCCGGATAGAGATCGTGCACGAGGAGTTCGACCGCTTCTTCAAGTACGGCCATCTCGCCGATTTTCTGGAGCGCGAGCGCAGGCGGCACTTTGCCTTCGCGGAAGCCGTCGAGCTTGATGCTGCCGGCGATGAGCGCGAGTGCTTGGTCGTGATACTCCGCGACCGCCTCAGCGGGCACGTCGCCCGTGAGCTCGGCCTCGGACTCGGGCAATGTTTTGACCTTAAAATTTTCTATGATGGTTTCGAATGACATGTTGCGCATACTAAACTAAAAACACAGAGCCGGCAACTAAGAAAGGAATAGAGGAAGTAAGGAATGAAGGAATTCAGGAGGGAAGATGAAAAAACGCGCGGGACGAGGGTAAGTCGTGCCGCGCGGGGGCGGGTGAAGAGAAGAACAGGCCGCTGGCCGTTACTTGATCTCGACGATCTTGTTGTCGATGTCCGTGAATTTCGGCGGCGGCGGTTGGTCGAAGGCGACCGCGAAGAGTTTTTTCGGGTTTTGCTCGTCCGCTTTCTTCACCCACGCGAACGTTTTGCCGTCGATCGTCGTCGAGTTGCCAACGGTGACGTAGGCTGTGCCACTGACGATCGGGGTCACCGCTTTGCTATTGTAGATGATGACATGGTCCAGCCTCTTGCTGAATACCATGCCAGAAAAAACAAAGGACAGCGCGCTAAAAAATGCGGCTAGCGTCCCCAGAGTCCTTAGTACGACGGCGTTCGTCGTGGAGTAGAAGTAGAAGAGAATGGCAAGAACTGAGGAGATTGCGCCGGCGGCGAAGAAAACGAACGCTGAGGTCATGTTTTGTCTCCGAATTATGTTGCCTTGCGCCGGATGGGCAAGGGTGCTTTCTGCGCGCACCATAACATATGGTTGGAGTTTTTGCAAGTCAAAGGGCGCGGGCAAGGCCCGCGCCC
>JAKBZO010000022.1 GCA_021839985.1 bacterium
TGCCAGCGGTCGGTTTCGGCGTCGGCGATGTGACGCTGCGCGACTTCTTGGAAGTGCGCGGACTACTGCCTTCGTATACGCCGCCCGCGCGCGTCTATCTTGCCGTCTCGGGCACGGAGGCTGTTGAAGGCGCGGTGACACTCGCCAGCGAATTGCGCGCGGGCGGCGTCAATACCGCCATCGACTTCGGCGAACGCAAACTCGGCGATCAGATCAAGGCCGCCGACAAACAGCACATTCCCTTCATGATCGTCGTCGGCGGAGACGAGCTCGTAAGCGGCACATTCACGGTCAAAGAATTGGCAACCGGAGAAGAGCGGACAATGTCTCGCGGCAATTTGGTTGAAGGTCTGAAATGATATACTCACTTGTGTACAGGAAATAGCGCAAGCAAGCGCTCATATTTTCATGCATAAGATAACCCTCGACATAGAAACCACCGGCGAGTTCGGCACCAACAATGACGTCCTCGCGCTCGACCTCGCGGTCGTGTGCATCCACGATTCGGAAACCGACTCGTTCACCTGCTTTACGCAGGAGGAACTTCCGAGCCTTTGGCCGATCCTTGAGCGCTCCGATCTCATCATCGGTTACAACAGCGACCACTTCGACATTCCGATCCTCAACAAGTACTACGCGGGCGACCTCACGCGGATCAAAAGCGTCGATCTCATGAAAGAGGTCAAAGAAGTGCTCGGTCGCCGCCTCAAGCTCGACAACATCGCACAGGCGACGCTCGGGTGCAAAAAAAGCGGCAGTGGCTTGCAATCGATCGCGTGGTGGCAGAGTGGCGAATACGACAAAGTGAAGCAGTATTGCACCGACGACGTACGCATCACCCGCGATCTCTATGACTATGCGCGCAAGAACAAGAGCATCAAATACACCGACTACGATGGCGTGCGCGAGATCAAGCTGCCGAACACCGCTTCGTGGGAGAAAAAGAACAAAGATGATCAGAGCGCACTCACCCACACGCTGCCATTCTGAAGCACTTTACAAACGCCGAAGACTTTATAGACTTACAGTATGAAAAATCAATATATCCTTCCTATCAGCATCGTGGTCGTAGGCGTTCTGATCGCGGGCGCCGTTCTTCTCATCAGCCGCGGTCCGAGCAGCACCAGCGGACAAACCGGCGCGACCGCCACACTGCGGCATGTCGACGCGACCGACCACATCTACGGCAATCCCAAAGCGCCGGTCATGGTTGTCGAATATGCCGACCTCGAATGCCCGTTCTGCAAAGATTTCGAAGCGACGATGGATCAGCTGATGCAGTACTACGGTCCGTCCGGCAACGTCGCGTGGGTATTCCGCAACTTCCCGCTCACCCCGATCCACTCAAAGGCGCCGATCGAAGCGCAGGCCGCCGAGTGCGCCGCTGATCAGGGCGGCAGTGCGGCATTCTTCAAGTTCATCGACGCGGTCTATAAAGTGACGCCGGGCGAGAATAATCTCGACCTCACGCTCCTTCCGAAGATCGCTACGCAGATCGGTCTCGACGGAGACAAGCTGCAGCAGTGCGTCTCAAGCGGCACGAACGCAGCGAAGGTACAGCAGCAATACAATGAAGCGATGGCTGATGGTCTGCAAGGCACGCCGCATATCGCGATCTTCGCCAACGGCGAGCCGGTTCTCTCGCTCGATGGCAATCAGCCCTACTCATCAATGCGCGATGCGATCGATCAGACGCTCCAAGCGATCGGCAAGTCTGCGACCAGCACGACCGCCCAGTAGCATTCAAATAGGGATAGAGGAAGTAAGGAAAAGCTGTGGAAGTCAGGCTTCCACGGCTTGCCACTACCACACGATCTCGGCAGAGGTCAGACCTCTCAGCCCTACAGAGGGGAACCCTCTGTAGGCGACGAAATTAGTGCGATTGGATGGCGGTGGTGATACGTCCACCCCCGCAACGCTCGACCAGGTGGTGAGGGCACCGACTTGGACCGGAGAGGAGCGGTTGACGGTGTCGCCGAGGCCGAGCTGGCCGTAGGGATTGTACCCCCAGGTCCAGAGGGTGCCGTCTGTTTTTAGGGCGGTGGTGTGCAGCTGGCCACCCGCAACGCTCGACCAGGTGGTGAGAGCGCCGACTTGGACCGGAGAGGAGCGGTTGGTGACGTCGCCGAGGCCGAGCTGGCCGTAGTTGTTGTATCCCCAGGCCCAGAGGGTTTTTTGAAGGCTTCTTGCATTGGACACTTGCGTGCTGCCCAGCCAGGTCGTACCACCGTCGACCGTGACAAGACGAAGAATGTCGGCTGCGCCCGCGGTCGTGGTCAGCGTCGGGGCGGTGGCGGACGGCCATTTGACACTGCTTGGCCAGGTGACGAGTCGGCTGCCGGTGCTGTCTTGCACCAAGAAAAGAAGGCATTGCCCCATCTTCCCGCTTGCGGGAGCATTACTGAACGTAAAGGTGCAGTTGCCGGTGAGCGTGAGATTGAAGACGTTGCCCGCCGAGAGGTCGACGGTGTAGGCGGTGCCGGAGTTGGCGGTCACGGTCGTCTCCGAGTAATTCTTGAGCTCTGCGTTCTGCAGCTGCTCAAGACCGATGTCGACGCGGTTCTTGGAAATCTTGATGACCATGGTCTTTCTAGCTTATCACGCCGCGGAGGTTGCAAACAGGAGAGGAATGGGGGAGAAAAGTTGGCAGAAGGCAGAAGAAGGAATGGAGGGAGAGCCGCAGAAGTCAGACTTCCCCAAGCTTGGGGAAGTCTGACTTCTGCGGCTCTTCTATTTTTCCGTCTGTTCATCGACAAGCCCAAGGCGATAGATGTCGAACGAGTTCTCCCCTTCGAACATGTCAGACGGATTGGGCAGATACAAACGCGGGCGCGCGATCTCCGCGGTCGCATCATTGATGAGTCGGTGGAAAAGCGCGAACTCATCGCGCAGCGTGCGGAAGTCGATGATGTACCGCCGCATCTGCGACGATCCATCCGCGTTCTTCGTCTTCTTGCATTCATACACAATGAAGCGCAGAGGCTCTTTGCCGAAGGTCTCTTTTACCGTGTAGTAATTGAAAAGCGCCTGCATCACGAAGAGCGTCTTGTTCGCGCCCGAGGGGCTGAACGCGTTCACGAATTTATGATCGACGATGTCGAGTGCACTCGGATCGACGCGCGACACGACGACCAGGTCGGAGACCGCCTTGATCGGAAGCGCGAGCCCCTCGACCTCAGCGGTCGCTTTATGCTCGACGCCGAGCACGCGGTGCCGCGGCGGGCGCTTAAGGTAGAACGAAACCGCCTGCAGATATTCACGCTCCATCGCTGCGCGCTTTTTCTTTTTCGCCATCTTTGAATGAGCCTTGCCAAGATCGATCTCGAAGTCGGCGATGTTCCGCAGATATTCAAGGCCGAGATCGACCGCGCCTTCCTTGCCGATGCCGCCATAGAAATGCTGCAGCGCGACATGTCCCGCCTGTCCGATCACGGACGACGGCGACATCGGGTCATCATAGATCTGCTCCACATAGCGCTTGTACCACGCGAGCGGGTTGCGCAAGAACGCCATGAGCGACGAGTGGCTCCAGTGACGTATGGGGAGTGTTCGTTTTTTACTGTCACCTTCCTGTTTTTTCTTCATCGGCATGCACGAATAGTATACCCATTCCCGTCACAAAAGTGGACAAGTACCCTTGACCTATGCCAAAGCAGGAGTAGGATGGTCCATCAGTTGTTCCTACATCAAACCTCGAAAAGAGAAAGGTGCAAAATAAGATGACTCCCAAGGCGCTGTTCTTCGCAGTATCCGGTCAAACCTGTTCCGGTCGGTTGAGTCTTTATAACGGCCTCCGGCACGAGCTTCCAAGGAGATTCCCCAACACAGAATTCGAATTCATCGGCAAGCCATTCGGCGAAGACCTGCAGCATCCCCTGCTGTGGAGCAGCGCTGAACGGAAAAGATTCCCAACGGCGAAGCTGCTGGATCGCTGGGGCGATCTTGAGCAATTCAACAAGCACAAGGGGCTCGAGCAACTACTGAAGGCAGACAAGGTTGTCGTCTCCTATGGGTTCGGCCTCGACGCCATGATGTACGCAGCAGCATGCGCGACCTGTACCGACCAGAACGATGAAGCATTCCGCATGCACGATCTTCTGGTGAAAGATCGCCTGAGTCTCAACGGCATCACGCCGCCGACCTACCTCATCACCCAAGCCGACGACACCACCACGGTGGACCGGATGTTGCAGAAACATCCCCTCAGCAACATCCGAAGAGAAGTGCTGACGGAGTTCGTCAGATACGAGGAGGGCGTGATCGACCGATACGGACGTTTGAAGGGTCAGCATCTGGAATTCATCAACTCTGGCGGCCCTGTCAATTCGCTCGTCGAGAGGGGCGCCAGCCTCATCAGCGCTTACATCCACGCACGCAACATACACGTCGCGTAACTATCGAGGCTCCTCAACCCCGCCACACACTTCACCGTGGCGGGGTTTTCTTTGCAAATATGGACGAAAATGGTATCATGTGAACATTATCGTGAAGTGCCCTAGGGCGCTCGCGGTTTTTGTTTTTATAGGCCTTGAGCCACAACTCCATGCTTGTCCAGCTTTTGCGAAAAATAGGGTCTATTCCATCGTCGATCCTCACGCCTGTGTCGGAACTTCCGCACGCCGATGTGCATGCCGTCGGACAGGAAGTGCACCGTAAGGTCGCGAAACTTTTCAATGGTTCGCTCGCGATCCGCGTCGTGACCGCCGGCTCGACCAATGCCTGCGAGCAGGAGCTCAATGCGCTTGGCAATGCATACTACGACGTCGAGCGCTTCGGCGTGCACTTCGTAGCAAGTCCGCGCCACGCTGACATGATCTTCGTGACCGGTCCCGTCTCGCGCAATATGGCGAGCGCGCTCAAAGCGACCTATGACGCAACTCCGACACCGAAGTTCGTCGTCGCGATCGGCGACGATGCGATAGACGGCGGCATCTTCAGAGGTTCGTATGCGACAGAAGACGGCGCGCACAATGTCGTGCCGGTCGACTACACCATTGCAGGCGATCCGCCCTCTCCCGCATTCATCCTCTCTTCCCTGCTCGCGATCCTCGAGGATATAGAAAAGAAAACGAACTAACATGACCGCACTCATCTCTTCAGCCGACTTCGTGTGCACTCTCGCTCTCTTCGCGCTCGGTGCGATCGGCTCATTGATCGCGATGAAGAGCGACCGCATTTCAGGAGCGATCGGCACGACCGCCGCTCTCCTCGGCTCAGCGCTCGCACTTATGATCGGCAGCGGCGTCCTCATTTCACACACCCCGATCGCGGTTCAATTCAACTCAACGCTCCCGCTTCTTTCATTCTCGTTCGGCATCGACGCGCTCTCGGCATTCTTCGTGACGATCATCGCCCTCATCGCCACGATCGCATCGCTCTACGCCTTCGGCTATATCAAGCACTTCACGCCCGCCTATCGCCTCGGCCGCCTCGGCTTTTTCTACAACCTCTTCATCGCAAGCATGCTGCTGGTGGTGACCGCGCAAAACGTTGTCGCGTTCCTCATCGCCTGGGAAGTGATGTCGCTGACGAGTTATTTCCTCGTCATCTACGAATACCGCGAACAGACCAATATCAAAGCTGGCACCCGCTATTTCATCATGATGCATGTGAGCTTCGCGTTCATCGTGCTCGCGATGCTGCTTCTCTACCGCGCAACCGGCGTACTCGACTTCGCGAACATGGCACCGGCGCTTCTCACCCTGCCTGCGCAGGCAGGCGCCTCACCACTGATGCTCGGCACGATCCTCCTCTCTGCCTTTGTGGGCTTCGGCATCAAGGCGGGCATCATCCCGCTTCACATCTGGCTGCCCGACGCGCACCCAGCAGCGCCCTCCCACGTCTCCGCGCTCATGTCCGGCGTCATGATCAAGACCGGCATCTACATGATGGTCCGCATCTTCTTCATCATCATGCCGACACCGCCTCTGTGGTTCGGCCTCACCGTGCTCGCGATCGCGATCATCTCTTCGATCCTCGGCGTTCTCTACGCGCTCTCCGAACATGACATCAAACGCCTCCTCGCCTATCACAGTATCGAGAACATCGGCATCATTCTTCTCGGTATCGGCTCAGCGCTGATCTTCCTTTCGCTCGGGCTCCCTACGCTCGCACAGGTCGCACTCATTGCCGGACTTTTCCACACGCTCAACCACGCGATCTTCAAAGCGCTTCTCTTCCTTTCTGCGGGCTCGGTCGTATCGCAGACGCACACGCGCGACATGGAACACTACGGCGGCCTCATCAAGTACATGCCGGTGACCGCTGTCTCATTCCTCGTCGGCGCGATGGCGATCTCCGCGCTCCCGCCGCTTAACGGTTTCGTGAGCGAGTGGCTTACGTTCCAATCGCTCTTCGCCGGCATCATCCACGGCAACAGCATGACGCTCAGCATCGCGTTCACGCTCGCCATTGGCGGCCTCGCGCTCACCAGCGGTTTGGCGGCAGCTTGTTTCGTCAAAGCGTTCGGTGTCATCTTCCTCGCTCGTCCGCGCTCACCAGAGGTCACTCACGCGCATGAGATGCCGCTTTCATCGCAACTTTCGATGTTGATACTCGCCGCGCTCACGCTCATCGTCGCGATCAAGTCGTCATTCATTGCGCACACCCTCGCATCGGTCACCACAACCTTCGGCGCATTTTCAAACACCGTGCCCTCCTTCAGCTCACAGCCGTTCACGATCGTTCTCAATACCGGCTCGATCATTTCGATGGCCATGATCGCGCTCGTACTCATTCTCGCCGTTCTCTTGGCGCTGTGGATCGTGTCGCTCCTCGGCGGCCGCCGACGCGTCGAAGTTGGCGCTACTTGGGATTGCGGCACACCGCTTACGCCGCGCATGGAGATCACTGCGTTCGGCTTCGCCCATTCGATCATCACGGTCATGCGCGGCATCATGCGCCCCACGCGCCAGTCGAGTGTCGAATACCAGGACGCGAACATCCGCTACTTCCCTGCGGAACATTCAGTTCATTTCTTCACGCACGACTTCGCGACGACTCACCTCTACCGGCCGCTCGACCGTGCGCTCGCGCGTGCTTCACAGATCATCGGCCGCATCCAGAACGGCAGCGTCAATGCGTATGTTCTGTACATGTTCCTGACGCTGCTGGCGCTATTCGTCGTTATCTCGCTCGGCATCATCTAAACCATCATGACCACATTACTCTGGATACTTCAGCTCGCTCTCATTCCGCTCCTCTCGCCGCTCGCGATAGGTCTCACGCGCAGCATCAAAGCGCGCTTCCAGAATCGCCGCGGCGCCTCCCCGCTTCAGCCGTATTGCGATCTGTGGAAACTTCTGCACAAGGACGAGGTCATAAGCCGCGATGCGTCATGGATCTTCCGTGTGGCGCCGTTCATCGTGTTCGGTACGACACTTGCGATCGCGGCAAGCATTCCGCTCCTCTCGCTCTCGACGCGCACGCACACGAACGACCTGCTCGTGCTCGTCGGCCTTCTCGCGCTTGAGACCTTCTGGATCGCGCTCGCCGGCATCGACGTCGGCAGTCCCTTCGGCGGTTTCGGTTCAAGCCGTCAGATGATGCTCGCGTCATTCACTGAAGGCGCGCTGGTCTTGTCGCTGTTCGCGCTCGCGCTCATGAATAGCACGACCGATCTCTTTGGGATCGCAGAAGCACAGAGCATGAGCGGGCACCTGTTCGTTGTGCCGCTCATCGTCGCCGGCATCTCCTTCGGCATCGCGCTTCTTGCTGAGACGATGCGCTATCCGTTCGACAATCCCGCGACCCACCTTGAGCTCACCATGATCCATGAAGCGATGGTCCTCGAGTACTCCGGTCCGCGACTCGCACTCATGGAGTGGGCAGCGGCGAATAAATACCTCATCTTTATCGCGCTCTTTGGCAACCTCTTCCTGCCATTCGGGATTGCCGCGGCCGGTGCATCACTCTCCGTAATATGCATCAGCGCGATCATCTTCTTCATCAAAGCTCTGATCGCGGTCTTCGCGATCGCTGCGCTTGAGTCAAGCATCGCAAAGCTGCGCATCTTCCGTCTCCCCGATCTTCTTTTCACCGCCACCGTGCTTAGCATTATCGCTATCGTACTCGCGCTGTAACATCATGACTGAACTACCGATCATACTCGCCGGCATCGCCTTCATGACGATCGTTCTCATACAGATCGCCCGCAAAAGTATGCTGGTCGTAGAGCTCTTCGTCGTACAATCGGCGGCGGTCATCGCATTGCTTGCTTGGTCATCGCGCGACCATGTCACACTCACGCTTGTCGCCACCATCCTCGCGATCGCCGCCGTCAAACTCTTCGTCGCCCCGTTCTTCCTCAAGCGCCTCATCGCAACTCACGCGTCACGTTTTTCAAGCAACACCTACCTCAGTGGTCCGAACACCCTCATCGTACTCGCACTCATCATCGCGCTCTCAAGCAGTTATCTCTTCAAACCGCTCGCGGTGATCGCGCCGGGCGCGCAGACCCTCCTCTTCCTTTCGATCGCCTCGCTGTTCTGCGCACTATTCATCGTCATCAACCGCCAAGGCGCGCTCTCGCAGATGATCGGCATTCTTTCGATGGAGAACAGCATCGTAATGATGGCGCTCGCCGCCGGTCTCGAACAAAGCCCCGCGCTCCAGCTCGGCATCACCTTCGACCTGCTTCTGTGGGTCTGCGTCGCATACATCTTCCTGTCGCTCTTGTACCGCCAGTTCGGTTCGCTCGACGTTACCCAACTTCGCCGTTTGAAAGATTAAGCTACTATCATGATACTCGACATCGTCATCATCGCCCCGCTTCTTGCTGCACTTGCTTCGATCTTCGTGCGCAGCAATACCTTCTCGCTTGAGCGCCTCACGCTCACCGGCAGCATCGTCTCGATGATCGGCGTCTTTTCCCTGATCCCCGAGGTGCTTCGCGCCGGCAGCTACGGCGCGTCGGATCTTTTCTCTCTCGATGCGCTCGGCAGCGTCGTCGCGCTGGTGGTCGCGATCGTATCGGTCGGCATGGCGCTCTATTCGATCGGCTACATGCGGCAGGAAATACGCAAAGAGATCATCGGCTTCCGCCGTTTGCGCCAGTACTACGTACTCTTCAATATCTTCCTCTTTGCGATGTACGCCGCGCTGTGCGCCACCATGCCGATCCTCATGTGGATCGCCATCGAAGGCACGACGCTCTCGACCGCGCTTCTCGTGAGCTTCTATAACAAACCGTCAGCGATGGAAGCGGCGTGGAAATACCTCATTCTCAACTCGGTCGGCTTGCTCTTCGGCTTCATCGGCACGCTCCTCTTCACGCTCGTGCATCATGACCCGTCAGCATTCCTCAACTGGCAAGCGCTCCGCCTCGGCGCAGCGACGCTTGACCCGGTTATCGCAAAGATCGCCTTCGCGTGCGTCCTCATCGGCTATGGCACCAAGGTAGGCCTCGCGCCGCTGCACACCTGGAAGCCCGACGTCTATAGCAAAGCCCCGACGCCGATCGCCGCACTCTTCTCCAGCAGTCTGCTCTCGGTCGCCATGCTCGCACTCATGCGATTCAAAGGGATCGCCGACATTTCCGCCGGTCCTGCATTTTCAAGCACGCTCTTCATATTCTTCGGCATGCTCTCGCTGTTCATCGCCGCCTTCCTCATCTTCTCGCAGTGGAATTACAAGCGCATGCTCGCCTACTCAAGCGTCGAGCACGCTGGCATCATATCGCTCGGCCTTGGATTCGGAGGCATCGGCACGTTCGCCGCTCTGCTTCATCTCATCTATCATGCACTCTTCAAGCCGCTTCTCTTCTCTGCGGTCGGCAATGCCTACCTCACCTACAGCTCGACCAAGATCGCCCGCGTGCGCGGCATGATCCGCACGCTGCCCGCAACCACGGCGCTCTTCTTTCTCGGCGTCTTAGCTGCGACCGGCGTCCCGCCGTTCGGCACCTTCCTCACGGAGTGGTACATCTTCACCGCGGGGATCGCCCTTCATCCGTACCTCACCACGCTGGCGATCATGCTGCTCGCAGTTGTGTTCGCAGGGCTGTTGCGCCACCTCAGCGCCATGGCCTTCGGCGAAGTGCCGGAAGGAATTGAGCCGGGCGAGCATGACTGGCGTACGGTGGCAGTGCCAAGCGCATTCGCACTTATCTTGCTCGCCTTCGGCCTCATGATCCCGACCTCACTCCACGAATTACTCACCGCCGCAGTCTCGAGTATTTAGCCCTCATTCCATCTTTATGTCGAAACTTTCTATCGCACAAAAATATATTCCGAAGGAATACACTGTGCAGGAACACGGCCGGCCTGCGCAGGCAGGTGATGTTTTCTCGTTCGCGGTCGAGGCGCATGATATTAAAAACGTCACCGAGCGTCTCTACAAAGAACACAAGCTGCCGCTCCTGCTTATCACGGCGACCGACGAGCGAAAAATTTCCGGCGTATTCAAGATCTTCTACATCTTTGGCGTACCGAGCGAGAGTGTCTTCATCATGCCGTATATCACCACGACCAAGAGTTTCCCTTCTGTGACGCCAACCATCCACGAGGCGATGCTCTACGAACGCAAAATCATGTCATTCTTCGGCCTCACTCCAGAAGGTCATCCCGAGCCACGCTCGATCATTCTGCATGAGAACTGGCCGGAGGGCGTGTATCCACTCTGCAAAGACTTCGTGTGGAATGAACGGCCGGCGCAAGGTAACGCACCGTTCACTTTCCGCACGATCAAAGGAGAAGGTATTTACGAACTGCCAGTGGGTCCGGTACATGCCGGCATCATTGAGCCGGGCCACTTCCGCTTCCACCTCGCCGGCGAAGAGATCCTCCTACTCGAACCGCGACTCGGCTACCAGCACAAAGGCACGGAAAAATTGTTCGAGACGCTTCCGCTTGATCGCACCACAGCGCTTGCTGAGCGTATCTCCGGCGACAGCTCCTTCAGCTACGCACTTCTGTGGTGTCAAACCATCGAGAAGCTCGCGAGCATCGAGGTTCCGGCGCGCGCGCAGTATCTGCGCACGATCTTTGCCGAACTTGAGCGTCTTGCCAATCACCTCAGCGACATCGGCGCGATCATGACCGACACGGGCTTCAATTTCGGTGGCGCACAAGGATCGCGTCTGCGCGAGCAGGTCATGCGCACCAACGACCGTCTCACGGGCAGCCGCTTCTTGCGCGGTGCCTGCGTCTTCGGCGGCGTCTCGCACGATATCGACAAAGAAGCTGCAGCAGCGCTCGCCGAAGAACTTGAGGCGCTGCGCAAAGACCTGCAAGAAGTCATCGACATCGCCGACGATACGCTCTCGCTCTACAACCGCCTGAAGGGTACCGGCGTGCTTGATAAAAAAGTCGCGTTCGATCATGGTGTCGTTGGCGTGCCACTGCGCGCGCTCGGCGTCGCCGCCGACGCGCGCGTCGATCATCCATATGCCGCCTACGACAAACTGCCGGCCACGATCGCAACCTCCGAGGACGGCGATGTGAATGCGCGCTTCCGCGTGCGCATCGACGAACTCTTTACTTCATTTGAAGTCATACAAAAAGCCCTGGAAGACATGCCTGAGGGCGCTATAGCCAGCACGAAAGAGGTTGTGCTTCCGAAGAATGAAATAGCGGTCAGCATCGTCGAAGGCTGGCGCGGTCCGATCGTCTGTTTCGCGACGACTGATGAGAACGGCGCCATCGCACGCGCCGCATTTCGTGACCCGTCATTCCTCAACTGGGAAGCCCTTGGCTACGCAGGAGCGGGCAACATGGTCCCCGACTTCCCTCTGATAAACAAAAGTTTCAATCTTTCGTATTCCAGCAACGATCTTTAGAGACGGACGCGTCAAAATCGCGAACTGCGTTGTTGCGCGCTCCGGTACTCCCTCACAATGCAGCTCGGTATTGCTCGGTTCATTCCTCGCGCGCGCCTAGCACTTCATCAATTTTGACGTGTCCGCTGTGCGGCTCTCCGAGATTGGTCCAACCTCAATGATTCTTGTGCTCATGTTCCCGCCTCTCCACTTCCTCTTCCGACAACCCAAAATGGTGTGCGATTTCGTGCCAGATGGTTTCTTCAACCAACTGCCGCACCGAGATACCATCTTCCTCTGCCGCCTCAAGCGATGGCAAGCGATAGATCACGATCTTATCGGGAAGCACGAGGTTATAATTTTCGCCGCGCGCCGTGTGCGGCACACCGATATATAGGCCGAGCAATGTCTCGTCGTCAGAGAGACCGGTCGACTCGCGCGTCTCCTTGCTCGGCTCATCTTCGATCATCAGCGCCACATTCTCGATAAGCGGTCGAAACTTCTCCGGCACCGGATCGAATCCGATATCAGCGACCAATGCCTCAAATTCTTCAGAGTTCATTGCGAGAATGATAGAGATGGCATCGGACGCACACTGTCGGATGCAGTGCGCGAAGGGAGCGAGCATCGAAGCGAGACGTACTGGGTCGTACGGCGAACGAAAAGCGGAGCTCCCGACAAAGCAATGCGCCGACAGTGTGCGTCCCTTTAATAGCTGCGCAGCTTCTTCGCTTTATCATGCGTGCGTATCCGCTCCAGCGCTTTCGCTTCGATCTGGCGAATACGCTCGCGCGTGACACCGAACTTCTTGCCTACTTCTTCAAGCGTGTGATAGATACCGTCTTCAAGACCATGGCGAAGCTTAAGGATCTCGCGCTCCTTCGGAGAAAGATCATCGAGGATCTCTTTGACCTGGTCGATGAGAATGCGCTGCGCCACTTCCTGCGCTGGCGACATGATCTTGTCATCCGCGATGAAGTCGCCGAGCACCGACTTGCCGTCGTCGTCATCACCGCCGACCGGGCTTTCAAGCGACACGGTATCCTGATCGATCTTCTCGATCTGATAGATCTTCTCCACCTCGACGCCCATTTCAAGTGCGATCTCCTCAGCGAGCGGTTCGCGACCGAGGTCCTGCGCCAAGCGGCGCGACACCTGCTTGTACTTCGCGATCGTCTCTACCATGTGCACCGGGATGCGGATCGTACGACTCTGATCGGCGAGCGCGCGGGTGATCGCCTGGCGGATCCACCAGGTCGCGTAGGTCGAGAATTTGTAGCCTTTGGTGTAATCGAATTTGTCGACGGCCTTGAAGAGACCGAGGTTGCCTTCCTGAATGAGGTCGAGCAGCGTGAGATCGGGCGAGCGGCCAACATATTTCTTGGCGATCGACACCACGAGACGCAGGTTGGCGCGCGCAAGAAGATTCTTCGCTTCTACTTCCCCATCCATAACACGCTTCGCAAGGTCACGCTCTTCTTTCGTATTCAGAAGCGGGTACCGGCCGATCTCGCGTAGATACATTTGGATCGAATCGTACTGGCCGCCGCTTGCAGTCGCGAGCGTCTCGTCATGCACTTCGAGCATGCCGCCGCCTTCGAGCACATCGATATGCGCCGACGCGAGCTTCTCATAGAGCTCTTCGAGGAATGAGACATCGTTCTCGACATTCGGGAAACTTTTGAGGATC
>JAKBZO010000023.1 GCA_021839985.1 bacterium
TGGCGGTATTGACGCCGCCCGCGCGCAATTCGCTGGCGAGCGCCGTCGCGCCTTCAACAGCCTCCGTGCCCGAGACGGCAAGATAGACGCGCGCGGGCGGCGTATACGAAGGCAGTAGTCCGCGCACTTCCAAGAAGTCGCGCAGCGTAACATCGCCGACGCCGAAGCCGACCGCCGGCACAAGATCGTCGCTAAAGAGCGAGAGGAGATTGTCGTAGCGTCCGCCGCCGAAGAGCGAGCGATTGTTCTGCGGATCGGTATCGAACACTTCAAATACAACGCCGGTGTAGTAACTGAAACCGCGGATGACCGACGGATCGAATACGGTATTCGTAATACCAAGCAATGCTAGTGCGCCACGCACGCGCGTGACATCGTCGCTCTCCGTCTGCAGAAATGCCGTATCGCCGCCGGCAAGCGCATGCAATTTCTCTTCGAATTTCGCAGCGGGCATCTTGGCTTTTCTATCAAGCAGCGTACAGAGCTTCTTACGCGTCTCCTCCGAGTATCCGCGTTCGTCGAATATGCGGTTGAGTGCGGCGCGACTATTGATCCTGATGACGAAATCATCGTCCTTCGCTTTGAACTCTTTGAGGATCGCATGAGCGAGCGCGATCACCTCGACGTCGGCCTCAGTGCTCGATGAGCCGAAGAGGTCAACGTTGAGCTGCCAGTGTTCGCGCAGACGTCCGCGCTGTGGCCGCTCATAGCGGAATATGTTTGGAATGGAATACCAACGAAGCGGAAAGGAGAGCTCGCGGCGGCGGGCGGCGACCATGCGCGCGACGGTCGGCGTCATCTCGGGGCGCAGCGTCACTTCGCGGTCTCCGCGGTCGATGAAGGTGTAGGTCTGCTCGTTGACGAGCTCTTCATTTTCGGCGCCCTTGCTCTTGTAGAGCTCCGACGGCTCAAGTACCGATGCGTCGTAGCGCGCATAGCCGAAGCGCTCGACAACGCGGCTCATGGTCGAGAACAGATAGTGCTGGGTCGCTTCATCCTCGGGATAGAAATCGCGCACGCCTTTGTAGGCCTCGGTCGAAAGCTTTTTGTTTTCAGACATGCCGTCATAATATCATATGATCTATGTATTTTGGATGAGATGCGAAGTCAAAAGCGAGAAGCGGAGCGAGTCATATCTCAGCATAGGGTGAGCGAGCATCGCAGCCTTTGACGAGCAGGTCGCCAAAATACATAGATCAGGTAGCAAATATCAAAAATTCTTGTAATATAAGGACAAATGAACCCGACGGGAGGACATATTCTTAATCTGTATAAGAAACTCGGCGAAACGCCGCGCGAGCGCCTTGAGCGTCTGCGCACCCAAAAGCCGCAATATCAGTATGAAGTGCTCTCGTATGCCGGCAGACTCGACCCGATGGCGGAAGGTGTTCTCGTGTGTTTGGTCGGCGCGGAGAACGCGCGCCACGATCAGCATCTCGATATGAGCAAAGAATATACGCTCGACATACTCTTCGGATTTTCGACCGACACCTATGATGTGCTCGGCAAAGTATTGCAGTCGGGAAGAGAAGAACTGGTGACGAAGCGCGCGATCGAACAGGGACTGCGGGAATTCCACGGAAGCGTTTCGCAAGAGTACCCGCCGTTCTCATCGAAAACCGTCGAAGGCAAACCGCTCTTCGAGTGGGCGAAGCAGGGAGCGCTCGGCGCCCTCTCGCCGTTGCCGCGGCGTGATGTGACGGTGTATGACATCAAGCTTGAGCACGTCTACAAGGTGAAAGAGCCGCAACTTCTCGCCTACATCGAAGACAGTGTCGCGCGCGTGAACGGCGATTTCCGGCAAGAGGAGATCATTTCGATATGGCGCAGACATCTGCGTAAGGATGGTGTGCGCGAGTTTCCGTGTGCGACGGTGAATATCTCTTGTTCAAGCGGCACCTACGCGCGCAGTATCGCCAATGGCCTTGGCGCTCAGCTTGGCGTCCCCGCGCTCGCGCTCCATATTCTTCGCACCAAGGTGGGCGAACATGCTATCGAGAAGTCTTTTAAATAGGTGGTACAATGAGCTCATTATCAAATAGTATCTTGATATTGGTATGCCAGAGTTGCGAGAAAAAGAAGATCAAAACATGTGGAATTTTTTGTTCAGCGTTGTGTTTGTCGGCCTCGTCACGCTTTCTCTGTGGAATATGCAGCGAGTGTTCGGCGCACTGCCGACCGACATCTCGGTGTTTGATGCGATCTTGATCGTGCTGGCGGTCTTCCGTCTTACCAGGCTGTTCGTATACGACAAGGTCACACGCTTCGTGCGCGAGTGGTTCGTGCAGAAGAGACTAGTGCTGACGGAAACCGGCGCTATGATAGAGACGACACCATTCAAAAAAGGCTTCCGCCGTGCGATCTCGGAGATCCTCGCGTGTCCGTGGTGCACCGGTGCGTGGCTCTCGCTACCGGTCGTGTATTGCTATTTCATGTATGCATGGTCGTGGTATGTGATCTTCGTGCTCGCCGTGGCGGGCATGGCGACCTGTGTACAGATCCTCGTAAACCTGGTCGGATGGCAAGCTGAGCTCAGCAAGATGGCGATCGGCGAACACGACAACAAGTGCGAATGATCCGTATCGGTTCAAGTTGTTGATCAAGAACATAAGGTGGATATTTTGTCGTGTTAGTATAGACGGTACAGATCACCTCTGAGTGGCGCATGCTACAAGAAGTCTATGAATGCTCGAGTTCTTATGTTCGGGTGGGAGTTCCCTCCGTTCAACAGCGGCGGGCTCGGTACGGCGTGTCTTGGATTGACGCGTGCTTTGTCGCGTGAAGGGATCGATATTACGTTCGTGCTTCCTAAAAAACTTCCGCACGAAGCATCGCATGTGAAGATCGTCTACGCCGACCTGGGCGGCATGCGGGCCCGTATCGTCAACTCGTCGCTTTCTCCCTATATCACGTGCAGCCGCTACGGGCGTGCGTATCGTAAGGATTCGATCTACGGCGACGATCTGTTTAGCGAAGTGAGCCGATATGCGCAGCTTGGCGCACGCATAGCTTCCGAAGAGCAGTTCGATATCATCTATGCGCACGACTGGCTTTCATTCGGCGCGGGTATTGAAGCGAAGCGCGTATCCGGCAAACCTCTTATTGCGCATATTCATGCGACGGAATTCGACCGCAGCGGAGGCACGAATGTCAATCAAGAGGTATACGACATAGAGCGTGCAGGTATGGAAGGGGCCGACAGCGTGATCGCGGTCTCGCAAAGGACGAAAGATCTGATCGTCGAACGCTACGGGATCCCGCCCGAGAAGATACAGGTCGTACATAACGGCATCGATGCGGAAGACATGCCGACCGAATCAGTCTCAACATCGCGATTAAGATCTCTCAAAGACGCCGGGTACAAGATCGTGCTGTTCCTGGGTCGCATCACGCTTCAGAAAGGACCCGACTATTTTGTGCGTACGGCCAAGCGAGTTCTTCAGTACGAGCCGAACACGCTGTTCATTCTTGCTGGCTCCGGCGATATGGAGCACCAGATGATGGAGCTCGTTGCGCAGGAAGGTATCGCTGGAAACGTATTGTTCCCAGGTTTTTTGCGAGATGCAGAGCGCAGCGAAGCGTATGCGATCGCCGATCTGTTTGTCATGCCCTCCGTCTCCGAACCGTTCGGTATCGTGCCGCTTGAGTCGATGCGCGCTGGGACGCCCGTCCTCATATCGAAACAGTCCGGAGTCTCTGAGGTTGTGCGGCATGCGCTCAAGGTCGACTTCTGGGACACGGAAGACATGGCGGACAAGATAGTCTCGGTCCTCCGCAACCCAGCTCTTCATGAGACGCTGCGCGAACATGGCGTGCGTGAAGTGCTCGGCATCACATGGAGCCGTGCCGCAGAGAAGATAAAAGACCTGATAGAGAGGATACAGAGGTCGTTCAGACCATCATAAGATCATGGCATCCGTATGCATATATCTGCAGATCCATCAGCCTTACCGGGTGAAGCAATATCGCGTGTTCGATATCGGGAACGACCCGCACTATTTTAATGGCGCAGGGGAGGGAAAACTCAATAATGAATGGGTGCTGCGCAAGGTTGCGGAAAAATCATATCTGCCGACACTCAGGCTTCTGTCGCGCTTGCTTGAGAAGCATCCGGAGTTTCGGTTCAGTGTTTCGGTCTCAGGTGTTGCATTGGAACAGATGGCGAGTGCGGCGCCGGAAGCGATCCTGCTCCTGCAGAAGGTGGTCGCAACCGGACGCGTCGAAGTGCTTTCGGAGACCTACTACCATTCGCTCGCATTCTTTTATTCGCGGGATGAATTCGAGCGGCAGATCGCTATGCATCGCGCTGCGATCAAAAAGATATTCAATATCAAACCGCGAGTGTTCCGCAACACAGAACTCTCATACCGCAACGATCTCGCGCAGTGGGCGGAAGATGCCGGCTATGACGGCATTCTTGCCGAGGGGTGGGACGCGGTGCTTGGCTGGCGCAGTCCGAATTTCGTGTATCGCCCAAAAGGAACGCAGCATATACGGCTGCTCATGAAGAACTATAAATTGTCCGACGATATCGCTTTCCGCTTTTCGTCGCGTGATTGGGCAGGCTGGCCACTTACGGCTGACGTGTTCGCGTCGTGGGTGTCCGCACATAACGGCAACGCTGAGACGATCAATTTGTTCATGGACTTCGAAACGTTCGGTGAACATCAGTGGGAGTCGACGGGCATATTCAACTTTCTCGAACGTTTGCCTGGCGAGATCCTTAAGAACCCCGACAACGATTTTAAGACGCCGTCTGAGGTCATTGCGTCGTATCCGATCCGGGATGAAGTGGATGTGCCGCACGTTTTGACGTGGGCTGACACCGATCGCGACCTTACGGCGTGGGTTGGCAATTCCATGCAGCGTGCGGCGATAGAGGGAGTGTATGCTCTGGAGAAGAGAGTGCTGGCATCCGGCGACGAATCACTCATAGCATCGTGGCGCAAGCTTCAGACCTCCGATCATTTCTACTATATGTGCACTAAATGGTTCTCTGACGGCGATGTGCATGCCTACTTTTCGCCGTACGAGTCGCCGTATGATGCGTTCATTTCATATTCGAACGCTCTCAGTGATCTGCGTATTCGGCTCGGGGGAGGTTAAGCGCAGGGGTCATATATTAAATGAGTTATTATATAAACTACACTATGAAAACACGAACACGTGCATCAGCCGCCAAGAGCACGGCAAAGGTTGCAAAGAAAAAGAGTCCTATAAAAAAGAACGCTGGTGCGCGGTCGAAAGTAGGGAAGCCCGCCGTGAGAGTTGCGCGGGGAATGGAATGTTTCTGGGTGAATAACGGGCCAGTGCTCGCCGACATCTTCGAGCTCGAGCGTGCTCTGGAGCAGATGACCGATGAGCAGTTCAAGCATCACGTCAACGGAGACAGAAATGATTTTGCGCTGTGGGTTGAGCAGATATTGCTTGACCAGCCGCGCGCCCGCGCGCTTGCCCGCGCAAAGACGAGAACTGCCGCACGACGTGCAATAAGGGCCACGGTCAAGCGGAAGAAATAAAACTATAATGCGCTCCATCGTCCTCAGTAACGGCTCTCTTCTTATAGCGCTCGACCACTTCGGCGAAGTGCGAGATCTTTATTTTCCGCGTGTCGGCCTTGAAGATCACGTACGCGGACGTATGCGGCATCGCGTCGGTGTGTGGGTCGATGGCGAGCTTTCATGGTTGTCGGAAGATCCGCGATGGCATATCTCCGTATTGTGCAAGGAGGAATCTCTCGCGAGCAACATAACCGCCATCAACACATCGCTCGGTATTGAGCTGTCGTTCACCGATGTCGTGTACAACGAAAGTCCGATATTTCTGCGGCGCGTGCTCGTGAAAAATACCGCAGGCGGCAGTCGCGAGATAAAAGTGTACTTTGCGCACCAGTTCGAGATCTATCGAGCCCACGGCGGCGACACCGCGTACTTCGATCCGATCAACCACGCAGTTGTCCATTACAAGGGGCAGCGTGTGTTCATGATGAGCGGCTTGTGCGACGAAGATCCATTCTCCGACTACGCCGTCGGTCTGGTGAATTTTGAAGACAAGGAAGGCACGCACCGCGACGCCGAGGACGGCGTGCTATCAAAAAATCCGATCGAGCACGGACCTGTCGACTCGGTCATCGGTTTCTACGCAACCTACGGAGGCGGGGAAGAACGGCCGATCCATTACTGGCTGACGGCTGGAAGATCGCATGCACAAGCGCAAGAGCTCCATCGATATGTCATTAAGAAAACGCCTGATCATTTGATACAGACAACGAGCGATTACTGGCGTGCGTGGGTCAATAAATATCACTGGTCGTTCTATGGGCTCTCTCCTGAAGTGGCGGCGCTTTTTAAGCGATCACTCATGTATGTACGGGCGCATGTAGATTCCGGCGGAGGAGTTATTGCATCGTCCGATTCGGATATGCTCCAGCGCGGCAAAGACACCTATGCGTATATATGGCCGCGCGATGCGTCGTATACGGCGCTTGCGCTTGACCGTGCGGGCGATGCCAACGTCGCCGAGCGGTTCTTCGCTTTTTGCAATCGAGTGATCGATGAACGCGGCTTTTTCATGCACAAGTATCTGCCGGATGATTCACTCGGATCGTCGTGGGAACCTTGGGTACAGAACGGCGTATTGCAATATCCGATACAGGAAGACGAGACGGCGTCGGTTATCTTCGCCTTGCGCGAACATTACTCTCGCAGCCGCGACCTTGAATTTATTGAAGACTTGTACAATTCGCTGGTCGAAAAGGCGGCAAATTTCATGGTCGGGTATCGCGACGAGATGACAGGTTTGCCGCACGCGTCTCATGACTTGTGGGAGGAGAAGTATGGCATCACCACCTACACTTCGTCTGCGGTCTTCGGCGCTTTGGAGGCAGCCGCGCAGATCGCGGACATGCTCGGCAAAAAGGATCGTGCGGCACATTACAAGCAGGCAGCGGAAGAGATGCGTGGCGGCATTCTCACACACTTGTTTGATGAGCAGACCGGCTTGTTCCTGAAAATGATCAATGTGCAGAATGGCGCGATCGTGCGCGACACCACGATAGATATGTCGAGCGTGTATGGATTGCTCACGTTCGGCGTGCTGCCTCCCGATGACCCCCGCCTTGTTTCTGCATTCGAGAAGACCGTCGCCACGCTTTCGCAGAACCGACCGTTTGGCGGTCTGCCGCGTTATGAACATGATCGATACTACGCAAACGGCAGTGAACCCAATTCGTGGGCCATCACGACACTTTGGTATGCCGAATATCTCATTGCGCGGGCTCATACCGAGGCAGATATGACCCAAGTGCGCGAGATATTCGCATGGGTCGTCCGGAATGCGCTTCCTTCGGGGGTGCTATCGGAACAAGTTGACTGCATGACAGGAGAGTTGCTTTCAGCTGCACCTCTGACCTGGAGTCATGCTTCGTTCATAAATGCAGTACTTCGGTATCTTGATAGACTGGAAGAGTTGGGTGTGTGCAGTGCGTGCGACCCGGTCGCGTGATATGTTGCCATGAATACACCCACACACTTTTCCGAGCAATTCACCTGGCAGCCGACGATAGAAAATGCCGAGGCGCTTTTGCGGGCGCAGTCATTTGTTGTGTGCGGGATGGGCGGGTCGCACCTCGGCGCACAGCTTCTTATGCGGCATGATCCGCGCCTACCGCTCTCGATCCACAGCGACTACGATCTGCCGCTCTTGTCGAGCACCGCACGCAGGGAAACGCTCTTCATTGCGAGTTCCTATTCGGGCACTACCGAAGAAACGCTTTCAGCGGCGCGCGCGGCGCTTGCAGCGAACCTTCCCCTTGCAGTCATAACCGGCGGCGGTGAACTCCTCTCGTTTGCGCGGGAACATGCGGTACCGCTCGTCGCGATTCCGCAGACGGGGATCGAACCGCGTATGGCGGTCGGTTATTTCATGCTCGCAACTGCGGCACTCATGAATGATGCCGGTCTCGTCTCCGCAATACAGACAGTTGGGAGTGAGTGCGCCTTGGAGTCCGATGACGAGGAGAGTGTGCGGCTTGCGCGGGTGCTGGAGGGGAAGACGCCGTATATATACGCATCGGGTGCCAATGGATCGATCGCGCAGTACTGGAAGATCTCCTTCAATGAGACGACCAAAATACCGGCGGCCTACAACATATTTCCGGAGCTTTGCCACAACGAACTCGCCGGATTCGATACTATGCCGCCTGCGCATGAACTCATCGCATCCATTCACCCGATCATTCTCGAAGACGTTGAAGATCATCCGCGCGTCAGGATGCGCATGAAGATCCTCAGCGACATTCTCTCTGAACGCGGTGTTCAGGTGGAGCGAGTGTCAGTGCGCGGTGCTTCGGCGCTGCATAAAATATTCAATTCAGTGTTGCTCGCTGAGTCTACCGCCGCCGCACTTGGCGCTTACTATGGCGTCACATCGCCGCAGACGCCGATCATTGCTGAGTTCAAACGGCGCATGAGCGATCTAACAGATGAAATATGATGATCGTTGCCGACATAGGAGGGACGAGAATGCGCATTGCTGCGTGGACAGCGGCTGGTCTTGGCGAGCCGGTCATTTTCGACACGCCGCAGCGCGTCGAGGAAGGGTTGGCGCGTTTCGCAGAAGAGGCACGACGTCTTGCGGGAAGCGAGCCGATCGAGCGTGTCGTTGCCGGATTGCCCGGCGTGTTATGGAAAGAAAAAACGACCCTGTTCCGCGCGCCGCATCTGCCGGCGTGGGAAGGCGTTGATATCGCAGCACGGCTCCGCAGCGAGCTTGGTGCGCCGGTGGTACTCGAGAACGATACCGCTCTTAATGGGCTTGGAGAGGCTTATGCTGGCGCCGGGGTGGGATTTCCTATCGTCGCCTACATTACCGTGAGCACTGGCGTTGGCGGCGTGCGCATCGTCGATGGCGCCATTGATCACAGCGCGCAAGGTTTCGAGATCGGGCATCAGTATCTTTTCCTACACGGACACGATAATGCGAACGCGCAGACGATCGAATCGCTCGTGTCTGGTTCCGCACTCCAAGAGAGAACTGGCAAGCATCCTCTTGAGATCACCGATCCGGATGTGTGGGAAGAGAGCGCGCGGCTTTTTGCTTACGCGCTGCACAACACCATACTGCACTGGTCGCCGCACTGCGTGGTGCTTGGCGGGTCGATGTTCAAGGAAGGCGGCATATCGATCCCGCGCGTACAGAAGCATCTTCAGGGGATCATGCATATGTTCCCGCAGCTGCCTGAGATCCGCCACGCGTCTCTTGGTGATATTGCTGGCTTGCACGGCGCGCTCGCTGTTGCACAAAGATCCTAAGCTGTATCTGCACTTGGGCGCTATCAATACGGCTAGATCCCCTCGGTGGTCTCGTCGCGCTTGAACAGTGCATATTCCTTCGGGAAGAATTTGAGTGCAAGATGATAGATCGCGTAGGTGATGAAGAATGCTGACGCGACGTCGATGGTGTAGTGGAGATGTCCGAGGAGGACCACGGCGCCGGCGAACGCCGAGGCGATGATGAATGTATTTCTCAGGAGCGGGTCATCCCAGAAGAGGAGTGCCATGAGGAATGGAATACCGGTGTGTCCCGAGAAGAAATCATCGCCGCCGCCAAACATGGCGAGGGCAAGGCGGCTATGAAAATCGATCGCCGTGCGATACGGATAGACGCCCAGGTGGGTAAGCGACATGAAGAACGCGCGTATGAAAAGAAAGAGTCCGACACTTGAAAAGATGAACGGGATCCGCTTAGGGTGAAGTACGCAGAGCATGGCGATGAAGGCAAAGAAGGTGAATGCGCCATACACCACTATGTCGTCGACGTTGTATACGCGCGTATTGGACAGAATGACGTCAGTCACCGGATTGCTGGCGTGGGCTGCGGCATAGACGTTCGCGATCGAGGTGGCCGCAACACCCGCCACGAAGAACAATACCGAGATCAGTGTCGTACGACGAAACTGTCGATCGGATAGCGTCGTTTTGTAGCGGTTGCGCAGCCGTGCGCGGCGTGTTGTGGGATGTGTCTGTTCCATGATGGTCGTAGGGTTATCGTATCACTTCCCAGTCCTTCTTCTGAAGCGTCTTCCTGGGGAAGAGTCCAGTATATAGATTGATGAAAAACATCTTCAGATAACCTTTGTTCTTGAATCGGCGCGCCGAGGTGATGACGCTGCGCGTCTTCATGAAGAAATATTTTCCGAGGGGAGCAAGGTCTCGAGAATAGCGCAGATCCTCCGAGAGGACAAGCGACTCGTCGTAGCGGACTTTTGCCGCAAGATCGGCGCGCACGATATGAAGTCGGTGCATGATGCGGATGAGTTTGTCGCCGGCGTTGAGATACCAGGTCCAAAATCTTCCGGCGAGCGTCGTGTCATCGAGCAGAACGGTCGTGGTGCCGTAGCCGACCTTCGGATGCTTTTCAAGATAGTCATTGAGCTCAGCGAAAAAACCTTTCTCGAAGAAGGTATCAGCGTCCAAAAATATGTACCAGTCGGTCTGCGGCGAGCTGTGACGAAAACCGAAGTTGCGCGCCTTCGACACGCCCTTCTCAGACGACATGATATTGAAGTTCGGCGACACGAACTTTTTGGCGACTTCGAAGGTGCTATCTGTCGAGCCGTTCTCCACCAAGATCACTTCAAAACGATCAGCGGGATAGTCCTGATCTTTGATACTTTGGAGTGTTGTGGCGATGATCGACTCCTCGTTGTGCGCGGGGATGATGATCGAAAAAAAGCGGTAGCTCATATGATTTGTTTTTTCTATTCTCTCATGAGACGATACAGATAAGCAATGACCGCGCACGACACTGCTCCTGTGGCTGAGCCTCGGATAAATACCGAATATCTCAAGCTTCTGCGGGAGGTTTTTTACTTCTTCAAGCTTTCGCTGTGGCGAAAGAGACCCGCGCAAAAAGCAGGGAGCGTTCTGTTGGTCGAACCGTGCCTCATTGGTGAATTCGCCGCCTCGATCCCCGCGATCCACGATTTCATCGCGCAGCATCCGGACGCGTCAGTCGATCTTATGGTGACGCCGGCGTGCCGACCGCTGGCAGAGAGAGTGCGCGGCGTGCGGCGAGTGTACACGGTGCGCTCAGTCTACGGACGAGAACAGGCGCATCGCGCGGATGCAGCGACGGAGCTCGACTCATATGAAAAGACGATCGTGTTGCGCGTGAGCAAGGAATCATATGAGTTGCTCGGGGAATTGCAGACCGGCGTGCTCATAACCGGCTTGCGGCAGCTCCTGCGGTACACGCGGCATCTTCTGTGGAGTGTTGCGTGCGGCAGTGTGCCGCGGCGGTGGGGAGACATCAATTTTGAAATGCTCGGCGGCACGCCGCGCAGTTTTTCATTCGATGAGATGTTCCAGTTCAGCGCAGAGGAGGTCGAGAGAGCAGCGTGTCTTCCGTGCATGGCGTTGCCCGGCAAAAAGATCCTCATTCACGTCGGTACCAAGTGGACGATGAAGCGCTGGAGCAGAGACAAGTGGGTCGAGCTGCTGCGCATGATCCACACCAAGCACGGCGAATACCAATTCATCTTCGTCGGCGGCCCGGAAGATAAGAATGACCAGGAATATATCGCATCGCACCTCAAGTTCGACACCTGCTCGCTTGTGGGCCAGATCGACCTCGCGCAGCTTCTTCTGGTGATCCGCATGAGCGACTATCTGATCGGCGTCGACAGCGGACCGCGCAACATCGCGCATGTAGCGGATACGCGCAGCGTCACGATACTCGGCCCCGGTCCTCATATGTATATGCCGCCCGACAGGCGCGACATCGCACTCGATAAGACGCGGGGGCGGGGAGTGGCGCAGATGTTCGTCGCCTCAAGTACGCCGTTCATCGAGCGCATTACACCGCAGGAGGTGTACGAAGCATTCCTACAGCTCGTTGCGAGCGAGGAGTGATACACTAATAGTGCATCTATATATAGATAGTATGTCGTTTCTGGATCCTACCGTGATCGTCGCTTTTCTTGAGGCGCACACCGTTCTCGCCTATGGCGTGCTTTTTCTCGGCGCCTACGCTGAGACGGTGATCGGCGTCGGCTTCTTCGTCTACGGCGAACTCTTCTTCTTGCCGGGCGCCATCCTTGCTGGCTCACACATCCTCAACCTATGGCTTATCATGCTCGCGCTCTATGGGGGCGGCATTTGCGGCGACAGCACCAGCTATGCCATAGGGCGATATTTCGGCATCAAGCTTTTCAAAGCAGAAAAGAAATTCTTCAACCTCACCAACTACGCCAAGGGCGAAAGATTCTTCGATACCTATGGGCACAAGAGCATCTTTCTCGCGCGCCTCATGGGGCCGTTCTCGTGGGTGACGCCGTTTCTCGCGGGTGTGTTCAAGATACCGTACCGCATTTTCCTCGCGTATAATGTTCCAGGCGTCATCGTCGGTATCGGACAATTCATCGTCATCGGTTACTTCTTCGGCAGCAGCTGGCACTTGATCCTTTCATTCGTGCAGACCTACGTCGAGTGGGTGGTGGGGACAGTGGTGGGGCTGGTGATCATCTACTACATTCTTGAGCGGCATGTACCGCAGGTGCTGCACCTGCCGAAGAAATATACTCACGCGCTGGCACGCAAGATACAGTCGCTCCTGACCGTCCGCCGAACTTGACACGCATGTAATAACAGGCTACTATCTTTACAGACTTCAACCACGCCTTAAGGAGGGTGACCGTGTCACAAAACATCGGTGCATATTGGCTCTTTGCAAATATCGACCCGGTCTGGGTTCTCGCCGGTTCGATCTTCATCACGCACGTCGGCTATTGGATCTTCGTGAACCTTACGGAAGGCCCGGCGCAGACGCTCAACGTTTCGGCGAGCGGCTACGTCGGCTACTTCGGCCTCGGTATCATCATCGCGATGGGTGCGCAGGTGTTGCACCGGCCGGTGACAGTGCCGGCGGCCATCAACAGCCTGTGGTTCGATCATCTCGTCATGGCCGGTGCATTGGCAGTCGGCTACAAGTGGTCTCGCGGTGAGATCGTGCCGCGCGGCCGCTGGTCCGACTGGTATCACAGCTGGATCGTGGTGCCCGCGCTGGCGTACTTCGTGTTCTTCGCGCTCTGCGCTGTCGTGGCCGGTGGTACGGACGCTGAGATTCGTCGCGCTGTCGTGTTCATCTGCCTCTCCCCCGGCCTCGTCTGGTATGACTTCGCGACCGGTCGCATGAACCAGCCCCGGTGGCGCTACAATCACGGCGTTAAACTGCCGACCAAACACTCCGAGTAGGACACTCGCAGCCGTTGGCTTCACCGCTCCGTCATTTCTGGCGGAGCTTTTTCTTTGGGTAATGGAACTAATTTGCCACCAATAATTGATAGAGTCTCTCTGCCTTTTCATCGAGCGTGAGCTTTCGGTTGTTGAAGCGCCAGATCTCTTCGCCGAGAAAGA
>JAKBZO010000024.1 GCA_021839985.1 bacterium
GCAGTTTCATCAATGCGCTGGTGTTCCGCTATGGCACCGGCGTGGGGATGAATGGCCGCTCACGATGCATGCATTGCAATCATACGCTTGGAGCTCTCGACCTGGTCCCGATCTTTTCTTTTCTCGCTCTTCGTGCCCGCTGTCGTTATTGCGGCGGGCGCTTGTCGTGGCAGTACCCATTCGTGGAGCTTGTCGGGGGGACGCTCTCGGCAGGGGTCATAGCGGTCTACCCGAGTCCACTTGCGTTCAGTATTTTCTTTGTGATGTGGATGACGCTGTTGTTTGCGGTCGTCTATGATATTCGGAATACCATCCTCCCGTATGAAGCCCTGGCTCTGACCAGTGCGGTCGGTTTGGTCAGCACGGCGCTTTCATGCTCCGATGGTTCATGCACGCTTATCACCCCATCAGTCTTGGCCCTCGGAAGCGGCGTGATCGCAGCACTGCCGCTCTTTGTCCTCGCTCTTGTTTCGCGCGGACGGTGGATGGGGTGGGGGGATCCGCTTCTTGAGCTTGGACTTGGCTGGATGCTCGGTCTTGCAGGAGCCTTTACCGCCTTGTGTATCGCGTTTTGGTCTGGTGCGATCGTCGGTCTTTTGCTTCTCGCATATTCCTCATGGCACTCAAAACGGACACTTGTACCCTCTAGCGCTTTGGAGAAGAACGCGGCGAGCTATACAATGAAAAGTGAAGTACCCTTTGCGCCGTTCCTCGTGCTTGGTGCCGCGGTCGTTTTCTTTTTCCATGTCGATATTTTCACCCCGCTTCTTTGAATTACATAGAGATCGCCATGCCCATGTGCGCGGTTTTACGCTCATTGAGCTTATGGTGGTGACGGCGATCATGGTGCTCATCACTATGGTGGTTCTGTTCAACACGGGGCGTTTCAATAGTTCCGTCCTATTGCGCAGCCTTGCATACGAAGTCGGTCTTTCTCTCCGTATGGCGCAGCTTTACGGCGTGTCGGTGCGAGAGGCTACGTCTGGCGACTTCAACGCCGCCTATGGCGTACTCTTTCCGGTCTCCATCATCAATGTTCCGAACGCGTCTTACTCGCTGTTCGCTGATCTGAATAACAACGGCATCTTCGACGACGGAACGAGCGCGATCGAAGAGAATTTTCTCCTACAGAATTCGTTTGCCATCAGTGATCTGTGTGCAACAGCAGGCAGTTCCATGATCTGCGCGGCCGGCTGTCCATCGCCGCTGCCAGCAGGCATCACTTCGTGCACGCCGCAGAGTATAGCGACCGGCATCACCGTCTCTTTCAAACGACCAAATCCGAACGCTCTCATCATCGTGGACTCGAATATATCGCAGCCGTACACTGGAGCGATCATTACTGTCTCGTCTCCGGCCGGGAGCACGCGCACGACCTCCGTAACTTCGACCGGACTTATTACGGTACAGGGAGAGGCCCAATAGCATGAAGGATCAAGGACCAAAAAGTAATAATCCAGAAGGCAGAAGCATACGCTACTGGTTTTTGCTGCTATCTGCAAACTGCCAACTGCCAAGCAGTCGTCGGGGGTTCACCCTTATTGAGATGATGGTCGCAGTATCGCTCTTCACCATTGTTATGCTGATATCCATGACCACGCTCGTCAGTATCATCAATGCCGACATTAAAGCGCAATCCCTGCAATCGATCATCGACAATCTCAATTTTGCACTTGATGACATGTCGCGCACGGTCCGCACCGGTACGACATACCACTGCACAGACGGCCAGAGCGATACCTTCCCTCTGATGGGGGACCCGACCGTTACGCAAGATTGTCCTGGTCCGTATGGGTCGTCGTATCTGTCGGTCGAGGGTAGCAACGGAAATAGGACGGATCCGAACGATCAGATCGTCTATCGCTTCGCGGTGGCGGCAGATTGCGGCAGCGGTTTTACGGGCAGCTGCTTGATGAAGTCGACACAGAGTGGCGCGGTTGGTTCCTTCTCGCCGATCACGTCTCCCGAGATCTCGATCGACTCAGCTCGGTTTTATGTGAGAGGTTCGTGCCCGCTTACAGGCGGTTCGTGTTCCGATGCGATCCAGCCGCGAGCGATCGTCATCATTTCAGCTCATGTGACGCTGCCGCACGGCGGCACCACGGTGCTTAACCTCCAGACGACCATGACGCAGCGTGCATACGACATATAACATGAGGAATCAAGAATCAAGAAGTAAGGATCAAGAAGGCAAAAGCGCACGCTTCAGGTTTTTGCTGCCAGCTGCCAGCTGCCAGCTGCCATCTGGTCAACGAGGCTTCACCCTCATCGAGACATTCGTCGCCATCACCTTACTGGTTGCTGCGGTCGTTGGTCCTTTATCGATCGCTTCAAGTGGATTGCGCTCGGCTATGGTGGCGGAAGACCAAGTCACCGCTTCGTATCTCGCACAGGATGGCATTGAATACATACGATATGTTCGCGATACGAACCGCCTCTCTGGGAATGCGTGGACGAGTTATCTTGGTAATTGTATCAGCGCCGACGGCTCGCAATCATGCTACTTCGATTCGACCGTGGGACCGGACGTGAGCGGCAACATATCCGCGTGCGGCTCCGGCGGCGCGTGCCCGCTTATGATGTACGATACTTCGACTGGATTCTATAATTACAATACAGCATCGCAGACCAACAGCGCTACAAGATTCATCCGCATCGTGAAGATACTTTCGCCCGTATGTACTGGTGCACTTTGCAATTCGAATGAGTTAGCGGTCACTGCTACAGTGATGTGGGAGACTGGCACGGCGTCGCATACTTTTTCTGTTCGTGAGAATCTGACTGCGTGGCAATGATCATGATTAAGAACCCAGTACATAGAGAGCAGAAGGCAGTGGACAGATGCGCGCGCCCCGGGTTTTTACTGCCAACTGCCAGCTGCAAACTGCCGACTGATCGCCGTGGCTTCGCCACGCTGTTTGCGATGCTGGTCGCTGGACTGCTCCTTTCGGTCGGTCTCGTCATTTACGATATCACGTCGAAAGAACTCATCTTCTCCAGCATTACGCGCGATTCGAACTTTGCGTTCTATGCGGCGGATGCCGGCCTTGAGTGTGCGCTGTATTGGGACATCAAATATACCGGCTCCGCGAACTTCAGCAGCGGCAGCGTGTTCGCCACCTCGACCGACTCACAACCGCCGTCATCGAATGTCATATGCAATGGTATCGATATTGCTGCGGAGCCGTGGACGATCGTGACTGCGCCGACGGCAGCGACCACTACTTTCACACTGACATTCGCGCCACAGCCATATTGTGTTCGCGTGTGGACGGAAAAATGGAAGAACACACTCGGCAGTGTCTCAACTCGCGTGACGGCGCGCGGCTACAATAACGGCTGCGACCCGGGCGCGCCGAATCGTATTGAGCGCGCGCTTGAATCGAACTACTGATCCTAGTTTGACCAGACTGGTCCGACCTTGGCGGAGACGGTACACTGATGCTATGACGTCTGCAGACATCCGTACTCGGTACGACAAACTCAAAGAGACGATCAACTACTATCGTACGCAGTACCATGTGTACGATCGGGAGGAGATACCGGAGAGCGCGCGCGACTCGCTCATGCATGAGCTCGCCGAACTTGAGCGGCAGCACCCAGAGCTCATTGCGCCTGACTCGCCGACGCAGCGCGTGGCGGGTGTGCCTCTGCCGCAATTCAAGAAGGTGAAGCACGCGGTCGCGCAGTGGTCGTTCAATGATGTCTTTTCGCCGGAGGAAGTACGCGATTTTGATGCCCGCACGAAGCGTTTTCTCAAAGAGCACGGCATTCACGGTCAGACGATCGACTACGTGTGCGAGCTCAAGATCGACGGACTCAAGATCGTTTTCACGTATGAGAAGGGCGTACTCACGACCGCGGCGACGCGCGGCGACGGCGTCATCGGCGAAGACGTGACGCACAATGTGCGCACGATCGAAGCGGTGCCGCTTTCGCTTTCGCGCCCTATCGATATCACCGTGGAGGGCGAGGTGTGGATGTCGACGAAGAATCTCGACGTGCTCAACGCGCAGCAGAAAAAGCTCGGCAAGCCGCTCTATGCCAACCCGCGCAATGTTGCCGCGGGAAGCATCCGCCAGCTCGATCCCAAGATCGCCGCCGCACGCAAACTCGACGTGTTCATTTATGATGTCGCGCAAACGAGCGAGCAATTCCCGAAGACGCAGTGGGAGGAACTTGAATATCTGCGCGAGCTTGGTTTCAAGGTGAATCACAACGCAGAGTTGGCGCATGGCGTCGAAGACGTGATCGCGTTCTGGGAGAAATGGAAGAAGAGAGGAAGACATCAGGAGTATTGGATCGATGGCATTGTGCTGAAGGTCAACGAAAAGAAGTTTGAGGACGTGCTCGGGTACACCGGCAAAGCGCCGCGCTTCGCGGTAGCGTTCAAGTTTCCCGCGGAGCAAGTGACCACGCTCGTCGAAGACATCGTATTCCAAGTGGGGCGCACCGGCGTCATCACGCCAGTGGCGCATTTGCGGCCGGTGTCGGTTGCGGGTACGACCGTTTCGCGCGCCACGCTTCACAATGAAGACGAGATCAAACGCCTCGATGTACGCATCGGCGATACGGTCATTTTGCAAAAAGCGGGCGACGTGATCCCGGACATCGTGCAGGTGCTGACCGATCTGCGCACGGGCCGCGAAAAGAAATTCGTGTGGCCGACGCGCATCGCCGAGTGCGGCGGCGACGGCAGGGTCGAGCGCATTCCGGGGCAAGCCGCGTGGCGATGCGTCGATGTTGATTCGTTCGCGGTGCTGCGCCGCAAGTTCCATCTGTTCGTCGGGCGCAGTGCGCTTGATATCGTCGGCTGCGGCAAGAAGACGATCGACCAGCTGCTTGAAGTTGGACTCATTCAAAATTTCGACGATCTCTTCACGCTTACCCGCGGCGATGTGGAAGGACTTCCCGGATTTGCCGAAGTTTCCGCGCAAAAACTCATCGACGCGATACAAAAAGCACGCGTGGCGCAACTCCCACGGCTTATCACCGGACTTTCGATCCCGCATGTGGGGGAGGAGACCGCCACCTTGCTCGCGCAACATTTCAAAACGATAGGCGACGTCGAGAGCGCGACCGAAGAAGAACTCAATGACATCGGAGGCATCGGCAACATCGTTTCGGCGGCCATCGTGGCGTGGTTCCGCAACAAAGATAACCGCGCGCTAGTGAAGCGTCTGCAAGCGGTGCTCGCGATCAAGAATGATGCCTACCGCGCGCGAGACTCTTCTTCGCGCGCGCTTCCGCTTGCCGGTCAGACCTTCGTGCTCACCGGCACGCTCTTGTCGCTGAGCCGCGAAGAAGCAAAAGAAAAACTGCGCGTGCTCGGCGCTGATGTGTCGTCATCCGTATCGAAGAAAACGACCGCCGTGATCGCGGGGGAGAATCCTGGTTCGAAATTCACCGACGCACAAAAACTCGGTGTCGCCATTTTGTCCGAGCAAGCATTCCTAGCATTGACGAATAAGTAGCATCGTTGTATCTTGTCGTCAGCTGTTCCAATTCAACCCTAGTCCAAGTGGGCACCGTGTCACAATTCTCCGAGATCAAGGAAATGCTTCACTTCTCGTTCAGCCTCACGCTTGGCATGAAGATCGCAAACTGGCAGCGCCCGAATCTCCATCTGTCCGCCGCCCCAACGAGCTGACCGCCTCCTGTGGCACGACCGCCCTAAACGCCCCGCGTGCGGGGCGTTTTCTTTTGGTGTATCATGCGAACATGATATCGAAGGCAGACATAGAAAAATTGGCGGAGCTCAGCCGATTGAAACTCGACGAGAGCGAGATCGCCGGGCTCGAAAAGGATTTCTCTGCCATCCTCGAGTATGTGGGGCAGGTGAGTGCGGTCACCGTGGACGGATCGCGCGAGGCGGCACCGCAGTTGCACAATGTCATGCGCGATGATGTTGCCGTGCAAAACGCGCCGGGCAACGCGCGCGAGTCTCTTCTTGAAGCGTTCCCACGCCGCGAAGGGGACTATGATGTCGTGCGCCAGATCATAGAAAAGTAATATGGACGACCTCGCCCGACTTTCGATAACAGAAGCAAGTAAGAAACTCGCAAGCGGCGAGATCTCGTCGCTTGATCTCGTGCGTGCGTGCAAGAAGAATATCGACGCGCGCAATGGTGATCTCAACGCCTACCTTGAAGTGTTCGACGATCTCGAAGAACAGGCAAAAGAGGCTGATGCCCGTCGCGCGCGCGGCGAGAGTCATCCGCTGCTGGGCATTCCGCTGGCGATCAAAGACAACATCCTCATTCAAGGCAGGCGCGTGTCGGCGGCATCGAAGATGCTTGAGAACTATACGGCAAGTTACGACGCGACCGTCATTAAAAAATTGAAAGAAGCAGGCGCAGTCTTCATGGGGCGCACCAACCTCGATGAATTCGCGATGGGCGGTTCGACCGAGAACTCTGCGTTCGGTCCGACGCGCAATCCGCATGACGAAGCGCGCGTGGCGGGCGGTTCCTCCGGCGGCTCGGCCTCGGCGGTGGCAGCCGGCATGGCGCTCGGCGCGCTCGGTACGGACACCGGCGGTTCCATCCGCGAGCCGGCGTCATTCTGCGGCATAGTCGGTCTCAAGCCGACCTATGGCGCGGTGTCGCGTCACGGCCTCATCGCGATGGGTTCGTCGCTTGATCAAGCGGGACCGATGGTGCGCACGCTTGAGGATGCGCAACTTCTTTTCGATACGATCCGCGGCCGCGATCTATTCGACTCGACTTCCATCGACCTCACGCCGAGCACCTCTGATCTAACGCCTAAAAAGATCGGCGTTCCGCGCCATCTTCTCCAGAAGGGAGGAGACGAGGACGTGCTGCGTTCATTCAACGCGTCGCTCGACGCGCTCAAAGCGCGCGGCGCAGAGATCGTCGACATCGAATTGCCGTCCGCGCCGCTTGCGCTTGCAGTGTACTACATCATCATGCCGGCCGAATCGTCGACCAACCTCGCGCGCTTCGACGGCGTGCGCTATGGTCTTTCGCTCTCGGGCGACTCGCTCGTCGATGACTATGCGAAGACGCGCGCCGCCGGTTTCGGCCCTGAGGTGCGCCGCCGTATCATGCTTGGCACCTATGTACTCTCCGCCGGCTACTACGACGCGTACTATGGCAAAGCGACGGCGGCACGCGCAAAGCTGCGCGAGGAATACAATGACGTACTTGCACGAGTCGATGTGATCGCAACCCCAACCGTGCCGTCGCCGGCGTTCAAGATCGGGGAGAAGTCAGACCCGCTCTCGATGTATCTCGCCGACATCTTCACGGTGACCGCGAATCTCACCGGCCATCCCGCACTATCCGTGCCGATCGCTCCGGTTGCGCGCGACGAAAAGGATCTTCCGGTCGGCATTCAATTCACCGCTGCGCACGGGGGAGAAAGCATGCTTTTCGCTGTCGGCAAAATGGTACAATGAAAAAGTTCGCTGTTGCTTAGTGACGTCGCAAGCGAACATGCAGATGCCCAGCGCAGTTTTGGATGCTGGAGTGAAAAAATGAGGAGATGTACTCCGGTACTGCGACGAGTATTTTTCACGAAGCGCCAAAACTGCGCGGACAGATGTCGTGTTCGCGCAGATTAAAACATCATGACTCCTTCATTCAACATCATCTATTTCATACAGCAGCTCTACTCGCTCGTCACCGGCGTGTCGCTTTCGCAACCGCAGCTCGAGTCGTCATTCTTGGTGTGGTTCCAGTACGCTGAGTGGGCGGTGATCGCCGCGTCAGTGTTGATGCTCATCAACTATGTATATCTGCGCGTGAAGACGCACCACATCGAAGAAGAGATCCATCATAAGCGGCTCGCAGCAGAGGTGGCGCACGCGGGAGCGCAGGAGGAGCACCCGAAGAACGATCGCTGGGAGAAGGTGGTGTCACTCGCCAACTCCACCAGTGAGAGCGACTGGCGTCGCGCTATTCTCGAGGCAGACTCCATGCTTGCGCAGCTTCTCAACGAGCGCGGCTTCCCAGGCGAAGATGTCGGTGCGCAGCTCACCGGCGCGAGCGCGTCACACTTCGCAACACTCGACCTGGCATGGGACGCGCATAAGGTACGCAATCGCATCGCCCATGATGGCGAGTCGCTCGAACTCACGCACCGCGACGTGCTCGCAACCATCGATCAGTACAGACAGGTCTTCGAAGAGTTTGATTTCATTTAGGCTTGAGAATCAAGAGATAGGAATTACTGATCAAGGTCAGGTCAACACGTCAACACTTGATCTTTTCGGTATCTTTAGTTGGTGCCTTTGACTCTCTTTGTTCACGTCATTACTTTAGAACAACTCCTCCCCTCTACCTCTTTCCACTTTAGCGACGACCGTCGTGAAAGTGGAAAGAGGTAGAAAGGCCGCTGTCCTTCAATCTCCGGTCCTTGATTCTTGAGCCCCTTGTGCTATCTTGTTTACACAGGGTCAGAGACAGCGGGTAGCTCATAGAGCGTTAATTCACGGGGATCCCCGCGAGCCTGCCGAGACGGTCGATCTGCCCTCATTACCAATAGGGCATTTTTCATGCCTGATCTCATAGATAGATATGGCTATAACGAGGCAAAAAAAGGAGGAGATCGTGAATAAGGTCGAAGGTATCGCCAAGGATGCGTCGACCATCGTATTCGCGAACTTCAAAGGTCTTTCGGTCACACAGCAAACCGAAATGCGCCGCGGTCTCCGCGGGCAGGGGGTTGGCTACACCGTCGCCAAGAAATCGCTCATCAAGCGCGGACTTGGAAAGGCTGAGGGCGAGATGCCGGAGTTCCGCGGCGAAGTCGCTATCGCGTACGGTGCTGATGAACTCGCACCAGCTCGCGAACTCGCGGTCTTCGTGAAGAAGTATCCGGAGCAGCTCGCATTCGCGGGCGGCGTCTTCGGCGGACGTTTCGTCGGAGCTGAAGAGATGAAGTCGATCGCGGCCATTCCGCCGCTGCAGACCCTTCGCGGCATGTTCGTCAACATCATCAATAGTCCGATCCAGCGTATGGCGGTCGTGCTCAGTGAAGTTGCGAAAACAAAGTCTGAGTAGTTTGTCGCATGTGTTGTGCCAAAAACTTACCATTAAAAACTCACCATTAAATTTATGTCAGAAGAAGCAGCAGCAGTTGAAACAAAGGCAGTCGAGGTTCCGGCAAAGTTCAAGTCGATCGTTGAGGCGATCGAGAACCTCTCAGTGCTTGAGCTCAATGAGCTCGTGAAGGTGTTCGAAGAGAAGTTCGGCGTCTCAGCAGCGGCAGTCGCAGCGGCTCCGGCAGCAGGCGGCGCAGCAGCCGGTGCAGAAGAGAAGACGTCGTTCAATGTCCACCTCTCAGACGCCGGTGCTCAGAAGGTCCAGGTCATCAAGGCCATCAAGGACGCTTTGGGTCTCGGTCTCAAGGAAGCGAAGGATATCGTCGATGCCGCTCCGACCGCAGTGAAGGAGGGCCTCAAGAAGGAAGAAGCCGAGGCGCTCAAAGCAGCTATCGAAGCAGCGGGCGGCAAGGTCGAACTCAAGTAATCGCGCTCTGTACGGTCAACACAAAAAGCGCGCCGCTTTGCGGCGCGCTTTTTGTGTGGTATGGTATGCAGGAATCGTTCTTCAGGAGAAAAGTATGTGCAAAGATACCGGTTGTTCGGCTCGCCGCGTGTCCCACAGCGAATTCCTCGCACGGGATCCGGCAAGCCAGACGTATCGCGGCGCCATGTCGGGGATGAAGCAGGGTTTGCTTACGCCCGCCGACCAGGCTCTGCTTTCGGGCCGCGCCGCAGGGGAGGAGAGCGAAAGGGCCAGCAACAGGCCTCCGCGCGACTCCCTACACAAGAATTTCTGATCGTTTGCCAGCTACGCGGTCTGCCCGCGGCGCCTTTGCTCCAGCCCTGTGCTGGAGCTTTTTCTTTTAGATCTTAGATACATGCTTAGTGTCAACCTTTCTTGCGTACGTGCGGTGTATTACAATGGTGCCATGTCTCAGCAATTCCAGGATCCGTTCGCAAAACTGTTCGGTTCGGTTGCGCGCGTGCGGGTACTGCGACTTTTTCTGTTCAATCCGAAGAAAGGCTTCACGGCAGCGGAAGCCACCGAGCGCACGCGGATCAAAAGCACGGATATTCGTCGGGAGCTCAACCTTCTTCTCAGTGCCGGCTTCTTGAAAAAGGGGACGGGTGCAAAGCCTCGCTATAGCGTGAGTGAAAAATTTCCTTTCGTGACTGCGCTTCAGCAAATGCTTTTGCTGGCACCCTTGCGCGCGGGTGATCTGCCGGTGCGTTTGCGCGGCTGCGGTTCTCTCAAACTGATCGTCCTGTCGGGGATCTTCGCCGGCAATTTTGAAGGAGGTCTCGATGTCTTGATCGTCGGCGATAAACTCAATGAACGGCTGTTGCGCGCAGCAATGAAGACACTCGAAGCTGACATCGGCACCGAATTGAAATACACGACCATGGGCGTGGACGACTTCAAATATCGCGTCGCCATTTCTGATCGTTTCGCGCGCGACATCTTCGACTATCCGCATCGCATCGCACTGGATAAGCTGGATATCGGGCTTACCTAGGGAATGGAGTAGGATAGGAAATTAATCAAAATACGCGGATAATCGCAGACTTGTGCGTACAGCGTAGCCTCCATCGCTCAGCGATGATCATGGGTGGTATCAAGGTGAACACGGACAGGTCTGTTCATAAGCCAAGGCAACTTATTGTGAGTGTGGTGTATAGTTATGACAATGAACAAGCCGAAAATATTTGTACTTATAGTAGTGTCGGCGCTTCTTCTCGGGGCCATTATTGAAGTATTTGCCGATCCTTTTCTCCCACCTCTTTTTAGTAATTCGAAAAAAGCTTATCAAGCTGGTTTCAATGCGGCGCGTACGCTCGTCGAGAACAGCAGTTTCGGTAATTTCTTTCACGCCACTGACAGCCATTCGATCTCAGGCACGGTCATTTCTATAGAAGGAAACCATTTGACTATCCACCTCTCATTCGTTAACCCTCTAGACGATCAGACGCTTACTACTCGATCAATTTTTATTGGCACGTCCACTTCAATCGTTAAGCTTACCCCAAAGGATCCCGCAGCATTTCAGCTCGAGGTGAATGCTTTCATAAGGTCGCAGTCAGGCTCAACGACATCGAATGAAGAGACGCAATCAGTGTCGCCCCCTGCATTTCTTACTCAAGTCGGAGCTAATCTCGAGGATGTCGAAGTAGGTGATGTGGTCACTGTTTCTGCTCCCGAAGTAGTGAGTTCTCTGAAAGAATTTACAGCAAGTGAAATTCAAATTCAGCCACAATTCATGTCCTCATCGTCATTACCGTTCTTGCAGTAATAAAAACTCATGAGACCGGCTTCCGTCATGTTGCTAGCTACGATTCTAGCCTTGGTTGCACCAAGTGTCTCTTTTGCAGACACCATTACTTATTTTAATAATGGGACATTCATCGCCCCTGTTGGGATCACAACAGTATGGATCAATATGAGTGGAGGCGGAGGGGGAGGCGGAGGTGGAGGATATTACTCAATTTCAGGAGGCGGAGGCGGAGGGTCTGCAGCTGTTTCAGATCAACCAGTCGCCGTAACTCCAGGTGCAAGTTATCAGATCATTGTTGGTGCTGGCGGTTCTCCGGGACAAGGGGGGTTCTATTACGGTTCTCCTGGTGGGGTGGGTGGGACTAGTTCTTTTGGGACTCTTTTAACAACAAGGGGTGGTGCTGGCGGAGGTGCTGGCGGAGGTAATTATAATGTTTACTCCACTGCTATTGGTGGAGCGGCTGGCGGAGTGGGTGGTACGGACGGTACGGGCGGTAATACTGTGTGGAATGCCTATTGTTCACCAAAGGGTGCAGGTGGTTCCAGTTTGTTTGGCGTTGGCGGGTCTAGTATGGGTGCCTGTGCTACAGATGGTAATGTGGGCAGCGGTTATGGTGCAGGTGGCGGTGGGGGCGGTGGTAGTTTTGCTTTGGCTGTGCCTCACCCGGGCGCACCAGGCACAAATGGAATAGTGCAAATTTATATACCCCCGCCTCCCACCGTCTCCCTCACGGCTTCTCCTAACCCTGTTACTTCCGGTGGCCGCCCAACACTCACCTGGTCTTCAACTGGCGCGACTTCTTGTGTTGCCGGCGGTCCCTGGAGCAATTCGGGCACGCTCTCCGGCGGCGGCTTGACCAACCCGCTCTACTCGAACACCACCTTCACTCTCCAGTGTACCGGCCCAGGCGGCACGTCTCCGCTTCAGTCAGTGACGGTCGGTGTCACCGCTGCACCTTGTAGCCTCCCGTGGGGCGGCACCACCAATGACGGATCCTCAGTCACTGCATACCAATCATCCTCGGTAACGTCTCCTTCGACCTGTGTCTCCCAAACCCGCATGTGCACCAATGGCACGCTGAGCGGCTCGTATGCGTAC
>JAKBZO010000025.1 GCA_021839985.1 bacterium
CCGAGGTGGTTGAGAATGAGCCGCTGAGGATCTGCGCCGGCGTGTAGCCCTGCCAGGTGCCTGCCCAGTCGATGCCGGTTGAGGTGAGGCCAAGCACGCCGGTGGTTGAGTTGTAGGTGATGCCGCCGGTGCCGGAGAGATCGGTCGTTGTAAGAACCGGAACATACGCTCCCCCATTCGATGAGACTTCCCATCGATCCGTGATCGCGTTAAAGCGCAAGCGTCCGGCACCAAGCGGAGACACGCCCGCCAATTCGCCCCCGTACGCTTCGTAGTATGCATCATTCGTACTGGTTCCCTGCGCCGAAAAATATTCCGGATCGATACCACCTGAAACATGGAGCTTTGAAGTGACCGGATCATAACTGAAGTTCGCAGTATCCTGCTGCAGCTGTCCATTGCTGTAGAAGAAGATGCCGCTCTGCTGTGCACCGGCAACTTGTGCACCGATCGAGGTCGATGCGTAGCCGGATGCGAGGAGCGAAGACGTCGACACGAGGTCATACCCGCCTGTCGCATTGCCGACGAGGATGTCTCCTTGTGTCGGTGCCGTTGCAATACCGGTGCCGCCGTTGCCTACCGGAAGCGTGCCGGTGACATCCGTTGCGAGATTGATGAGCGAGGTCGAGACCGCGCCTGCCGTTGCCTTGAGGAAACCAGTGAGGTTGCCGAGGGTGAGGCTGCCGGTGGTGAGGTTGGTCGTGGTGGCACTCGTGATCGTTGCGCTGTCGATCGTCGCGTTGGTGATATACGAGTTGGTCGTGGTTGCGTTGGCGATCGATGCGTTAACGATCGTTGAATTCGTCGTCGTCGCGTTCGTCGTCGTGCTGTTGCTGACCGTCACACCGGCGCTTGCGGCAGAGAGATCAAGCCCGATCACCCCGGTATTGGGATCATAGGTAATGCCGCCCGCTCCCGAGAGCGACGTGCTTGATACCTTGTCGTTGAAGGTGTTCCAGTCCGCTGCGGAGAGGTAGCCGTCGGTGGTGCCGTTTGCCTGAGAAAGCGCGATGGTATTGTTCGATATCGAGAGCGGTGCGGTCGCGGACGTAATGCGGGCGAGGAATGCCGTATTCCAGTCGGTCGACGAGGCAGCCACCGTTGCTGCAGTTGCGCTCCAGGTAGCCGCATTCGCGTTCACCGTGTCGTAGGCGGTATTCCAGTTTGTCGTCGAGGCGGTAAGCGGGATCCCGTAGCCAGGAGTAAGCGAGAGGATGCCAGTCGTGTTGTCATACGAGAGGCCGGTCGCGGTCGATGAGAGCGCATTGCGGGCGTCGGTCTGCGCCGTTGCCGTGTGGTAGTAGAGATTGGTCACGCCTTCTGCGAGCGCGTCGGTGTTGGTCGCGGCGAAGTTGTTGGCGAAGTTCTGGTCGCCGCGTGCGGTCGTCCAGTAGAGGTTGGTGCCCTCGGTAAGATCCGTGGTCGACTTGGTCGTGAGCCAGTTGTCGGCCGAGGTGGTTGAGAATGAGCCGCTGAGGATCTGCGCCGGCGTGTAGCCCTGCCAGGTGCCTGCCCAGTCGATGCCGGTTGAGGTGAGGCCAAGCACGCCGGTGGTTGAGTTGTAGGTGATGCCGCCCGCTCCCGAGAGCGACGTGCTTGATACCTTGTCGTTGAAGGTGTTCCAATCAGCTGCGGAGAGGTAGCCGTCGGTGGTGCCGTTTGCTTGTGCGAGCGAGATGGTATCGCCGGTGCGCGAGAGCGGTGCGGTGAATGAAAGTGGGTTCTCGAGGCCGAGTGATGAGGTAGCAGTCAGGTTGTAGCTACCAGTGGCATTGCCAACAAGAACCTGACCCTGCGTCGGCGCTGCTGAAACGCCGGTGCCGCCGTTGCCTACCGGAAGCGTGCCAGTGACATCCGTCGCAAGATTGATGAGCGAGGTCGAGACCGCGCCTGCCGTTGCCTTGAGGAAACCAGTGAGGTTGCCGAGGGTGAGGCTGCCGGTGGTGAGGTTGGTCACCGACGCATTGGTCGAGGAGAAGTTGGTCGTCGTAGCGTTGGTAGTGGTCGAGTTGGTGATGGTGGCGTTCGTGATATACGAGTTGGTCGTGGTCGCGTTCGTCGTCGTGCTGTTGCTTATCGACGAAAGAAGCGATGTCGGTGTCAGACCATTCCACGTGCCGGTCCAGTCGCCGGTCGTATCAAGCGAAACGTTGCCATTATTGTACGAAAGGCCGCCACCGAAGGTAGTGGTCGCGGTCCACGACGGAGTGCCGTTTGCAACTGACAAAACCTGTCCAGCATTTCCAATAGACAGGCTCTTGAGGTCACCGCTTGCGTCGACGTACAGAAGATCGCCGGTGTTATATGAGGAGTCAGCGAACGGCACGCCATTCATGCTGACCGTGTTGAATGCGTAGGGTGCCGCAGCGAGCGGAATGCGCGGGGTCATTTCAGCGTCCGTGCCAACCGTTAGGCCGAGATAGAGCGGACCATGATTGAATACCGACGCGGGGAGCGCATTGCCCGCTCCCGTGCCGAGCTGGACGTTAAAGATGCCGTTCGACACCGCGACCGGGTCTCCGTTCCCCGCAGTGTAGGTTCCGGTCCACAGAGTCGTGCCGCCGGAAGACGCATCGTAGATGCGGAACACCATGTCGTAGTTCCCATTCGAAACATTGGCACCGCTTCCGTTCTGGAGAATACCCTGGTAGGACAAAGTCTGGCTGATACCAGTCGCCGCGAACGCGGACACCGGGATCGAACACACCAAGAGAGAAACGGTCATTATGCCGACGATGACGGCAAGAATTCCCTGGGTCTTAAAGCGATGCGCTGTCATAAATCGTCTTGATACCTACCCTATAAAGGTGGGCGCACGCTATCATCTTTGAAAGAAAAAGTCAAGACCGTCCCAAAGGTTACGAGACAGACCGCGAAAAAAGTGTTGCAATATAAAAGCGCGCGGCGAATGCCGCGCGCTTTTATCTCGTGAACGATCAACAGACGGTACCTGTCGGCCAATCAAGATTTGCTATTTCCCCGAAAGATCGTGATCATCTTCGACGGCGCATGGTGGCCGGAAACGATGCGCACGCGAACAAGCGGAACGCCAAGTTCATCCGCGATCAACTCGCGCACGCGCGTGTTCGCACGATTCTCTTCTGCTTTCTCGCGTACGCTGATGCGAAACCCGCGCTCGGTCGCTTCGATCGTTTCTTTCTTCGCGCCCGCGGTCACTCGCACGCGCAGGTATCCGTCAGCATCCATGTCCATATGGAACCACACAACCCCCTCTCACGCAAAAACTCCCGAGTGGGAGTTTTTGCGTGAGAGACAGGTGTCGTTTATTCTCCGAAAGCCATCACCGCCATATAGATAGCGCTGAGACCGACGAGCACGTACACGATGCGCGACAGTGCCGACATAGCACCGAAGAGAGCGGCGACCAGATCAAAGCCGAACGCTCCGACGAGGCCCCAGTTAAGACCGCCGATAACAACGAGCACGAACGCTGTCCAGCCCAGTACTCCTTTATTTGCCATATCTTAACAAAGAGAAATGTGTAATGTGACCTACTCTAATTGTACCATTCATAAAAAGGTCAAAGACGAGCGTGTGAACAACTCTGCAAGCATGCCACTGATGCGTCAAAACCGTTTACACCTTACACGGCACCATATTTCCGGCAACCCACCCGGTCGTCCAGCACACCTGGAGACTGAATCCGCCGGATGGACGGTCGATATCAAGCACGTCCCCCACCACATAAAGTCCATCATGAGATCGCACACGCATGGTTTTCTGATCCACCTCAAGCAGATCAATGCCGCCGCTTGAGACGATCGCCTTTTCAAGGCCAAGAAGATGCATGGTGGAGAGCGGCAGACCTTTGATCGCTTCTGCGATCGCGTGGCGCTGCTCGCGCGTCACGCTATGGCACGGCACGTCGGCTGCCGTGTTCGCGGTCGCAAGCACCACGTCGACAAGCGCGCTCGGCATGAGGGTGGCGAGCGCGTTTTTGATCGTCTTATTGATCGCTTCGCCACGCAGGAGTTCGTGCAAGAATTCGCGCAGCGCTCCGATCTCGCGCTGCGGCATAAGGTCGATCCGTATGACCACCGATCCGTATGAAAGAAGCTCGCCGATCGACCGGCTCATCTTGAGAATGAGCGGACCGCTGAGTCCGAAATGCGTGAATAGCAGCTTGCCGCGCCCCTGCAATTCTTTTTTGCCATCGACGAACACGGTCGCTTTCGCATCATCGAGCGAGATACCCTGCACGTCCTTCACCCATTCTTCCTTCACGGCGACTGGCACGAGCGCCGAGCGCTCCGTGTTGACCGCAACGCCAAGTGCGCGAAGCATGGCGAATGCATCGCCGGATGAGCCGGTTTCCGGTCGCGACGCACCGCCCGCAGCGAGAACGACCGCGCCCGCGCGTATCTCCTCCCCGCTCGCCAGCCGTACACCGACGACCGCATTCTCCTCCCGCAGCAACGCTTCAACCGCCGCGCCACTTCGCACCTCCACGCCACCCTCCCGCAAGTAGTGCGTGAGTACCTCGAGAACGGAGCGCGCCGAATCACTGAACGGAAAGACGCGGTTCCCCGGCTCCACCTTGGTCGCCATGCCGCGGCGGTTGAAAAAACCGATCGTCTCCTCCGTGCCGAATTGCACGAATGATGAAAAAAGGAATTCTCCGCCCTTGCCGTAGCGCGCGAGGAGCGCGCGGTCGTCGAAGGTCGCATTCGTGAGATTGCACCGACCGCCGCCGGTAAGAAGCAGCTTCACGCCGAGCGTCTGATTCTTTTCCAGAAGCAGCACGCGGGCGCCGCGCTCTGCGGCGCGTCCAGCCGCCATCATACCGGCCGGCCCGCCGCCGATCACGATCACATCCCACGAAGCATTATGAGGTGATAGGTTCATATGATCATTCATTGCGCAGCACCATCACATCTTCATGGCCGAACGGATCTTTCCAAAATTCATAGTGCCAATCAGTAGCCGCGAGGATCCGCTTGAGCTCCGGCACCTGATCGATGTCGCACTCGCAGTAGATCGCACCGCGCGGCGGCAGGAACTCCCGGCCGCGCTCGATGAGTTCGCGATGATGCGCCATGCCGTCCGCCGATCCGAAGAATGCGATATGCGGTTCATGCCGCATCTCCTGATCGAGATCGGCTTCGTCGGCGGGATCGATGTAGGGCGGATTCGCACAAATCACATCGAACACACCATGCACATTCTCCAAGCTGTCCCCCGCTATCACGGTCGCACGCGACGGATCGATCCCACTCTCCACGATCGAGCGCTCGATGCCCGGCAGCAATTTCTCATCAAGCTCAGAAAAAGTCACGTGTGCTTGCGGCAAATGTTTGAGCAGCGCGACGCCGATATTGCCGGAGCCAGCATAGAGGTCGAGCGCTTCAAGAGTGTCCTCACTCTTACGCTCGTCAATGACTTTCTGCACCCAGAATGCCGTCTCCGGTCGCGGTATCATTGGTCGCTGCGAGAGATCGATGCGACAATCGAGAAAATCCGCATAACCGAGCACATACTGCCACGGCTCGCCACCCTCAACGCAACGCACGTCCTCCTCAAATGCAGCGCTCGGCACCCCTGCATATTTTTCAGCGAGTATCTTTTCGATCGCTTCCGTTGTGGTCAAATAATCCGACATAAAAAACATCACTGCGCGCGGAGCTTCTCTCCGTGGAGCTCTAAGAATTTTTCGAATTGCGAATGGAATGGCCGCGGCAGGTCGCCCAGCGTGAACCATCCGACCGCTTCCAACTTGTGCGGCTCGCCGTTCCCTGCCTTACTGCGATCGATGAGCACTTTGAAATCAAGCGCGAGCCAGTGCGTCGGCTTGCCTCCCTGCTCTCGCAGCACATCGCGATAGCCAAGGAACTCAAGATCAAGCACGTCGGTGCAATATTCTTCTTTGATCTCTTTGTGAAGCGTGTCTTCAGCGGTGTCGCCGAACTCAAGCGCGCCGCCGCCCGGATCCCATGTGCCATGCTCGTCGCGGCACGCCGTACTTCGCTTCCCAAGAAAATAATTCCCCGCGCCGTCGTGGCAGGCGAAGACGACTGTGATCCCCGTGTAGTCCTCGCCTTTCTTCATACGAACAAGGATACACCGGTCGGCTTAGCGCGTCCATGCAAATCTCGAGTTACTCTCGAAAACTTTTTCCTACGACAACGCCAACGACCGCGCCCATGATCGCGCCCGCTACAAAATCAGAGAACCAGTGTATGGTCACTGAAACACCGAGACCTATGTAGAGCGCATAGACAAGCGCCGCGCTGCGTATGAGTTTGTTCTGCGGATAGAGCGCGATGAGCGCGAAAGCACCCGCGAACGCCGCCGCCGCATGCGAAGACGGCCATCCCCAGAATATGCCATCTCTGAAGATGCCGAAATTGAACTGATGACTGATATCGACCGTGGGTGCGCTTGAAAAAAGTTCCGGATGAGGGCGCCCGGTAAAGATCTTATAGAAAGAAGATAGGAGAAGCGCCAGAATACTCGCTTGTCCCACCGCCGCTCCCGCGCGCATGAGCTGCATATCCCTTTTCATTTTTCCGACACCGTACGCGCTCAGCGATATCACGATCGGAGCGAAGAAGCCAAGAGCGGCAGCGGCTATCGCGATCGAGAACAATGTCTGACCGCGAGTCGAGATGAAGTACCACTCGTCGAAACCAGTCGTGACCAGCAGATAGGTCAGTGCCATCGCGATGATCTGCCAGAGAAGATCGCGGCCGCGGAAACAAGCTACGACATTCTCGAGGAACCGGCGAAAAAAGAGGCGGAGCATGTACATGAGTTACTGGTTCACCACAAGTGTGCGGCGGATCACATCGAACTGCTTGATGATCCCCTGTTCATCGAACGGACGCACCGCGCCCGCAGGATAATTTTCAAAGACGCCGTAGTGGATGAAGTAGCGCACCGCCATGCACGGGTTCGTGCCAGGAAGCGCATACACCGTTTCTTCGTAGCGATTGCCGGCGCCAGCACCAGTGGAACTCGCCATCGAATATTCAACGCCCGCGTCCGTGATCGTCGCCGTGTGAAGCGGCAGCGCACCCGCGTCGAGGAAGCGGCGCGCCGAACAGGTCTGACCAGGCTTCAGAGGTATCTCTTCAACGCTGAGGTAGGAGTCGGCGCCAAGATTGGTCCCGGCGGCCAGAGCCCCTGGTATCGTGAACTTCACGCCGCCAATATCTTTGCCCGGTCCGAGCTCTTGGTAAGCATAGCGTTCATCGACGCTGTAGTCGCTGGCGTCTCCATGCGGCGTCGAGGTAGAGAGGCTCGGCAGGCGGATCGAGAATCCTTCCGCGCCGCTTGAATATACCGCGGGCAAACTGCCCGGGTCTGCCGCGACCTGCACGCAGCCGATAAAACTTTTCTCTTGGCTGCGTTCAAGCACGAGCGCGCCGTTTCCCTTGCTCCAAAATACGAAACTCTCATCGTCGTTGGCGTAGCGCGCGCCATCGGCTGAGATGGTCTGTGGGAGCGTCATCGCACGCCCGTCGCTGAGACTGATCTGGACGTATCCGGTCGGCGTCGGTGGCTGCCCCGGCTTAGGAGTTGGTGCTTGAGCTGACGACCCGCTAAAGAACGATGCATCGATCGTCTTGCTCGCATCGCACGAATATCTAACGCTCGCGATCGGCTGCTCCTTCCCGCTCTCTTTATAGATGAGCGCGATCACGCACACGACCACCGCCGCGATCCCCAGACCAACGACCGCCGCAACTCGTTTGTTCGCCGGCATGTACATACCTCCAGTATACGCCTTATCGCAACAGTATGAGGAGCGCCGTAAAGTAGACAACGACAAGCGCGGCGAATACTCCAACTGTCTTGCCAAAGAAGACGAGCGCGCCGCGTCGGTCACCTTCGATGAGGAGTGAGACCGGGTGATAGAGAAAAAGGAATCCCATCACGGCCGCCGAGAGCACGAAGAGGCCGAGCACTGCGATCGGTACGAGGAGCGGATGCGGTGCGGGCGGAAACGCTGAGAATGCGTCCATCACGAAAACGACGAGTACGATATACGCCCCAGCAAGCACCGCGTGGATGAATGGTTTCATACTCTTATCATAACGCATTCGGCCAGTATGAGGTTCCGTCAAAGCTGATCAATATTCCAGCCTCTCAGATCAAGAGAGATGATCGTCCCCTTCATAAAGCCGGCGAATATAGTATCCGAGCTTGCATATGTGCTCACTTGCTAAGCTGCTGCTGCAAGATGACCGCTTCGTTGTGCTCGGTGTCTCTCGCACCATAGAGAAGCGTCACCGCTCCCTTCTCTGCCATCATCTTGATGCGATTGAGCATTTCTTTCTTTGAACGCAGCTCTGCGCGATACCTCTTTGCGAACTCAGACCAGCGCTTCGGGTCATGACCGAACCAGATGCACAATTCAGTACTCGGACCGATGTCTTTGAACCATTCATCAAGCTTTGCTTTTTCTTTCGTGAGTCCGCGCGGCTACAAACGATCGACAAGGATGCGCGTTCCGTCTGCCCTCTCCGGCTTTTCGTACACGCGTTTGATGGTGATGGGATGTTTTGTCATACGCTCTCGCCTCGCACACGGTTACCCATATCATAACAGCTTTGGATGACCGCTCACGCGCATCTGTTTATACCAAAATACGCAAGGCGTTTGCCTTGCGTATTTGCTCACTCTGACGAGATCGGCCTGGACTGCCGATGACAGAAGTTATTTCTTCTTCGCAGCGGTCTTCTTCTTCGCGGCGACCTTCTTCGCAACCATCTTCTTCTTGAGAGTCTCGGGAGAAGTCTCCTTGGAAACCTCCTTGGAGGTCGCCGGAGCCAAAAGAGAAATGAGGCGCTCGAGCTTCTCGTTGATGCCGTGGAGCTCCGACTTCACATCTTGCATAGAGCGATCATCGCGAGGAGCTGCGTCGCGGTTGAAAGACGGACGAGGGGCTGCATCGCGGCCGAACGACGGACGCGGCGAGAACTCGCGCTTGTTGTCGTACGAAGGGCGCGGTGCGCTGTCGTCTCTCACGAAACAATCGGTGCAGAAGACCGGCTTCTTGCCATTAGGGCGGAACGGCACCTCGCAGCTTTTGCCGCAGGTAGCACAGCTCGCTTTGTACATGGTCTTAGGACCGCCGAAGCGATCAGAACCACCCTTGTTAAAAGGCTTGCGGGGAAAACGGTTTGACTGGTAGTCAGGCATGGGAAATATCGTTAAATTTAGTAAGCGCAATTATGTAATAAATCGAGAAAAATAGCAAGGGCCGACGATGTCTCGCTCTTGAGAGGTCTGCGAGGTCGGAAATTGACGGGGCCTTGAGCTGTGTCTCCAATACTATTGAATTTCCATACAAAACCGGCTATCGCGCTGCTATCACTACTATCACTACGAAAAAGGCCCCCTGTGCGGATACGTTCGCACCGGGGGCTTTTTTATTTTAGAGACATTGCTCAGATCCGATCAGTGTCGGTTGTAAGTATTAGGCAGTGCGGGTTGCCTCAATAACCTTCCGCTGGTCAGCGCTCGCCTTGCGAGCAACATCCATGAACACCTTCTTCTTCTCGCGCGACGAAGCTTCACGAAAAAAACGGGAGAACTCCCCCGACTTGCTGGCCACGGCTCCCTTTCGGCTGAAAAAAGCTAGAAATTTCATAGATTTTCGAGTGAAGCTCGTAATGTATTTTCACTGTAGCGTTCATCGACGTGACTGTCAACGGAATCGATGTTCTCTTTGTATCGTTGATCCGTACCATCGATATTCTTTACGATGAGATCGACCTGGATCCGTTTTCCAAACTCAGTTTTGAGTATGTTCACATTTTCTCGCGAAAGAAAGTACTGCTCGATGAACGACTTTTTTGGGATCATGCGACCCTCTTGACGTTCACGCGCTTGCACATATTTCCACGCCTGAAGTGGGTCCTGATAAACATACAAGATCTGCGCAAGCCGCCTATGATCCAAACTGCGCTGAATATTCTCCCGAGCTCGCGTGAGATTTGACAGCGTGCCATCGAACACATAGCTCTGCTTGTTATGCAACGCCATGTCTTGCATTTTGTCTGCAAGAATTGAGGTTGCACCTTGGAATAGATATGAATTGGTTCCGTTATACTCCGTAAACTCGGAACGCAATTCATCCGGGTCAATGCGCAATACGCCATCTCGCCCACTCGTGATCCTTTCGATAAGTCGAAGGGATGATTCCGTCTTACCTGCGCCAGGCGACCCTGCCATGAAGACCGACACTGGCTGAGCATCCGGTGGGAATAGTGCAAGGTCTGTGCGCCGCTTAGCTATTTCTGTTTTGTTTTTATTCGCCTTCGCAAAAGCGATCGCTTCTGCCTCGATCCTTTTTTCTTCTTCTGTCATACATCCATTCTATCCCACAAACGTATCGGGATTCGGGCGCCTCAAAACTCTATAGCCTCGATCTGATGAAGGCGTCGGCGTCGAATGTTTTTCTCTTGATATCCTCAAGCGAGGTGAATGAGCGCTCGGCGATCGTGAAGCGCCCATAAAATCCTTCGAGGTGGAGATGGATCGCGCCAGCTGCGCTTGTGCCGGTATTTCCCATGATGCCGATCTGCTCCCCCGCTTCCACGGGGCCGAGTGCGTGCGGCTCGCTTGCCATGTGACAGTACAAAAATGAGCGGTCGACCGATGGCACATGGAGTGCTGCATGATTGCCGAGCGACGCTCCCCAGGCGGAGCTCGCCACAGCGCGATAGACGATCTCGCCGTCGGCACACGCGAAAAGCTGGATGCCGGTCGTGCCGTGTCCGCCATAATCGACGCCGGCATGATGTCCGAATTTCGGATACAGCGTCCAGTCTTCGTTGAGATACGTTTGAGAGAGCGCGAAATATTCCTTCGGCACTGGCGGCACCCATACGCTCGACGACAAAGGCTGCAGATCGAACACTGCCTCCAGATACGCCGCGCTGCAAAAACCCTTCGTGCCGTCGTGGAGCACGACCGCCTTCCACGACACTCCACCGTCTCCTTCCACCATCGTTCCCGCCGGTATCGTTCGCACGATCGAATACTCCGTCCCCGGTCCGGTTCTCACATTAACATTGGCGGTGGTTTTGAAGTGCATGAAGCGTTGCAACTAAGGGCGTCTAGCGGCCTTGGGGTAGATTTTAGATAAACAGTAACAGCCCGCCAATGAGTATCGTGGGAATACCGATGATCGCGCCGAAGAACGTGAGGCAAGCGATACCGCCGAGGATGACGAGAAGAAGACCGATTGTCTTTCTTAATGCGCTGACAAAAATCGCCGCCGTCACAAAAGCTGCAAAGATCACGATCGATAAAAATTGAGCCAACATAAATACAAGATATCTAAAAAGTCGCTCTCACACAACGCAAGCGCTATGTAGTTGCGCACGTCACGACATGAGCGTAGAGTGCTGACATGAACATAGCCCCGACACCGCGACCGTGGTACAAAAAGCAACGTTATTTGATCCCGCTTGGTCTCCTGCTTGCACTATCTCTCAGCGGCAACAATACGCCGACACAGACTAACACAGATAATGCACCGGCTGCTATTCATGCAATCGCGCCGACGAGTGTCGTCCAAACGGCAACACTGTCCAATAACAACTACTACACCACTAGCTCAGGCAACACTGTCCACTCCCCCGCCTATTCAAACACCGTACCCATCGGCGCATCGGCGCAATGCCGCGATGGCACCTATAGCTTCAGCCAGCATCGCAGCGGAACCTGCTCGCACCATGGAGGTGTCGCACTGTGGTTATGACGAGCCGCACGATCACTTAAATGAACTACCTCGCAGCAAGCTGACGAGGTAGTTCATTTATTAACAGCGACCAAGACAACGCGTCTCGTGCGGGATAACCTATCACGACTTGGCTCATCTATACGGTACCGCTCGAACGATTTTCAGCGAAAAACAGGGGTGATCTACCCCTACGTTCACCCCTACGTCCGCTCTCTACCCGAACGTAGGGGTAGCAAGCGCAAACGCCCGCATATCCGCTCCCTTTTCTCTACCTCCTCGCAAAAAACCTCGACCCCTACTTCACTCCGCAACACCCCGTGTGTTGCTCCGTGAAGGACGGCCACGGAGTACCGTGTCCGTCCACCCAAGTCCCGAGTCTGTGCCTCGGCCTTCTTCTTCCGTCCCGCAGTTTCTTTTTGCTCGTTGGTGGGGGG
>JAKBZO010000002.1 GCA_021839985.1 bacterium
TAACTCTGAACAAGCCGTGCTTGCATACGTTAAATCACAAGGCAGGGAAAAGGAATACGCCACACTCCACACCGACCAGCTGGTGTTGTTTTGATACCTCGTCAGCTTGCTGCGAGGTAGTTCATTAATATGCATATATACCCTATATATGAAAAAAGAAGTTATGTATAGCCAACCTAATTTACTTCCCAAGGAAGGCACTCAACTTGATGCCAATATTTTTACGAAAGAAAAGTCTGAAGCCGAATACAATTTGGGTCAACTTCAAGGTTCTGGGGGAGACGGTTTCGGAAAGAGATTTTTTAATTCAGAACTTTTAATTTCCCCCCTTATAACCAAGGAAGCCGTCATGAGCTCAAAGATTGAAGGGACCATCAGTACAGTTTTAGATGTTTATAAATACGAAGCTGGACAAAAAACTCACTATTCGGGGACCGCAGAGGTTTTCAATTACCGACGAGCAATACGTCAGGCTATTGTGCATGTTCAGTCCGGCAAGAAAATAAATAAGAGCCACATTAAAGGTATCCACAAGACTCTTCTCACTGACGTCCGTCACAAGGGGGTTTTGGGCGACTTTCGCAAAGATGATGTGTGGATTGGAGCTAGACAAAATGACCCTATCGAAAAAGCCATATATGTTCCCCCTCATTTTCTTACCGTGGATTCGTACATGGACAATATTTTTGAATATATTGAACATGGAGCTGACGACCCTCTTACGAAGGCGGCCTTGGTACATTACCAATTTGAAGCGGTCCGTCCCTTTGAAGACGGTAATGGTCGCGTAGGAAGATGGTTAATTCCTCTAATCCTCTATGAAGAAAAGAGGCTCTCACAACCGATGCTCTATATGAGCGGATATTTCGATGCGCACAGGGATGGATATCGAGAAGCTCTACATGAGGTAGATACTACGCTTAAGTACGAAAAATGGCTAAAATTCTTTTTCAGTTCAGTTGCCGCACAATCGAAAGAAACGCTCGCGTTGATTACAAAAATCAACCAACTTTATGATCAAGTGGAGAAAGAGGTTTGCACTTCTAAATCTCCTTATCTGCACAAATTTTTGGCCTACATATTTGAGCACCCCGTTTTTTATCCGAGCTCAGTTATGGAGGAACTCAAAGCAACCTATCCGCCAGTAGCGGGTCTCATTAAGCTTCTCGAAGACAAGAGACTTATCGTAAGGGGTGTGAGTATAGATAGACGTACAAAAGTCTACATGTTTGAGCCTCTTATCGAACTTCTTAATAAAGCGTAAAGAAACAATTCTTCGAATTTTTGAAAAAATCGGGGAAGTGGTCGCATTTGAATCTTGAGCCGAATCCGCAACTGAGCCGGCCAGAGGGAGTAAATAGGTAAATAATAGACACATTCAACCAACAGCAGGGCGAGGATGCGTGAGTGTTTTTTCAGCAACCTTCTTTTAGACCCGAGTAGACCAAAAGGATCGCAGAACCCCTTTCTTCTAATGCAAGAGTCGCAAAAGGTATATTGTGCGACGTATATATACAAAATCACTGTATGACGACCAATCACTCTGAACAGCCGAGCTTCTATGCAGACCTCTCGTTCTCCGCTTCCAGTGCTGTGAGTTTTTCTCGCCGTCAGTTATGATGTGAGTATGCCTCTATGGTTTGAAGATATGACCGCACTTCTCGGGCGAGTCCTCGTCGGGGGATTCTTCTTGTGGACGGGGATCCTCAATGCGATGAACTTCCCGGAGACCGCGGCGGTCTTTGGAGCGCTCCAACTCCCCTATCCTATCGCTCTTGCGATCCTGGTCGTAGCGATCCAGGTGTGCGCCGGTGTGGCGCTTGTCGTCGGTGTGCGCGTGCGTGTCGCGAGCTTGGTTCTCGCAGCGTTCCTCTTGATCATGACGCCGATCTTGCACAACGCCTTTGGCGATCCGCAGCAGCTGCCGCTCTTCTTGCAGAACCTTGCGCTTGTTGGCGCGCTGCTGTATATCGCTGCGATAGAAAAGTAAAATACAAAGTAAAAGTACAAGAGAGTTTGCCGCGGTCTATTCTCAAATTCTTGAGAATTTGAGAATAAGATCAGGTATCAGAAAGAAAGATGTCAAAAACAGGCTCAACGTACGTTGAGCCTGTTTTTGTTGTGCTTTGTATTTCGTATCTTGTTTTTACTGCTGTGCTGTCGCTACTGTGGGAGCCGTATTCGCAGACTCGCCCCAGCAGTAGCTCGATGAAAGCCACGGCGTGGTACCTTCGCGCTCGTACAGGTATCGTGCGAACGCCATGTTGCCATCGAGCGTGTAGAGATCGTAGCCGAGCGCCCGTGCCTCTTTGCCGTGATAGTACTCATTGATCTGCATCACACCGACATCGCTGTGGACCTGTCCGCGCAACACATTGCCGTCAGCATCGTATTGTCGAAACCTTGATTCACAGCGTGCGATGTCCGCCATGATCGGGATGCCCGCGAAGTACAGACGGACGCGCTGCTCTACCGTCTGAGGTGCGGGCGTGGATAACGGGACCGATGAAGAGTCCGCTGCTGCAGTCGGAGTTGCGCCGCCAAAGGCGACGGACATGAGCATAGCAAGACCTATAGTTACTGGCATATAAACTTCTACTACGTTTTATGGCTAGGGGTAGATATCGGGTCTCGAGGCCGAAACAAAAACGCCCCCGCGACACCGCGGAGGTAGCAATATGATGCCGTTTTTAATGCAAGGCGTCAATGCGACACGCTTGACAAGTCTTGTAAACCAGACCTCTGTTGTAAAATAAGGGTTTTTAGGTGGTTCGGACAAGATACGAGAAATGTGGTATCGTGAATGGGTTCTCGGGCTGTAGTATACCGGTAGTACGCGTCCATGGGGTGGATGTAGACCGGGTTCGATTCCCGGCAGCCCGACCATACGGAAAATCCGCCCTATCAACTGGCGGATTTTCCGTATGGTCGGGCTGAACAGACAAACTGCTTTGTCTGTGTCCGGAATCGAAAGCCGGAACATGCTTCGGCCAGTAGGATGAAGCCGTGAGGCGGGGTCGCTGAAATTTTCGAGCGACGGCGAGAAAATTATCAGTGACCGATTCCCGGCAGCCCGACCAAGACCCTCAAAACTGATCCGATAAAAGGAAACACCATCTTCCCCTACCCTGGTCGACGACGCGGTCGGCCTCGCCGATGATCCGTCCGTGAGGAATGGGCATGCTTAGACACATTTCTCGCAGCAGGGCAGGGTTTTCCATGACGATGCCGCCGTTGAAGAAACCGTCGGAATGTTTACCGCCAGTGAGTTCCGCGTGCGGTTGCCGCGGGTCGCCGGAGTGCTTCCAGAGCGCACCCATTTCCTTGAAACGCTGGATGTAATACTCTTTGCTGATGCTATCGGTTGGCACGGCCATGTCCTCCAAATCGTGTTACGGGTTGAGGAAAACTACTCCGTTGAGCACGGTCTCATAAGATCAGCCGCACTGCAAGCATGCTTACTTCAGCCACGGGATGTCGAATTGTTCGAATTCAGGAAGGAGTTTTTTGTCATAGAGAAGGCGCGAGATGACCTCGGCGTGGCAGAGCGCGCCGGTGAGCGCGTTGTGCGGTTCCGGTTCTGCTGGTATGCCACAGTAGTTGAGCACGGCGTCGAGGTTGAGCGCAGAGCGATGTTTTTCCGGATCGACCGGTGGCACGAGTCCGCGCTTCACGATATGCATCCAGCAGAGCGTGTGCGAGTCGATCGTGCGGTATGCGAACGGAAACTCCGTGTGCCCGGCACGTTGTGCGGCTGCTTTGATGAAGTCTCGGTCGAACGAAACATTCTGTCCGGCAAGTGTTCGGTCATTGGCCGGCATGGCCCAGTCGATGAAATGATGCACGAGATCGCTCTCGCTCTCTTTGGTGGGATCGATGATCTCTTCTCGCGTGAAGCCGTTGACCTCAAGCGCCTGGTCGTCGATATGCGCGCCGTCCCACACGCGGCACTCTTCATAAAAGCGGCGCTCGGGATGATCAAGGTCAAGCGCGCCGACGCTCACGATCGAGTGCAGGTTGTATTCGACTCCGGACGCTTCGACATCGATGATGATCATACAGTTAGGTATTAGCTGGTAGGTTGTAGGTTTTAGTAAAACACAATTCCAGAAGACCACCAACTTGGAGGCCGAACCTCCAAGTTGGCTATTTGCAATTTGTTGCGCGCGTGTAGCCGGCCGCTTCTGCCGTGGCGGCGGTTGCGAACCACACTTTGTTGGCGTCTGTTATCCGGCTCGCGCCGCTGCAGGTTGGCGTGTAGTACTTGGCGCCGTTCTTCGAGGCGACGAATCCGCCGGTGGGCGGTTGAGACGTGCTTGCGCTGGGCGCCGACGAGGTCGGTGCCTGCAGAAAGTCATTCGACGCTTCGGTCGGCCGGAGGATCTCCTGCATATTCCCTGCCGGATGAATGACCACCGGCTTTCTCCCCTCTTCGAGCGCCGAAAGCCGTCCCAAACCGAAAGCGCCGAGGGCGACCAATACCACGATGGCCGGCAAAGCGGCCCTGTCGAAAAGCTCAAGGAGTCTCTTGCGCGACAAGTACTTATCAGGTATGATGTTGGAGTTCATGGCTTTGTCCGTGTCCTCGGGTTTTACTACACCCTACGACCTATTCCCTATAACTTAATCAATTATGGCACATAAAAAGGCTGGAGGTACCGCGAAAAACCTCACTGATTCCAATGCACAGTATCTTGGTGTGAAGCTTTTTGCTGGCCAGATCGCGAAGATCGGCAGCATCTTGGTCCGCCAGCGCGGCACGCGCATGATGGCGGGCACCAATGTTGGCGTCGGCAAGGATCACACCCTCTTTGCACTCAAGGATGGCATCGTGAATTTCCGCACGGCGCGCAAGACGCGTTTCGACGGAACGAAGACCGTTAAGTCGGTCGTCGACGTCGTCACGAAGTAAAACAAAAGACAAAACGAAAAAGGCCGGCGTAAGCCGGCCTTTTTTAGGAATAGTTGAAGCTAGTTCTGAGGAGCGATCGCTACAATGATCGTGCTCGTTGCGCCATGTGCGCGGAACTCGACTGAATGCTCGCCAGTGGTTTTCAGCGGATGCTCGAGTTTTACCGCCGATTCAGGGATATCGAGTTTCTTCTCTGCTTTGATCGCGCGGATGATCTCCGGTGCTCCTATCGCTTTGAAGAGCCCGCCCTTCTCCGTGGCGCGCGCCGATATATCGAAGCGCGCACCGTTGAGTTCTTTGATATGCGCAGCGAGCGTTTTTTCCTGCGCCGCGATCTCCTGCTCGTGTTGCGCCGCCGTTGCTTTCAACCGCTCGATCTTCTCGGGCGTTGCGAGCTCGACAAGTTTGCGCGGCAGCAAATTGTTGATCGCGTAGCCGTCGGCAACATCCTTCACGTCGTGGATGCGACCGACTCCTTTAACATCTTTCAAAAGAATGACTTTCATAGTAGTGCGATTGTTCCGTTTAGTTGTTCACTAAGTACTGCACGGCGGCGTCTTTCTGCGGATCGCGTCCGGCAGCGATATCGTCAGCGGTCGTCGTTGCATTGATGTCGGGCGTGAGGCCGCCATCGGAGATCGACGTGCCGTTAGGCGTCAGCCAGCGCGCCACTGTGATCTTCACCTGCGCGCCGTCGCCGAGGTCGAAAACCTCCTGCACCGAACCTTTGCCAAATGAGCGCGTGCCCACGAGTTTGGCGATGCCGTGCTGCTGTAGTGCACCCGAAAGGATCTCTGCCGCCGACGCGGTCCCCTGGTCGATCAGGATCGCCATCGATAGTTTCTTATTGGCAAAGACGTTGTAGCCGAAGCTGCGGTGCGTGTTGTTGCTCTGCGTGCCGCGGAAATCTTCGGTCACGACCGTGTCGCCTGCAGGCAAGAAGTAGCTCGCCATATCGACCGCCGCGTCGAGGTAGCCGCCTGGGTTGCCGCGCAGGTCGAGCATCAAGCGCGTGTCTCCGGACTCGAAGAATGCGCGAAGAGCCTCTCGGAATTGATCGGCCGAGGTTGCGGAGAAATTGTACAGGTCGATCTCGAAGATCTTGGTGTCGGCGTGATTGACGTAGTTGATCGTCGGGATCGCGATGGTGTCGCGCACGATCGCTATTGTGAACGGTTGGCTCGTGCCGGCGCGCGTGAGCGTGAGTTTAACGGTCGTGCCCTTCTCTCCGCGAATAAGCGCTACCGCTTGATCGGCGGTCATATCGGCAGTGCTCGTGCCATCGATCGCGAGGATCTTGTCGCCAGCGCGAACGCCGGCCGCTTCTGCAGGACTCCCCTTAAGCGGAGCGATCACTGTCACTGCATTGTCTTGCACACCGACATCCATGCCGACGCCGCCGAACGAACCGCTGACGTTCTCATCGAACATCTTCGCGTCTTGCGGCGGGAAGAAGGTCGTGTACGGATCACCGTAGCTGTCGACAAGACCTTGAAGCATGCCGTAGACCTTCTGCTGGTCGGTCGGGATCGTACCGCTCGCGTGCGTCTCGACGAAATTGCTGTTCAGAAGATTCCAGGTGCGCCAAAGCGTGGTGAGGTCCACATTGCTCGGCTCGCTGCCTCCGGAGAGATCGAGTGTGACCGAGGTCGTGCCCGGCGTACTTGATGCGGATGGATCGGCGCTTATCACTTGCGTTTGTGCAAGCGTCGATACCTGATGAATGCCGACATACAGCCCGGCAATGAAGACCGCGACGATGAAGATAAAAGCGCCAGCCGCACGTTTGGTAGTGTTGGATAATGCGCTCGGAGTGAATTCTGGTTCCATGCTCTGCATTATAGATCAAAAGACTTAAAAACTTAAGCGAGAGGTCGCTCATGATATAATGACCGATATGTTGACACGGTTTCTTTCTGTGTTTTCCAAGCGTCCGAAGCGCTCGTCTTTGCCGCCGCTCTATTTTCGCAATACGCTCTCCGGCGATCTTGAGGAGTTCATTCCCCTCTCGCGCAAGGTGGTGAAGATGTACAACTGCGGTCCGACCGTCTACGGCCCGCAGCACATCGGCAACATGCGCGCTGCGGTGTTCGCCAACACGATCAGGCGCGCACTCGACCGCTTCGGCTATGACGTGAAGCAGGTCATCAATATCACCGACTTCGGGCACTTGGTCGCCGACGCCGACGATGGCGAAGATAAAATGACCGCGGGGCTCAAACGCGAAGGCATGGAGCTCACGCTTGAGAATATGCACACGCTTGCCGAGAAATATGCGCAGCTGTACCTGGACGACATTCGTTTGCTTGGCGTCGATACGGAGAAGATCACGTTCCCGCGCGCGAGCGCCTACATTCCCGAGCAGATCGCGCTCATTCGAGCGCTCGTCGAAAAAGGGTACGCCTACAAAACAAAGAACGGCGTGTACTTCGAGGTGGCACGCTTCCCTTCCTACGGCAAACTAGGCGGCGTTAAACTCTCGGGCCTCAAAGAAGGCGCGCGCATAAAAGGACATTCAGAAAAGCGCGGACCGTTCGACTTCACGCTATGGAAGCGCGACGCACATCTCGGCTGGGACAGCCCGTGGGGCAAAGGGTTCCCCGGCTGGCATATAGAATGCACCGCGATGATCTTCAAGCTGCTCGGTAAGCAGATCGACATTCATACGGGCGGCATCGAACATATTCCGGTCCATCACAATAATGAGATCGCGCAGGCGGAGGCGGCGAGCGGCAAACGCTTCGTGAAGTATTGGATGCACAACGATCACATCATGGTCGAAGGAAAAAAGATCTCGAAGTCGATCGGCAACACCGTGTATCTCTACAACGTGACGGACCGCGGCTTCTCGCCGCTTGCGCTGCGCTACTGGTTCCTCACTGCGCACTATCGCTCCTCCGCTAACTTCACCTGGGATGCACTTTCCGGTGCGGCGGCAGCGCTCGCTAAGCTCAAACGTTTTTTCTTGGAAGAACTGCCGCGCGATGGTGCTCCCGCTTCACCCGACACGGCGTTCATGAAAGACATACTCGACGCGATTGCGCACGACCTCGATACGCCAAAGGTCATCGCGCGCACCTGGGAGCTCGTGAAGGACATGAATGTTTCTCCTGCTGCCAAGCGCGCGTCGTTGCTTGAAGTGGACGCGCTTCTTGGTCTCGGACTCGCCGCGGCTGATTCGCGCGCCGCCGTGCCGTCTATGCTTGCAGTGGTAGAAGAGAAGGAGGAGGCGGTGCCGGAGGAAGTGGCAGCGCTCCTGGAGGCGCGCACGGCGGCGCGCGAAGCCAGAGATTTTGCGAAAGCGGATGATCTGCGCGCGAAGATCGCAGAACGAGGCTATGAGATCAAAGATACCGGCAACGGCGCGCAGCTCAGCAAACTAAGCGGGCAGCAGTAGAAGTTTTAAAAAAAGAAATAGCCATCAAGCGCGCTGCGCTTGATGGCTATTGTTTGCTGAGCCTCGGTCCTTCAATCGGATCCAAAAGACGTGGTGTCCGGGTGTCGGCGTGTCTCCAGATGGTACCCGTGTTCCAGTGTACGCATGATATCGTTGATGATGAGTTCACCCGTGCCGGGGTTGAAATCTCCTTCATCGGGAATCACGTCGGCACATGCAACCTTGTTGCCCTGAAGATCGACGACGGTCGAGGGGCGGAAATTTATTCGAGTGTTGTCCGGAATGCCGCTAACGCTCCTCAGCGATTCGAGTATGCGTTCGAGGCAGTCCCGCTTATCTTCCCGCTTTATTGTTTCGTTTATCACGATGTACATGTCTCCTCCCTAATGCTTGGTTGCGGAAGACGGATCAAGCGAATACAGATCGCATCCTGCGCGTAAGGGAAGCATACACAGTGCGGACGCTAAAGCTTCGCCGAACCGAACAAGCTCGTCGAACGGCACGCCGATGACCCACGCCATATCTTCGATCTTGTCTTTGAGGAGCTTCTGCGCCAGTTCGCTCCCCCTCTGCCATTCCTGGGAGAGCGTGGTGTAGAGAATGACATCGCCGGTGAATAGCGCCAGCGCATTCTTTACAGCGCTCACATCGTCCCTGCCGTAGCAGTTGATGAAATGTTGCGCAAGCAGAATGCGTATCCGCCCCATTTCTTCAGCTTTCATGATCATGTCCATGACCCTCTCCTTCTCTTTCGCTGGTTGTTCGATAAGCCGCCTATGCGGCCGCTGGAGTTCATGTGGAACTTTCTGCGCATTATTAAACCATACGATCATGTTTTGAGCAATACCCCTCCGATCCGCTTGTGGTGGTGGTAGGGGCAGGCGTCCTCGGTTATCCACCTATTCTTCCACACGAAGGAGCAAAACCAACCGTTTGGCACGTTGCTTGGGTCTCTCTTAGTGCGGTAAGCTGTACCTGTTATGTCGAAGACCTCCGTCCAGTCTCTACGCGTTCCGCCCAATTCCGTCGAATCAGAACGCGCGCTCCTCGGTGCGCTCATGATCCGTGCCGATGCGCTCCACGATATCGTCGACCTGCTTGCACCGGATGCGTTCTATAGCGAAAAGCATCGTATCATCTATCGCACGATGCTTTCGCTGTGGGGCAAGAACGAGCCGATCGATATCGAATCGATGCGTGCGAAACTTTCCGATGCAGGACAGCTCGACTCGATCGGTGGCGTGTCGTATCTCGCCGAGCTTGCGACCGACGTGTCGGCCGCCGGCAGTGCCAAACATTACGCCGGTCTCGTGCAGAAAAAATTCGTTCTGCGTTCGCTCATCGATGCCGGCGAGTATGTCGCGGAACTCGGCTTCGACGAAGCGGGCGAACTCGATGGTTCGCTCGACAAGGCAGAGAAAAGGATCTACGAAGTCGCGCATAACTCTTCCCTTTCTAAATTCGTCTCGCTGCGCGAATCGCTTGCCGAAGCGTGGGCGCGTTTGGAGCATTTGAATGAGCATAAAGATGAAATGCGCGGCGTACCGACCGGCTTCACCGACCTCGACAATCTTCTCGCGGGACTCCAGAAGTCGGACCTCATCATTCTCGCTGCGCGCCCGTCCATGGGTAAGACCGCGCTCGCGCTGGATATCGCGCGCCAAAGCGCGGTGAAGCATGGCACGGTGGTCGGTATCTTCTCGCTTGAAATGGCGGCGCAGCAGCTTGTCGATCGTATGGTCGCGGCTGAGGCGCGCGTGAACGCATGGAATCTGCGCACTGGCAACATCCGTGATGCCGATGACTTCGAACGCATCCGCGATGCCTACGACCGGCTCTCTCAGGCGCCGATCTTCATCGATGATCAGCCGGGCAGCAATGTGCTGAAGATGCGCGCGGTGGCGCGCCGCCTCAAGCGCGAGCACGGACTCGGTCTCATCATCGTCGACTACCTGCAGCTCATGGTGCCGACGAACGCGCGCGCGAATGATTCGATGGTGCAGCAGGTCACTGAGATCTCGCGCTCGCTGAAGATCCTCGCGCGCGAGCTGGATGTGCCGGTCATCGCGCTCTCGCAGCTTTCGCGTGCGGTCGAACAGCGCGGCGGCAAGCCTCGTCTCTCCGACTTGCGCGACTCCGGCTCGATCGAACAGGACGCCGACGTGGTGATGTTCATTCATCGCGAAGATAAGATGAATCGCGAAGCCGAGCACACCAATATCGCCGAGATCATGATCGAGAAGCACCGCAACGGCCCGGTCGGCAAGATCGATCTTTATTACGATGAGAAGCGCACGACCTTCATGAATGTCGAAAAGAATAAATTCGGAGGTTTTGGCGGCGGTGAAGGCGGCGGTTCATTTACGGAATTCTAATTCAGGATCATGGACCCCATTGAACGACTCATCATAGCTTTTGAACGCTTTCCCGGTATCGGACCGCGGCAGGCGCGCCGGTTCGTGAGCTTTTTGCTGTCGCAGAATAATGCGGCGCGCAATGACATCGCCGATAGTATTCGCGCGCTAGGCTCCGCGACGGCGAACTGCTCTCGCTGCTATCGCTGGTTCCTTAAAGATCAAGGCCGTGGCGGTGTGTGCACAGTATGTGGCGACTTGAGACGTGATGCGAGTGTGCTCATGGTGGTCGAAAAGGAAGCCGACATCGATAATGTGGAGCGTGGCGGCTATCGCGGCTTATATTTCGTGCTTGGCGGCACTGCGCCGCTTGCGGAGGAACATCCTGAGAAATATATCCGCATGCGCGAGCTCTTTTCGCGCGTCGAGAGCGATATCGCCGCAGGGACTCTCAAAGAGATCATCCTTGGGCTTTCCGCGACAACTGAAGGCGATCACACGCGACTCCTCCTCTCTGAAGAGCTGCGGCCGCGCATTGAGGCGCACTCTGTAGTGGTCTCAACACTCGGGCGTGGTCTCTCAACAGGAAGCGAGCTTGAGTACGCCGATCCGGAGACGATCGCGCAGGCACTACAAGGAAGGAAGTAGACGCAAGCTTTTAGGTTTTAGCTTGTAGGATAACGCAACCAAAAACCCGCGTCGGCAAAGCCGACGCGGGTTTTTGGTTTCCTAAAAGCCCCGTCTCTTACTTGATCGAAGCAACCTTCACTTCGAAGTATGGCTGACGATGACCGCGGCGCTTGAAGTAGTTGCTCTTGGCTTTGTACTTTACGACCTCGACCTTCTTGGCGCGAGCGATCTTGAGAATTTCAGCCGAGACCTGTGCGCCCTTGATATATGGTTCACCGATCGTGGTGTCCTTGCCGTTGTCGACGACGAGCACCTTGTCGAAGACGACCGTGTCGCCCTCCTTGTGTGCTGCGCGCTTACCATCGACGACCGGAAGCTTGATCTTTTCGACGCGAACAACATCCCCTTCCTTGACAAGGTATTGTTTTCCTCCCGTTTCGATGATAGCGAATTCCTCTTTCTTGGCTGTCATAATGCTCAGTACTATATCCGAAAAAGACTTTATGTGCAAGTTTTCCGTATCGGGTTTGCTGCGAAAAGATCGCCGTATTTTTCTGCTGAAAAATCGGCTCACTCTCGCACCGTCGTGCTCCGAGAGTCTTTTCGCCTCAAACCCTCACTCTCGTGGTCAAACCAAAACCAAAACCAAAACCAAAACCCACTTTTTCAAAAGAAAAAGGAGGCGTCTGCGATACGCCTCCCTGAAGCATGAACTCTGGCCAGGTTTGTCTCCTAGCGTGCAGTCGGCAAGCACCGATCCTTCACGGCACCCTATACCTCACAGTCCAGCGGCACTTCGCAGCAGCCCTCCTGTGATCTGCACCAACAGCAGAGTCCTCGGGCACAATACCACGCCTATTCTTTCCCTTCAAGCAGCGGCTTGTCGATCGTGTCGATCTCGAAGCCGACCGCCTGATCGGTGATCTTGAGAATATCCTTGTCCACCTTGCCGAGCTCTTTGTAGCCCGCGTTGAAATGATTAACGGTCGTCGAGAGCGAGGCACCGAGCTTCTTGTAATAATCCTCGTACGACTTGAGGTGGCGGCCGAGCGCCTCAATGTTCTGTTGGATCTTCTTGAAATTTTCCTCGACCTTGAACGCCTTCATACCGTTGGCGACCATCGAAAGATACGCCATGAACGTGGTCGGCGATGCGATGATGACGCGTTTGTCGCGGTAGGCGTAGTCGATGAGGTTGCGTGCATTAACCTTGCCCGGATTCACTTCGCCGACCAGTAGGTCGTAATAGATCGCCTCAGCGGGAATGTACATGAATGCGATCGGTAGCGTGCCATCTTTTTCACGCACGTACTTCGCGGTCTCGTCTATGCGTAGCTTGAGGTCGCTCTTGAATTCCTTTTCGAGAGCTTCGCGCTGTTCTTCGCCGACCGCATTCACGAGCCTGGTATAATTGTCGAGTGAGAACTTTGCGTCGACCGGAATGATGCCGTCTTTGGTGAAGATCGCCGCGTCGACCACTTCGCCGTTGGGAAATTGATATTGCATTTGGTATGCCGTGGGCGGCAAGAATCCGCCGAGCACGATCTCGAGCGACGCCTCGCCCCAGTTGCCGCGCTGCTTCTGATGCGTGAGGACCTTTTCGAGATTGGCCAGCTGTTCGGCGATCGCGACGAACTTGCTGGTCGCTTCGTTGGTCTTGGTCTGCTCGCGCGCCACCTCGGTGAGCTGGCGCGCCACGAGGTCGCGGATGTCGCTGGCGAGGCGCTGGCTCTCGCCGAACTGCGTCTTCATCGATTCGAACATCTTTTCGGTTCCCTCACCCATCTTGCGATCGACCAACAGTGCGAGATCGTTCGTTTGCCGCACCATGTCCTGGAGCTGGTTCTGCAGGAACATGAGCCCTTGTGCGCTCCCGCTCTCCTTAGGTGCGCGCAGGTGCCGCCATAGAAAAAAGACGGCGACGAGGTTTGCGGCAAGGAGTACAATGATGAGCCATTCCATATTCTTGATCCGAGATTCTGCCTCTCTTGATTCGATGGTATTATAGCATGATGACACACCTTGAACTCAAGGAAGCCGTCAAGGACGCGATGAAAGCTCGCGACGAGCGTCGGCTTCTCACTATGCGCGGTCTGCTTGCCGCTGTTACCAATGAATTAGTTGCTACCGGGCGTAAGCCGACGGAAGAGATGGAGGAAGAAGGCATCACCGCGCTTATTCGCCGCGGTATCAAGCAGCGCAAAGATTCGATCGAACAATTTGAAAAGGGCGGCCGCGCCGATCTTGTTGAGAAAGAAAGCGCCGAGCTTGCGATACTTGAGGCGCTCCTCCCTGCTCAGATGCCGCGCGAAGAGATAGAAACTATTGCACGCGCTAAGATCGCCGAGATGGGTGTTGCGGATAAGTCTAAGGCCGGTCAGGTGGTTGGTATGCTCATGAAGGAGCTCAAAGGAAAGGCAGATGGTGCATTGGTGAAAGAAGTTGTAGAGAGCATCCTATAAAGCCCGTTTGGAATCGCGAGCATGCCTCGTCTGTTGACAGAACTTAAAACATATGGAAAAATGGCGTCAGGCAGTACCAAACAACCAACCTTCTAACCCATCTACTTCGCAGGAGGCTTCAATGAGGCACGGAACAGGAGAACGTCCCGTTCAGCCGGGCGCGATCATCGACCTTGAAGGCATGCCAGACGGCGTGTGTAATGTCACACTCGGCAGTCGCACGTATCAGTTCGGTGTGGATTTTTCGATCGAGGATCTTCACCACGTCACCATAACCGTTGAGGGCAAGCTGCTGGGATTCACCAAGAACGCGAGAAACGAGATCCACGTGACATCGTTTTCCAACGTTAAGGTACATGACGCACTGTTCGACGCGGCACGGAGAGTCGCACGCACGATCTTCGAATTGTCGCCGGATGAAAAGATCCGGTTGGCACCGCAGCCTCCGAAGACACGGGGCGGCCAGGACGGCTACGCACGCTTCCAGCAGGGCAAGCAAACGCCTCGCGCCGCCAACAAGCAGCAGTTCTAGAAAAGGAGGTGCGAGATGTCGATCTCGGCGTATGAGATCGACCTTGAACTTAAGAAGGTCGATGACGAACGTCGCAAGCTCTGCGCGCTCGGCGGCAAGAAGTTCGAGCCGTTGAGTCCCGAAATAGCGCGCACATTCGTGCACCGTCTCTCGGATGAGTATGCACAAGCAAAAAGGGCGAAAGAGAAGAGATCTGGGTGCCAAAGCCTTTTCGAGCAGATCATGGAAAGGGTACTCAACGATCTCGGTGTGCATATCAGGGAGCGCCGCAGTGCCTACAAGCAGCTCGCGGGAGGTATCTTTGTTCGTCGCAAGAATGCACGGCAGCAGTGCGGCGTCTCAGACGCTCCAGCGACCACGCGTTCGATCCCTGCGGATGGTTGCCAGTTGCGGTTGATCTACTGAAGTGGGCGCGGAGATGGAAATACCATCACCGCGCTTTTTCTTTAGCATAAGGCTGGTAGAACTTCCGATCCAACACGAACCGCCATGGTTTACTCGCCCACGTCTCCCCCGCATATGCCACGCCGATACGGGGCGTTCTTTGGATGTGGGTGCGCGGAATATGAACGCCGCGATCCTCGATCCATACGCCTGAGGCGATGCCGAGCTTCAGAGTATTTTGTGCGCGGTCGATTGAAAGTGCTTTGGTGAGTCGTGCCGGTCCAGTTATTCCCTCTACGCCGCGAATGAGCACGGCTGATGGATAGCCGCGTCTTCCGCACACGATGTTGAGCATCCAGTGCATGCCGTAGGTGAAGTAGACATACATCACGCCGGCGTCCCCGAACATGGGCGCGTTGCGCGGCGTCTCGCCGCGGCTCGCGTGCGATGCTTTGTCGCTAAAACCATCGTACGCCTCGACCTCGGTGATCATGCATGCAGCGGTCTTTCCTTTTATGCGGCGCACGAGAAACTTGCCGATCAGATTTTGAGCGACTACCGGTGCTGAGCGCTCAAAGAAGACATGGGGTAACCGTTTACCTCTTTGTTTTGCATGGTGTACACAAACACTTGTCTTTGGTGATATGTTCGTCAAAGTAATCTTTGCCATAATCCCATGTTATTTCATCGCCCGGCTTGATGGCCTTTTTGGCGATCAGGTAGGCGTGGCCGCGGATCACGTCTGCTTCAGCGTTCGGCTTGCAGGAATGATTCGCATACCGCGCCGTGTTGAGGCGGGTGCTGCCGTCGACCGTTACCCTGCTGTTTATCTCAAAGAGATATTTATTCTGCGTGATCACTTCGACCTCTTTGTTGTTCAGGCGCTTGCCGACGTATTCAAGGATCTTCTCGCCTTTCTTGAACGTGTCTTTCGCGAAGAGGCCAAGACCTGCATACGACTTCCCTGCTTTCACCCGATGCTTATTATTCTCATTCAATTCCGAATAGATATCACTCGATGGTACTGCTGATGACATGTCTGCTCACAAAAATTACTGATACAAAGAAATAGTATACCAAGGCGATCCATAAAGTGGAACGTCGAAACGTTCATAGCGCGACTAGGTGTGACAAAAAATTGAATGGCAGCAATTTTCGTGCTACTGTGTTGCGTATTGGCCCTATCGTCTAACGGTTAGGACAGCGCCCTTTCACGGCGTAAATCGGGGTTCGATTCCCCGTAGGGTCACAAGTTGGGATTTATTTGCACTGAATTCCTCAGAAAGCTTGAAAAGGCTTGTTAGTTTTGGTGTTCCATTAAGTATTTGGTCGTAGGTCGGAATCTCCTCAAAAAACAGGGTCAGGAGCAACCGGCGGCTAAACAAATTATCAGCCTCCGTAAGGATTTCTGAGGGGTGTTCCATTACGTGAGCGGCGTAATGTCGGAAGCTGCGAATACTCTTCTCCGTAATCTCGATGCGTCCACGCTCGCCCTCAGCTTTTGTTATATCCTTTTCGATTTGCTCAATCTCAGCTTCCAGCATATCGCGCACGGTCTGAGTCTTCGCATGACCAAAGGCATCAAGTTTGTTTGCAAGCTTTGTTTTCAGGTCGGCGACATTGTGGCCGATGGATGAAGCTGCGACGAGAATCTCTTTTTCACGGTTGCGATATTCATCAAGCAAATGGAGTTCGAGGAGAGCCAAGAAGCCCTCATCAAATTTCAAACTATCCAAATAGGCGCGAACGTTTTTCTCAAATTCGTCCTGCGCGATGCGGAAGTATTCATGCGCTCTTTTGCCAGACTTTGAGCCTCCGCAATGGTAGGCAGGAAATTTCTTACCCGATTTACCTACAGAAGCACTGGCAAGTACTTCAGATTTACAATGGTGGCAAAGAATACACTTCCACGGATATTCAGGATTGTCTTTGATACGCTTTACCTTGCCCCATGGTGAGTAGTTATGCCGTACTTCAACAGCATCACCCGCCTTTGCTTTGGCAAATGAATCGGGGTCAATGTAGATTTTCCCGCGATTAGCTCGGTTGAAGACATCAACCGAAACTATGCCATCCCAATGAGCCTTCACAGGACGATGCCGCGTCCATTTCTCGTATATGACCGCTACATATTCGGTCTGTTGAATCATTCGTTGCAATTGCTTTATAGTCAGCGGGTTGCCACCTGATTTACCAATAAGCTTAGGACGTTCTTTATCACTCCTGTCCCATCGGTGATAAAGCGGCGTTTTGTATCCCATTGCATTCAGGAGCCCCACGATTTTTGCGTCATCCCCACCGTTTGCCCTCATTTCAAATGCCTTTTGCAAAAAATGCGCTCGGTCGCTCGGCTCTCTAATAATTTTCTTTTTCCCGTCAACGAGAACTGAGCTATTCTTCAGTCCATCGGGTGCTCTGCGTACCGCATAGCCTTCCTGTACCAATTTCATTTCTGCTCCTACAAGCCGCGTCAGAATGTCTCTTACTTCCTGTCTGCCCTGGTGAGCTGCCAGCATTTCCGCAGTCTCACTAGGCGAAGACATGCTCCACCAGTATTCGTGATTACCTCCCAGGTGTTCAAGTGAATTTCTTTTCGGTTGAATGATGCCCGTCGTATCAGCAAGCACGATTCCTTCTCTCTCCAACTTATCTTTGAGCGGCCAATACTCCGGCGCGCCCATACGGGTAAACCGGTCTATGCTTTTGAAAATATATTTACTTATTACAACCCCTGCTTTCTTCCTACTCTTGGCGTACGCAATGATTTCCTCGATGTCATCTCTCTCGGTTGTAGTGGCCGAGTGTGGTTTACGAAAGACTTTATCAACTATCCAACCTTGTCGCTCAGCAAGAAAACGTCCTGCCATCTCTTGGTTTTCGAGGCTGCCGCCCTTCAACTGCTGCGGGTCGCTGACCCGGCAATCTATCACCGCGTAGACTTTAGGATTGCCCATACTCATATTGTACCGCGAGGAGGGGCGTCCTGCCGGACGGCATCGGTCGCTGTTTTTGCTCGTTTATTCCAGTTATCAAAAAGGACGCTAGCCAAGCGGCTCATGCGTTCGTTTACCATTTCTATTTCTTTGTCAGACATTTGTTCCCCACGAGAACCAAGTGCCTTCCTGCAATCCTGGACAGATACCATAGCCTTTCGGCTAGGCAAGAAAACCCTCAACACAAAACAAACCCGTGGTTAGGGTTTGCTAGAAAAAGTGGTGGTATATGGGGTTAGTTGACTGAAGAATTTAAATGGGGTTTTTGGAGAAGAAATTGTATGGACAAAATAGAAAAGATTTTTTGAATCTTTTTTCCGGCTGCGAGTTTTCAAAGAGCCTAGCGCCCCTTAATTCAATCATGCGAGGCCTCAAATCACAAGTGTATTTTGACAAAAAACTGAGGAAAAATACGAATTGTATCTTTCCGATATTGTAGCTTGTTGCAGCCCTGATAATACACGAGAAAATGCGAATTTATGGCTCAGGACAAAGGCCAGAACCTTGGAACGACTCCGAACCTGCCACCCTACTTTTTCGGAAAGATTCCGGAAGATACATCTCTGTGAAATATGCGGAAGATTGAGGGAGATGGAATGTGTCTACCAAAGCCTTTTATGGCTTCAAATCTGGGTTTCCGGTCAAAAATTGCACATTTGTATCTTCCGCATATTTCCCAATCTTTCCCAGAGATGCTTTCTCCGGGGAAAGTATGCTAGAGATTCAGGAGTTGCTTTTTCTTCTGGTTGAATTCGTCCTCCGTGATGACACCTCGCTCCTTCAGATTCGCAAGTTTTTCAAGCTCGTCCATGCTGCTGTGTTTCTGCCCGTCCTGCCCGATACGCTCCTCGATGAGTCGCTTCGCTTCCTCAAACTTTTCGTTCTTGCCACCGTATACGTGGAAGTTTATTGAGTTCTCGTCCTTGGCCGACTGGAATAGCCCGGCCTTGGCCTCAGAACCGCCCATAAGCGTGAGTTGGATGTACCCGGCTACCATACCCGCTCTTTTGAGTTGCACGGCCACTATACGCGAATACGGAATGGTCTTGTCGCCCCGCAACATTCCACCACCAAGCAGAAAACCTTTCATGCCGCGTTTAATAATCACACCCGCATCCGTGAGGATGAGAGTGCCGTTGTACCCCTTATATTCTCTTTGTTCCATAGGACTTATAGGCTAGCTCGTAAGTCCGGGGCAGGCTCTCACACAAAAAGCCCGCCACGGGTAGAGGCCGAAGCCCCTCGTATGAGTTTCCCCATACGGCCAGTTAGACACCCCATGACGGGTTCTTTGTGTCTAACTGGACTTTTTCACCATGCCCGGTCTTGAGACCGAGTTTAGGCTACTTCGCACCTGTTGTGCCCCTTAATGATAACAGGAAATGGCCGGGAATGCCCTTTAGGCGACGGTTCAATTCTTGGAACAAAGAGCGTATAGTTGCCCCTATGAACAACGGCTTTTGTATACCAAAAAATGCCTTCCAAGCACTTCTGATAGAGCGGCAGAAGGCCATGCTTAGGCGTGTCATGGCGACCTTCGCGGATAGCCTATCTCAGCAAGAAATGGTGGCGCAGATGGAGCGTGAAGAGGGCGCGTTTAGCGAAGCGATGAAGGCAGAGAACGCAAAATTTGCAGCAAAGACCACGAACGTGGAAATCGTCATCGCGTTCCAACTAGCAGACTTCTATTTCCCTGGCGTTGATGCCGAGCTGTGCTTTGAAATGCGGAAGAGCTTCTCTCCCGATTCTGCAACTTCCTACGACAACATCGTAGCCGGAATTGAAAATGACACCGCGATAGACTGCGCGATAAGAGCTGACGGTCGGCAGTTTCATTTCCAAATAAAGCGTTGTCCGCAAGAATATCTGCCGCATACACGCGCCGCGCTGACCGAGTACATCAAGAAGACGCTCTCTCATTACGGCAATATGAAAGGGACAGGTCTTGTGCTTCTCCTCCAACCCAATACCGAGGAGCGCAATGACGACCTGAGTTTCAAGGAAGTACACGAGGACATGGTGGCGATAAAAGACCAGATAACTTTTAACGAGATTGTTTTCGTCTTTAACAACCAAATGCAGAGTATGCGTTGGCAGCAGGTGTTCCCGGCCTACGGTTACAGCGAGAAACCGCTCGTACTCCTCAGTGAGAAGTACCAAGCGCAGCAGGAAGAGTGGAAAAATAAAACCTTATGAAATTATTCTCCGACGACTTTCCCGAAGTAAACAGCGACGAGCAAATTGCCGAGCTGCAAAAACAGTTTCCCGAATACGACGCGGGATATTTGGTGCAGGGCGCATACGGACTCCGAAGACACACGAAGGAGTGGATGGAGCGCATGTGGGCGCAATATGAACCATATGCCGACCCTCATTTTCTAGAGGAGTTTAAACGGCACTTCACTCAGCGTTCTTGGGAGCTGTATCTCGGCGCAACGCTCCTCAATCGCGGCTTCAAGCTCGGAGCACATAAGAACGCGGGGGCAGATTTTGATGTACAAAACGACAAGGGTGAGCGTATAACGTGGATAGAGGCCATCGCGGTGCGCCCCGGAGAGGGCGCAGATAGGGTGCCTGACCTCACATATGAGGTTGTAACGAGCGTGCCGGTGGATGAGATGCTTCTCCGCGTCGCTGCGGCCTTGGACGCTAAACACAAGAAATATCTTTCCGACGTAAAGAATGGTTTTGTGGCGAGCAACGAGCCGTATGTTATCGCGCTCGACCGTTCCGAATTGGGTCATGTGGAAATCCCGCCGTCGCTCATTCTGAAAGCTCTTTTTGGTATTGGCCACCTGACATTGAGTTTCCCGGTACCGGTGCCGGGCGAAGCACCAAGAACTGAGGAGCCGAAGAGGTTTTGGGGAGCATTGCCTGAAGTTTCAAAGAAAAGCGGCAGTCCCGTATCTATGCAGTTTTTTGAGAATCCTGCACACGCCGGTATAAGCGCGGTGATTTATTCTGTGCCGCATGTAATCAGCAGTCCGCGCGTGCCTGAGGAAATGGGAGAACACTTTTATGTCGTCCATAATCCGCAGGCAACAGATCCGCTTCCTTCCGAGGCATTGCCATTTGGTGAGGAGTACCGAGTTGAGGGCGACATAGTAAATCTCACGAGAGAACGAAAAGAGTACCAATCTCCTGACCCTTTTGAACACCTAAGCGATAACTGACTAGGTGATAATCACTCGCTCTCTATCTGAGGGTATTTCATCTACGTGCGACCGCTTAACTACAGAACGGAGTAACTGCTCATCGCGGGCAAAAATGAATCTGTCGCTAGTTACAGCAAAGCGTAAATTTATTTGCCGGACTAGCTCACGGTCAATCCGGTGTCCAGTTGTTTTTGTGCCTGTGTTCCCAATGGAGAGGCTCATCGTTGCCGTCAATGGAATAACCTTCACCGCCCCCTGCGTCGCAATTCCTACGCCTTGACCCCAATGTGTCTCACCATAGTTCTCAGGCGGAAAAATCGTGAATGGGTTGTCCGTAAGAATGAAAGATGCCGAATCGGGAGCGAAAAGGAATTGCCAGTCCATACCGAAATCGGCGGCAAGCTTCCATCGAAAGTAGGTGGGAGACTCTTTCTCTTTCGTTACGTGCTCCTTTGGGGTGTGGCGGGACTGGCTTTCTATTGGGTATATACCTATCGGATATTTTGGGATATTTTTCTTTGGGTGCCATATTCGCTTATGGCGATGTGGCTCGCTATGAACTCTATCTTGCCGGTGGTGCGCTATTTTTCAGTTACCAGAAAACTGTTCGGCATAGATTCTGCAAAAAAAAGTTGGTGGCAACTGCTGACGCGGGGAGCAGCAATCGTCGGGCTCGTATTTGGGTCGCTGTTTGTTGGTATATATTTTTCCGTTGGCACAAACCTTACGCTTGATATCCTAAAGCATTTTGCCAACTAATATTGCTTTGCGCTCTTGTTCTATAACTCATTGGGTAAGTTCTTGCGGCTCTTCTTAGACGAAAAATCCAATTTTCTCTAGGCAAAAGCAGGTACTAGTTTCGCAACGCCCGTAGCCTCAAAAACTTCGTTCCACCGTAAAACCATGGTTTCCAAGGTGTTCCATTCTAGATACACTGAGTTCACAAATCGACCGGTTCGAAAGCGTTTAGCTTTCGAACCGTTGTCGTTTGTAGACCCTACGGGGAATCGAAAGCGAGCGCGGGCACCCGTTTTGCAGAACGGGTCGCGCGAGCGTGGCTAGGCGGAGCGAGGAGCGACGGCGACGAGCGAGCGCCTAGCCGATTCCCCGTAGGGTCATGGTAACGAAAGAGAGCGCACTTCTGTGCGCCTTTTTCGTCTGTGACCCTACGAGCAAGGCGCCCGCGCGCCTTGCGTGGGAGTCGAATCGGCGGAGCATGTTCTGAGGTTTTACGAAGGACGGCGGGCCGCGTCCAGCAGTACTTATCTTTTTGCGAATACTTGGGACAAAAAGATCAGTAACTGTGGGATCATTCACCGTAGGGTCACAAAACCAACCGCTTCGAAAACCGAATGCCTCCAAGCCTTCGTCGTTTATAGATCAAGAGCGTAAATGAAAGCAAAAGAAAAAAGCGCCGTACCCGAAGGTCGTGCGCTCTTTTGGCCACCCGCTTGGACTTAGGCCGGCTGCATGTTGGACGCCACACCCGTCCTCTTGCGAAAGTCCGCGTATGTCCCGGCGACGTGGTCCATGTCGCTCGGGTCGCCACGCAACCACGCGTTCAGTTCCTTGAGTGACTGCTCGCTTCCGGGACAGAGGTTGCCTCCCATGTCTCCGATCGGGTGGTGGTTCTCGAGGTAAAAGGATTCCTCGCTCCCGTTTTTCCCGTTGTCGTCGATCAGCTTGAGGGTCCCCTGCTGGCAGCAAGGACAGGTGGCGAGACCAGTCACCAGTTCCGAGAAGTCCGCTGTGTTCGTGATCTTGCTCCAGATGACATAGGATTTGAGCGGCATGGCGCACCGTACCTTTCCTGGTAATGAGCTCTTGGGATCTGCCAAGCCAGTGGTCACTAAGACCGTGATCTGGTTGCTATTTAAACACAAAAGATTTTGTTTGTCTATCGTCTCTCCCACTCTTCCTCCTGCCGTACGAGCAGTATCGGCGCCTGCAGCGGGTCGCGCATGAGGGCGAAGGTGGCGCGCTCCATGCGCATGGACTGCGAGCCTTTAATGAGGACCACATCGCCTTCCTTTACAAGTGGCAGGAGCGCTTCGCCTGCTTGCTGCGAATCTTCGAATTGCAGTATCTGCGACTCTGGCATGCCAGCTGCGAGCGCGGCTTCAGCGATATAGCGTGCACGAAAGCCGACCGTCACGAGCATGTCTGCGTTGCGTGCTGCGAGGGTGCCGAGTTTGCGGTGTTCATCGACCGAATATTTGCCGAGCTCAAGCATGTCGCCGATCACCGCGATCTTCCGGCCGCTTGCGCATAGTGAACCGAGTGTTTCGATCGCCGCTGACGCCGCAGCCGGTGAAGCATTATATGAATCATCGATGAGCGTCGAGTTGTTGATACCGCTGATGACGCGCATGCGCCCTGGGGGCGGCACGTAGTTGCTTTCAAAGGACGCGATGATCTGCGGGAGCGGAATATCGAGGGCGACACCGACCGCGGCGGCGGCGATAAGCGGCAAGAGCGTGTGTTCTCCGACCGAGCCGACGATGTGCGCATGTGCGCTCTCGCCTCCTGCTATGATGTCCGCTTCCATGCCGACCGGTGATACCTGCGGCTCATCAGTGCATAGCACGTCGGTGCGCACGCCGCGTACGGTCGCGCTCTCGCCTTGTCCGAAGGTCATCGTGCGCACATCCTCCGGCGCGCGCGCTGCAAGCGAGAGCGTGCGCTCGTCGTCAGCATATACGATAAGCGCGCCGCCTTTTTTGAGTGCGGTGATAATCGATGCTTTTTCTTCAGCGACCTCTTCGGGAGATGAAAAATATTCCACATGCACCGGAACTTCAGGCAGGCGCGTGATGATCGCTATGTCGATCGGCAGCCAGCGTGCGACACTGCGTATATCGCCGGGGCGGTCTGCGCCGATCTCAAGTACGAGCCACTCGGGATACGGCGCACGAAAAAGAATGAGTGAAAGTCCGTCTATGATGTTCTCGATCCAGCGCAGCGGATTACTCCACGCGTTGGGGCGCCCGAGAATGGTGAGCGGCAGACCGATCTCGCTGTTAAAACTCTTTTCACTTTTGCGTACGGAGAGATGCTGGACCAGACTGGCATAGATCGCGTCCTTGGTCGAGGTCTTGCCGACCGAGCCGGTGATCGCGATGACGTGAGGTTTGTACTTACGGATGACCAGCCGCGCTTCTGCTATGAGAATAGCGGTAATAAGTTTTTTGAAGATAGATTTCATGGTGACTACCGATCCGGCGGGACTTGGTAATAGTTTAGCAGAAACAGCGTCAGGTCGTGGAACGTGGTCGTCCAGGTCTGCGATGCGTATTCTGCGCCGACCGGTTCGAAGGCGAAGAGGAAGATCACGAAACGGGCGTTATACGACGGGAAATAGCCGAAGAAGCTGTGCAGATATTTGTCCGGATAGTATTTGCCGGTCGACGGATCGACGATCTGCGCAGTGCCCGTCTTGGCCGCAACGCTGTAGTGGTCGAGCTTCACCGTGCCGTTTTCGAGCGCCGTGTCGACCACGGTCGTCAGCATTTGGCTCACTTCATCGGTCGTCGTCGGCGAGAGTATTTGCATGCCGTTTCCCCAATCGATCGGCTCGGTGAGTCCGGCGACCGTGCGTATGCTGCTTCCAAGATGCGGTGTTACAAGCCGGCCGCCATTGGCAAGCGACGCGAGCGCACGAATGGTCTCAAGCGGCGTCATGGCGATGCCTTGTCCGAATGACGCGGTGTCGTCCTCGACCTGTCGCGGGTCCTTCAGATTGGACAACAGACCGGAGGCCTCGCTTGGCAGGTCGATGCCAGTGCGAGTACCGAGCTGGTAGCGGTTCTGGAAGTAATCGCGGAAGCGGTCAGGTCCTAACTGTGTGGCGATATAGGAGGCGCCAACATTGAGCGATTGCGACAAGATCTGCTGCATCGGGATGACGCCGCGTGCTCTGAGGTCGTAGTTGCATATGCGCATCGTGTTGACCGTGATGCAGCCTGTGTCGTCGTAGGTCGAATCCGGTTTGATGACGCCAGCGTCGAGGCCGGCTGCCATCGTGAGCGGCTTGATGATCGAACCCATTTCATACACGCGCTGTGAAAGGCCGTTGGTGTAGATGCCGGTGTCGGTCTGCGCACCGTAATTGTTGAGGTCGAACGTCGGCGCTTGCGCCATGGCATAGATCGCGCCAGTCTGCGGATCCATGATGATGCCGCCCGCGACCTGCGGATGCCACTGGGTCATGTAATTCGCGAGCTCGCGTTCGAGCTCAGCCTGCACGGACGGTTCGATGGTGGTAATGACATCGCCCTCCGGCTGTCCGCTCACCATGTCTTTGACGCCCGCGAAGAGTTCGACGAAGAAGTTCGTATACAGGTCGTCGCCGGTGCGCTCGAGCGTTGAGTTGTATTGCCGTTCGAGGCCGTATCGACCGTTCTGCGTATCACCATCATAGCCGACGAAACCGATCGTCTGCGCGGCAAGCGTGCGCGCCGGATAGAATCGCCACACGTCCTGCGACACGACGACCCCCTTTTGTCCGAGTGCTTGGATCGCCGCGCCGGTGCTTGTTGAGAGTTGATTCGCTACGACGACATACTGCGCGCCCGGGCGTGCCTCCTTTGTCATGAAGTCATTTTTATCGAGCGGTATGACGCCATTCAGCGCCTGGTACAGCGCCTCTGGATCGGTGACGATCGGTGGTTGAACGGCGAGCTCCACCCCCTTTTGGTTGGTGGCGGCTGCGATCTGTACGCCGTCCTTGGTGGTGAAATAAATGGTGCCGCGATCGAAAAGCGGATCGCTCGGCGCCATGAACTCATGATCGGCGCGCGCTGCATAATCATCCCCATGAATGACCTGAAGATAATACAAACGTCCGATGCACGTAAGCGAAGCGGCAAGCACAAGAAGTGTCATGATGCGCACACGAAAAATGAACCGGCCGTGCCGTTTTGAATCCGACGAACCACCTACCCGCTCTCCTTTATCGTACGATGGCATTATTCACGTTGTTCAGAGAAAGCGCGCGAGTATTCGTGTCGACATAGGCGATATCGGCTGACTTGGGCGTGACGAAACCAAGCTCCGCGGCGAGTGCTGGCGTGAGAGTCTGGGTTTGCGCAAGATACTGTGACTGTAACAGACCAAGTTCGCTTGCGATAGCGGTTGCTTGTGCGTCTGCCTTCGCGCGCGTGGCGGTGCGCTCGACCGCAAGAAGGAGGAAGGTGCCATAGAGAAATGCAGCGACAATGATGGCGGCGGCACAGATGGCTATCATGTGCCTCGCGTAATTCTGGATCATTAGGGCTTTGGTGTGCATACATGATTCTATTCAGGGATCTTCTCAATGACTCGTAATTTCGCGCTGCGGCTTGAGGGGTTGTGAGCGATCTCTTCGGCGGTTGGCGTGATCGGTTTTTTTACCATGAGAACCCCTTCCTTGTCTCGCGTCCATCCTGCGAAGACTCTTTTCACTGCACGGTCTTCAATGCTGTGGAACGTGATGACCGCGATGCGGCCGCCTGGCGCGAGCGCGCTCCACGCACCGCGAAGACCTTGGTCGAGTACGCCGAGTTCGTTGTTGACCGCAATGCGCAGTGCCTGAAATGTTTTTGTGGCGAAGTGCAAACGTCCGCGGCGATACGCAGCGGGCACCGCACCTCCTATCACGTCGACGAGCTGCAGTGTTGTCTCGATCGGCTGACGCTCGCGCTCATGCACGATCGCTTTCGCGATGCGGCGCGCGTAGCGTTCTTCTCCATACCCGAAGATGATGTCGGCGATCGTCTCTTCCTTCCATTCGTTCACGATCTCGCGTGCGGTCGCGCCTGAGGCAGGCTCTACGCCGTAGCTCATATTGAGCGGCTCATCGGTCATGAAGCTCAGTCCCCTGCCGTCATAGAGTTGTGTGCGATTCCAGCCAAGATCGAAGAGTGCTTTGTTGATGCTCGAGATGTGCAACTTCTGGAGCACCTGTTCGATCTCGCCGAAGTTGGCGTTGATGACCGTCGCATGATCGCCGAAAGGCGCAAGACGCGCCGTTACATTGGCGACCGCCTTCGGGTCGGCATCGAGCGCGAGAAGCCTTCCGATATCAAAAGCACGCAGAAGCATTTCTGCGTGCCCGCCCGCGCCTGCGGTCGCGTCGAGGATGATGTCTTCATCGCGCGGCGACAGGGCGCCAAGCACTTCCTGCATCATGACGCTTTGGTGCGCCTCCGGTCCTTTAGCCGTCCTGGTGTCTCTGCTCTCTGTCCTCTGTCCTCTACCTGCTACTTTTCGAACCTGTCGCATGCCGCCTTCCTCTCGAATGTTGAGACGGCATAAGAAAGACCCGAAAACATTGGATAATGGATATGTAAGGAGGGCGTTCATGGTGATCTATAAAATGCCTAATTCACCGAGTTTTTCTGCCATCTTGTCGGCGTCATGTTCGATGCGGCGTTTGTATTCATCCCACTGCTTGTCGTTCCATACTTCGATGCGATCGGAGACGCCGGCAAGCACCACTTTATTTTTGAGTCCTGCAAAGTCTTTGAGGTAATCAGGAATAAGCATGCGACCAGCCGAGTCGACGTCGATCTCGGATGCTCCGGCAAGGAGGAAGCGTCCCAAGCCGCGCGTGTCCGCCTGGCCTATCGGAAGTTCGGTAAGGCGGTCGGCGATCTTTTTCCATGCCTTTTCAGAAAAGACAAAAAGACACGCATCAAGGCCGCGTGTCACTACCAGCTTGCTACCGAGTTCTTTGCGAAACTTCGACGGCAGCGAAAGTCGTTTCTTATCATCCAACGTATGTAGATATTCGCCTATGAGCATGGAGTAGGAGGAAAAAGCGCATATGACACTTCATCCCACTAGAATCCATCTTACTACACTAATATCCCACAAGACTCCATTTATCCACAGTTGAGGCTTGCGATCAGCATACGAAAACCCCCGCAACGCTTTGCGTTGCGGGGGTTTTCGTAGCCACATAGCCTTTTATCTGAAGTTTAAATGCCGTCTGATTGCCCTCCTCCTGCGGCCCCCGAGTGTGCGCCGAGGATCGCCTTGCGAGCGCGCTCTGGATCTGCTGCTTGCGTGATCTTGATATTCTCGCTCTCGCCTGCCGTTTCGATCGTAAGGTTGCCCATGCGGAATATGGTCTGCAAAAGTCCCTCGGTGTCGATCGTCACATCCTGTACTTTTTCAAGGCGCGCGGTAGTGAGTTCGCGGCTGAAGAGTCCACCCTGGCGTATGTCGATGATGTGTTGGTTGGTCACCACAACGACGTTGAGATAGTAGGTTGTCCATAAAATGAAGAACATCTGCCACAAAAAGAGTAGCCAGAGGACATAGAGGAAGGCCAGTAGTTCGGCGGCGTTCTGTAGGGAGAGTGCACTGAGAACGCCGCCGGGCAGAAGACGCAAGACAATGATCGGCAAGATCGCGCCGAATGCGATGACCAGTACATTGCCGGCGAACACAAGCCAGTGCTTGCGAACGACGTAGATCAGGTCTTCTCCTTCGTCAAATCTCATAGCAATAGTGAGGCGGTGCCAAGCAGTGCGACGACAAGTGCGGCCAGGCCGCAGGTGTACACGGCCATAGTTACAATGGCGCCGATGTGCGACGGAGAAAAACGCAGCCAGTGATAGTACAGCGACAGCGTCATGAACACGGTAACAAGAAGTGCCACATCAAGTGCGCTCAAGATGATCGGTTTGCTGGTAAGAAATGTTACATCCATACAGATTCATTATAACGCAGAGTTCTTAGTCCTCGCTGCGCGGCTTCATGAGCGGAAAGATCTGGCATTCGCGCACGCTCTTGTTCTCGAAGAAGCTGAAGAGACGCTCCGAGACGCCGAAGCCGAATGCCGGCGGCATGCCGTATTCGAGCGCTTCCACATAGTCGCGGTCGAGGCGCTGCGCTTCTTCGTCGCCTGCTTCGCGCAGTGCTTGCTGATGTTCGAAGCGTTCGAGCTGGTCGAGCGGGTCGTTGAGTTCTGAGAAACCCTTCCCTATTTCCGAACCGCCAAGGATCACTTGGAAGCGCTCGACCGTCTTCGGATTCTCGGGCGAGCGTTTCGCGAGCGGTTCAAGATAGACCGGGACGCCGACGAGGAACGCCGGGCCGCTGACGGTCTTGCGGATCTGCTTCCACATGAGATCGACGATGCGTGTCGTGTTGCGTGCAGCGGCATCCAGTGGGATCCCTGCCTTCTCTGCCGCTTCGACTGCTTCGGCGTCCGTGCAGACAAGCGGGTCGATACCGAAGTTCGTCTTAACCTGCTCACAGAAGTCTATCCGCGGCCATGACGTCGCCAGATTGACCGTATGATCGCGATAGGTGAACTCCATTGTGCCGTAGACTTTTTCTGCGATCGTGCGATAGAGATCTTGCACGAGCGTCATCCCCTCCTCCATGTTCGAGAACGCTTGGTAGAACTCCAACTGCGTGTAGTCTTGGAGATGTTCGTGCGACATGCCTTCATTGCGGAAGATGCGTCCGATCTCGAAGACCTTTTCAAAGCCGGCGACGAGCAGGCGCTTCTGCCACAGCTCGCCTGCTGAGATGCGCAGGTACACATCGATATCGAGTGCGTTGTGATGCGTGACGAACGGACGTGCGTCCGCGCCGCCCGGTTCGGTCTCGAGGATCGGTGTCTCGACTTCAAGGAAGTCGCGCGCGAGCAGGAAGTCGCGGATCGTGCGCCAGAATGCAGCGCGGCGCACGATCGTTTCGCGCACGGCGCCCTCAAGAATGATGTCGAGGTAGCGCTGGCGGTATCGCGTATCTTCATCTTTGATACCGAACCATTCGGACGGAAGCGGCAGGAGCGATTTTGCCGCCATGGTCCACGACGAGACCTTCAGCGACCGCTCGCCGCGCTTCGTGGTGAACGCTTCGCCGGTGGCTGAAATGAGGTCGCCCTGATCGACGAGCTTCAGGAAAATATCGTATGACGTGTCGCCGATATCTTCGCGGCGCACGACCAATTGGATGCGCGTGCCATCGAACAGATCGGCGAACACGATGCCTCCATGTTCGCGCAGCGACATGACGCGCCCCGCAAGGGACACCGATTCTTTGATGTCGCTCTGCTCGCGCTCAGCGAACGTGTCTAAAAAATGCGCCACCGTGGAGGTGTGCGGAATGTGCGACGGGTACGGATCGATACCAAGCTCTCGGAGCTCGGCGAGTTTTTTGAGGCGCTCCGCGCGCAGTGCGTCTTCTGCCATATGACTACCATACTAGCAGAAAAAGCCACGCTAGACGAACGTCTCCAAGATATCAGGATCAAGCGGCGACCTGCTGGCAAACGCCATGATCTCGGAGTTCCGCTGCGTACACACGACGTACGGAAAGCCGAGGTCGGTGAGGACGCGTTCCAGAGTGCTCGCAGTAAAACCGGTCTTATGTTGCATGCCGCTCATGCCCGTGCGTATGAATTCACGATAACCATAGATCATATCAAGCGGCGTTATCGGTCCTGACGGCGACTGGTACGTCACATCAAGGAGACGATCATCGGTGATCATTTCTGCGGCTACTTGCAGATCTGGCACAGAGATGATAGCGATGCCATCGTCTTTCAGTAGGCGTAGGAGCTCGTGTACTACCTTTGGCAGCTCGTGCCACGCAACGTGTTCGAGTACATGCGATGCTCATATGATATCGGCGCAGTGCGCAGGCAGTTGAGGTACGTCAGCCATGTCCGCCAAAATGTCGGGTGACGCTTCGGGATCGCTGTCGACGCGTACCTCGGCCCACTCGTCATGGCGTAATGAAGATACCGGAAGCGGACTCTTACCGCATCCGACATTCACGACGATCTTCTTTTCGGTCGGCAGAATAAAAGGCGTCGGTGTACGGGTTGGCTCAAATCGGTCCCACCACGCTCGCCAGTCGATGAACGGATCTTTCTCCGTATCGTATTGCAGATGGAGCGCTAATGATGGTATGGGCGTGAAGAGGAAATAGCCACGTTCTTGCCAGAGGCAGTTGATCGAATCGCGCTCCATCGAGGCTGACACCTCGCTCGTTCCCATTTTATAAAAGAGATCCCAATTCTTTTCGATGATCGAATGATGCGTCATGAAGCACGACGCTGTGTGGTTGTTGGTTCGCCAATGGCGGAATTCTCCCTGGACCATGCGCAGAAACTCATGGTTGTTGATGTCGGTATACCGGAACGGGTCGTTGAACGGATAGATCGAGATCGGCGCGCGCAGTTTGGCGCTCGCCGCTTCATCGAATTGGATCATTTCCGTGATCGCCGTTTCGCAGAAGAGGTAGTCATCCTGTGCGAAGTAGACCAGGTCTCTGCCGTGCTCTTTGCCATACTCATAACACGCAAGTATGGATGGCATGATGCCGTGGCTCTCAAGGGCGAAGAAGTTGGTTTTGGACCTTGCGCCAAGAAGCATCTCTTGAAGATCGTGCACGGTTTGCGCATCCGAATGATCATCGAAGATCGCTAATTCGAATTCATATTGAGGAAGAGCATCGCTCGCGCGGTTCATCGAGTCGATGAGCGATGCGGTACAGCGCCTCGTGATCTCTGATTTTGAGGCGCCGCAGTAGCGCTTCTTGTTGAGATGTGCCTGACTATCCCCTCTCGAATGAGTTTGGAGAACGCACAAAAAATGCCGCTTCAGTGTTGAAGAATGGTCATGGGCACCTATGGCCTGTGGCTGGAGCATAGGCGATCTTGACGGATGAGACGTCGGTTACTCAGCTTTAATGATCTTGTACTTGGCAGTGCCTTTGGGCGTGTGGAATGAGAATTCGTCACCTTTTTTCTTTCCCATGAGAGCGCCGCCGAGCGGCGAATGATACGAGATCTTGCCAGTGAGTACGTCCGCTTCTTCGGCGCCGACGATGGTGTAGGTGTGCGTGTCGGTCGTGCCGATCTTCTGGACGGTGACCACGGAGCCCATGCTGATCGATTCACTTCGACCGACGCGGATGATGCGGGCACTCTTGAGAATATTCTCCAGTTTTTGGATGCGCTCCTCGAGGCTTGCCTGTACTTCGCGTGCTTGTTGATATTCGGCGTTTTCAGAGAGGTCGCCGAGCGAGCGTGCGTATTCAAGTTGCTCGGCTACTTCGCGGCGGCGCTTGGTGCGGAGCTCTTCAAGTTCATGGGTCAACTCATCGAATTTTTCCTGCGAGAGCAATTCTTCGGACATACAAAATTTTAACCGTTTATGAGTAAACTAAATTGAACTCTCCTACATTTACAACGTAAGTGTATAGGAATGACCCTATGCGCGCAAGAGACATCTGGCCTGCCGTCATCATTGGTCGGTAAGATACTGCGGCGCATTGTCACGCATGAAGCCGAGGAAGTTCGCCATGGCGGCTGGTGCACCGTAGAGCGTTCCCGCTGGTCCCTTCTCAAGTACGACCGCGAATGCGTAGCGCGGATGTTCATACGGGAAGAAACCGACGATCCATGAGTTCATGAACTGATTATGATCGCCGAGCTGCGCGGTGCCGGTCTTTGCGGCGACGTGTACGAAACCGACGTTGACCGCGGCGGCGGTCCCGTTGTCATCGACGCAGAGTCTCATGCCTTCACGCACGACCTCGAGATCGTGCGTGGAGATCGGGAGTGTTATGCCTTGCGCCGGAGTGCCCTCAAGAAGCGTTGGCGTCAGCAGAGTGCCGTTGTTCGCGATCGCTGCGATCGCACGCGCCATTTGTAATGGTGTGACCTGCACGCCGTACTGTCCGATCGAGGTGTGGTAGGTGTCGCCGATGCGCCACGGATCGCCGGGGAATACGACCGCTTTCCAGGCGGGCGTCGGGATCGTGCCGGCGCTCTCGGAAAAACCGGAAAGTCCGGTCGGCGCACCGAAACCGAACATGCGGAAATATTTATCGATGTTGTCGATGCCAATGCCTTTCTGCGATCCATATCCCCCGCCCACTTCATAGAAATACACATCGGAGGACACGGCGATCGCATGGCGCACATCGACGTATCCTTGCGGTCGCCAGTCTTTGAAGATCGACGGGTGTGCGGGATCGTACGGATTTGGCACGGAGATGGAGCCAGTCGAGAGGATCTGCGTGTTCTCCGAGACCACGCCTTCGGTGAGCGCGCCGAGTGCCATGATCGGTTTGACGATCGAACCCGGCGTATAGAGACCGTCGACTGCGCGATCAAGGAATGGGAGGCGCGGATCGGAGAGTAATGCTGAGATCGCGCGAGAGTCTGAACCTTGCGCAAGCGTGTTGAGCGAGAACTCAGGCCAGCTCACCGATGCGAGTATCCCACCCGTGCGCACGTCCATGATGACGCCAGCGCCGCCGATGAATTTCGATTCCGTCGCCTGCTTCGCGATCGCGTCGTATAAGCCTTGCGAAAGCGGCGCGTCGATCGACAGCGTGAGCGTCTGACCGTTCTCCGCCGGTTGGATCGTGCTCGCGGAGACCACTTTGCCGGTCACGTCGGTTTCCGTAAGTTGCGCACCGTTGTGTCCGGCGAGCAGATCATCGAACGCCGCCTCTGCTCCATCGACGCCGACGCTGGACTCTCGGAAATATGATCCACTCGCATCCTGCGCGGGAGGTTTCGCGTAGCCGACCACATGTGCGATGCCGCGATAGTCGGTGTACACGCGATCGGAGAAATCGCTGCTGGTCGCGATCGCATTGCTGGCGAGCACGTTCCCATTCCGATCGAGTATCTCGCCGCGATCGGCAAACAGGATCGTGCTGTCGAGTTTGTTCTGAAGCGCGCGCTTGGCGAAGACCGCGCCCTGCGCGATCTCCAGCCGCCACGCTTGCGCAAGATACACGACGCACAGGAGCACCAAAAAAATGCCGACGCCGGCGATCGACCGGCGCGAGAGCGGACGCTCCACGCGCCCTTCGAATTGGTCGATGTCGAACTCCGGCAAGTTCGAGGAGTCTGCGAAGATCTCATCCGGCGATATTTCCACGACACGCTTCGACTTCCTTCTCATTCGCCATGACATACGACAGCAGTATAGCGCGTGACCGAGAAAAAAAGAATCAGGAGCAATGAGGCGGGTTAAACAACCGCAGAGCTCAGGCGTACGGCGGGTTCTCGTCTCAACATTTCATCTATTGAATATCCGGCAATAAGCGTACCGTCACTGAATTTGACGGCTGTGCGCCGTTTTGTGCGACGCATGTGAGCGTAAACGATGTTGGTGACATTATCACCGGAGACTCAACGCTCCCCTCTCCTTTTTCTGGATTCTCGACGGTCGTACTCCAAGAGCTATCGGTTTGCGCGATAGTGCATGAACTTGCGCGTACGTTCTCCACGCTCCAGTGAAGATAAGTGGTCATCTTACGATAGATGACCGACGGGTCCGGCATAAGCGTCACGGTCGGCATCACATAATTCGCCACTATCGATGTGTCGGCGATGGCATACTTTTGTACTGACGTCGATGCGGAGCCAGTGATGAGGGAGTCCACCACTTGTTCCGGCACGGACACGCGCTGCCCGCTCGAACTTTTTGACGGTAGACCGAAACCGAAGGTGAGCACCCACCACAGTGCGACGAGGGTGGCGAATAGGATCGCAAAGACCGTCCACTCGGCGTAGAACGCGAGCGGCCGGCGCGGATCATGTAAAGAGAACATAGTTAGAGTATAACGCGTACCGGTATGGCTGGTACGTCAAAAGTACTGCCGTGTGGATAGCCTGCTTTCGTTTTAGAGATACGACAGCGGATTGAGATAGCCGGAGAGCGGTGCGACCGGCATGGTGTAGATCCTTCCCCGGCATCCCTTGCTTGGGAACGATGAGATCTGAACCACATCTGATGCGAATACGCCGAAGTGCAAGTGCGGACCGGTCGCGTAGCCGGTCGACCCGCTATAGCCGACCGTCTGTCCGGTTGCGACCACTTGCCCGGCGCCTACGCTGATGACGGAAAGATGCGCGTACAGCGTTGATAGGCCGTTGGTGTGCTTGATGAATACCCACTTGCCGTAGGATGCGCCTGGGCATGTGAGATCGGTGTTGCCGGTGCCAAGGACAACGCCGGGGTCGGCAGACATGACGCGCGTGCCGGGACTTGCGGCGAAGTCGACACCTGAATGCCCATGACCGTTATAGATCTGCGGATTTTGAGTTGCGAACGGTGTGTTGCCGAAGTATTGAGTGATGCGGATGTTCGCGAGCGGCCACTGTAAGATGTGATGTCCGCTTGTGGGCAGCGTCGAGGTGTCGACCACGCCCTTGAGCTGGTTCTGAAAGGCGTTGAGCTCTTGCTCGAATTCATCCTCTTGTGCTTGCTTCTGCGCGATGAGCGCCTGATAATTCGATTCTTTGTCTTTGGTCTGCGCAAGAAGCGAGTTCTTGTCGGCGATCGTAGCCGCGAGCGCTTGTTTCTGCTGCGTCAAGTCGAGCTTGAGGGCGGCAAGTTCGTCGCGCTTTTGTTGTGTGGTGGTGCGCGTGTTGGTGAGCGAGACCTTCAGCGAGGACAGATCTTTGACCTGGTTACGCAGATCATCGCGCGTGGTTGAAAGGGACACCACTTCGTCGAAGATCGAGGAGAGCGTACCGCCTGAAAGAAGCACGAGGGCTGCCGGGCTCTCGTCATTGCTGTTAAGGTCGCGCAAGATCGCTGCGATACTCGCATTATCTGCCTGAATGCTTGTTGAGGTGGTGGCGATGTTCGTTGAAAGTGCCTGGATCTGGAGATCTGCCCTGCTTATCTGCGTTTGAGTGAGCGAGATCTGTGCAGTAAGTTTTTTATTCGAGAGATCGAGCGTGTTGAGCGCACTTTGGAGCGTCTGCTTCTGTGAGCTGGTCGAGTCGAGTTCTTTTTGAAGTGCCGTGATCTCGTTCTGGATCGCTTGTATCTTTTGCGAGCGGTCGTCGATCTGAGATTGAATATCGTTCTGCGTGTCGGCGTGGACGAGGTGCGCCAGCGGAGCGCACAGAGATACGCACACCACGAGGATCAGCAATAAGCGTAGAGCGGTGCGTGTCGGCATTTCTCTACTGTAGAACGTTTGCCAGGTCGAGGCAAACGGGAGCACCAGATCCGCAAAAGAAAAAGGGGCCTGGTTAGGGCCCCTTGGTCGTGCGTCGGCGGTGTGCGATTTAGTTGTGCTTCATGTCGCTGATCTGTGCGAGCACTTTTTCGAGCAGACCATCCGCCATACGGATGTACTTCGCTGGCGTCTCGCCGAAGTGTTCAAGCAGTTCGGCGGCGACATCCCACAGGATCGCTCCGTGCGCTATGGCGTAGCCGAACGCGTGTGGCGACTGCGATATTGCTGGCGTGAGACGAGTGTGGCTGCAGTGATCATAGATCTCTTGGTCGCACAGGCACAGCATCTTGTGTACTTTCTCGGTGATCCCCCCGCTAAGTTCCGCGTTTTTGGCCGCTTCCTTGAACTTGGTCGCGTCTTCAGTGCTGGTGAACGTCACCTTGTTTCCATGTAGCTCGAAGCCAAGGAAGAGCATGTCCAGTTCGAACTCGCTGAGTGTGTCGACGTCCTTGCACTCGGGATGGATCATTCTGTCGAAAAACGGCATGCGGCTCAAGGTCCAGCCGACCACCAGGAATGCGATCACGACGCCTATGATCAGTGCCAATCCAGGGTTGATCGTGTCCATTTCGTCCTCCTTTCTCGAGGAAAGTATTCACACCGCGAATGTGCGGTCTGCGCATACCATAGCACATAAATTACAAAAGCTCAATAGCTTTGGTGAGGCGTTGTTTCGTTACTTCTTTCCCCAGGAGTGCGGCGAGGGTGAATGGGTCAGGCGACTTTTCGCGGCCGGAGAGCGCGACGCGCATCGGCCAGAGCACGGTGCTCCTCCCCACTTCCGTGGCGAAGGGGAAAACCTGCTCCTTCACGCTCTCCCCGCTCCACGCGCGCTCAGAAATGTCATCGAGCATCTCGATAAGCGCTGTGAGATTCTTTCGCACTATCTCAGCGTCAGCCTTCGCGCCGGCAAGAAGCAGGTCTCGGGAAGGAGCCGCCTCTTCAAAGAATGCGAACTCGCCTCCCGTGAGCGACTCGACGGCGTCGCTGAGCGTCTGTGCGCGCTCTCGCAGAAGCGGAAGCGCGCGCGCCGTGTATCGCGGCATTTGCGCACCGCGCTCATCCATGAGTATCGTGAGTCGCCCCATGAACTCATCGTCGGAGAGTCGCTTGAGATGTTCATGGTTCATCCAGGAAAGTTTGACGTCGTCGAATTTCGCGCCGGCTTTTTGCACGCGGCTGATGTCGAATTTCTCCGCGAGCTCCGCAGCACTCATTATTTCCGTCTCGTCCTCCGGGTGCCAGCCGAGCAGCGCCAAAAAATTCACGATCGCCTCCGGCGCGTATCCTTCTCGGCGATAATCGAGCACGTCTTTTGCGCCGTCGCGCTTGCTCAATTTCTTTTTGCCGTCAGGACCAAGAATGACCGGCAGCGTTGCCATCTCCGGCGGCGTGATACCGAGCGCTTCATAGAGTGAAAGGAACTTCGGCGTCGAGGAGATGAATTCTTCGCCGCGCATGATGTGCGTCACGCCCATCTCCAAGTCGTCGACGATATGCGCGAAGTTGTATGTTGGATAGCCATCGCTTTTGATGAGAATGAAATCGTCGAGTGCTTCCTCCCCCGCCGACAATTCTCCGCGCACGAGGTCGGTCCAGATGAATCGCTTGATCTCCGGAGTGCGGAAGCGCAGCGGTTGCGTACCGTCCCACGCGTCGGGGTTGTGCGGTCGATGATCGCGATACAAGAATGGCCGCTTCTCTGCTTCTGCAAGCAATCGAAAACCCTCGAGCTCGTCTTCGGTGTACGGATCAGGATATGCGTATCCTCGATCGATCAGGATCTGCGCATACCTCTTGTAGGTCTCAAGCCGCTGTGATTGCAGGTACGGTCCATGCGGGCCGCCGATGTCCGGACCTTCATCCCACACGATGCCGAGCCAGCGCAGCGACTCAATGATATGTTCGATCGAACCGGCGACTTCGCGCTCTTTGTCCGTGTCTTCGATACGAAGAATGAAGCGGCCGCCATGTTTGCGCGCGAAAGCCCAAGCAAAGATGGCGGTGCGCACGCCGCCGACGTGCATGAATCCTGTTGGGCTTGGGGCGAAGCGGGTGATGATCATGTGTTATTCGTGTGAGATGCCGATATCGAGCAGCGCTGTCGCGATCGTCTGCGCTGCGTCGCCGCGTGCGAATGCTTTTGCTGCGGCGCTCAGTTGCGCCGCAAGCGACGGGTTGTCGATGATGCGATCGATCTCGGCGATCAGGATGCCGGGCGTGAGGTTGTTCTGTTCAATGACCGCGGTGGCACCGGCGCGCGCGTATGCGAATGCATTTTTCGTTTGATGATCGCCGGCGGCTCCCGGGAGCGGAATGAGAATGGACGGCAGGCCCCACGCTGCGATCTCAAAGAGCGCTGAGCCGGAGCGCGAGATCACGAGCGACGCCGCGCCTGCGGACATGCGCATGGCGAGATCGTCGAGATAGTCGAATGCGTGATAGCGCTCCGGGTGCGGAGAATCATGGAGTACCAACTTGGCGCGTCCTTCTACTTCGGTGATATTGGCGCGGCCAGTCTGATGGATGATCTGATATTTCTCGACGAGGCGCGGCAGCGCGGCAAGGATAGCGTCGTTGATCGTCACCGCTCCTTGCGAACCGCCGAGCACTAGCAAGACCGGCACGCCTTCCTGCAGTTTGAGATATTCGAACGCGCCTTCTTTCGTCGGGTGAAGAAGCGCCTTGCGCACCGGGTTGCCGGTCACTGCAACTTTTTCTTTCGGAAAATATTCTGCCGCTTCGGGGAACGAGACCGCGATCTTCTGCGCGAACTTCCCTGCCCACACATTAACGCGACCGGGAACCGAATCGCTTTCGTGGATGATGATCGGAATGCGGAACAGTCGCGCGGCAAGAAGCGTCGGGAAACTCACATAGCCGCCCTTGCTGAAGACGACATCGGGATAGAGAAAGAAAACGCGCACGACCGACTTGATGACGCCCCATGACGCCTTGAACAGGTCGATCACGTTCATTAACGAGAAGTAGCGCCGCAGTTTGCCGGCTGCGGTCGGAACGAAACGGATGTCGTTGGCGACGAGCATGTCGCGGTCGTACGGATCGGGCGCGGCATAATACAAGATCGGTTCGATGAGCCGGCGTTCGCGTACAGCATCGTGTACCGCTTCCGCGACCGCGATGATCGGATAGAAATGGCCGCCTGTTCCCCCTCCGGTGAATAGTATCTTCATAGGTTTTAGCTGGTAGCTTGTAGGTTTTAGAGTTAACCCAACCACCTAACAGCTCGCAGCTTGTTACTCAGTGTAGCAAAAATACCGTCCTCACGCTCATCCCTGTTTCATCCGCCTGGAGACGCTGAGGACGACGCCGACTTCGGCAAGAGCGATCGCGAGCGCGGTGCCGCCGTGAGAGACGAAGATGAGTGGAAGGCCGGAAAGTGGCACGATCCCGACGGCGGTGCCGATGTTGAGGAACGATTGTCCGGCGATGAGTACGATGACGCCAACGACCAAGAGGCTGCCGAATGCATCCGGTGATCGCGCTGCGATACGCAGTCCGAGCAGCGCGAATGCGGCGAAAAGAAGCACGAGCAGCGTGCTTCCGATGAAGCCGAACTCTTCTCCGGCGACGGCGAAGATCGAATCGTCCATCGGCTCAGGAAGATACGAGAATTTTTCCATGCTTTGTCCGAACCCCCTTCCCCACATGCCGCCGGAACCTATCGCGACGAGCGATTGCTGTGTTTGATATCCGGCGCCGAGTGCGTCGGCGGACGGGTTGAGGAATGTTTCAAAACGTGCGCGAAGATAGGGGCGGTAAAGTGCGAGCGCGCCGATCACGAGGACGCCGACAAGGATGATCCCCGCGAGGTATGAGACGCGGCCGCCGGCGGCGTAGAGCATCGCGGCGCCTGCGATGCAGATCATGACGACGCCGTGCGTGTCCGGCTGGAGAAGAAGAATGCCTGCCGCGGAACCGAGCACGAGCAGGAACGGCACCATGCTCGCCTTGAGTGTTCGAATATCTTTCGCGCGTGCGGCAAAGAGTGCGGCGAGCAGGGCGACGGTGGAAAACTTCAGCAATTCGACCGGCTGGAAAGAAAGCGGACCAAGAGAGAGCCAACGGCTCGCACCTTTGAGCGAGAGACCGAGCGGCGTAAGTGTGAGCGCCGTGAGAAAAAGCGACAGAATGAAGAAATACGGCGTCCACTTGCGCCATGCGCGATAGTCGAGATTGGCGATTACCGCAAGTGCGATGCCGCCACCGACAAAACCGAGGAGCACCTGGCTTATAGCAACGCTTGAGAACGAGGCGCCACTGCGTGCGAGGAGTCCCATGGCGGCGGAGGTAAAGATAAGCAGGCCGAAGATGACCAGTATGCCGGAGATGAGCAAAAATGGCGTGTCGACGGAATGTTTCATAAAGCTGGTAGCTCTGTCAGTTTTTAGGTTCGGACCGCATCCCTAAAAGCTGGGTATTATGCGATCGCGAGCACCATGCCGAGTATTGCGCACACGATGCCGACGATCCAGTAGCGCATGGTCACTTTATACGACGGCCAGCCGATCGCTTCGAAATGGTGATGGAGCGGCGCGATACGCAGCAATTTTTTGCCGAAGAATCTCTTACTGATCACTTGTGCGATATTCGACAGCACGGTCACCACAAGCAAAAACGCGACAAGTGGAAGCGCGGAAACGCCGCGTCCGCCGCCGTGCACATCAGTGAGGAATGCGACCACGGTGAGCAGGAGCGTGAGCCCCATGGTGCCGGTCTCGGAAAGATAGAATCGTGCAGGCGGAATGTTGAACCACAAGAATGCAAGGAGTCCGCCGGCGACCGCGGCGCACAGCGCGGCAAGATCGAAGAGATGTTCATAGAACGCGATGCCGGAATATGCCAAGAACATGGACGTGAAGACGCCGCCGGCGAGGCCGTCGATGCCGTCGATGACGCCGCCGGCATACATGAAGAGTGCGACGCATACGAAGAATGGAACGAACAGAACGCCGAGTTCAAGCGGAGTAGTGCCAAGCGGAAGTGAGACCGATGAGATGCCGAGTTTGCTGTAGAACCACCAGGCGCACAAAAGCGATATGATCGCGACGATGCCGAGTCGCACGCGCAAGCGAAGTCCGCCGCGCCCGAGTACTTCATAGAAGTCATCGATGGCGCCGACGATGGAGCCGAGGAGGAACGTCGCAAGCGGCACCCATGTTTGTGCGCGGCTAATGAATGAGATGTTGCCCCAGAATACCGAGTTCGTTCCCCAGGCGACGAGGGCGTATAGCGCTACAGTAAGCAGCACGCTCAGCCACACGATCACTCCGCCGAGGCGCGGCGTCGAGCGCTCATCGCCGGTGCGGTTGCCGTGAAGTCGATTGAACTCGACCGCTTGCGAGCCATCGAGCGCGGTCTTTCCTCCCTTCCGTTTCCACATTTTATAGGTGTACAAAAAGTGCGTGACGATCGGCGTGATCGCAATGCCGATCACGAATGCGCTTGCAGCGGGGATGAGGATCTCGGGTGCGGTGAAAGTGTTCGGCATACTTCTTCAGACTTAATGCTGCACGCGTACAGCGTTTATAAGCGCATGAATGTCGCTGTAGCGACCTTGTTCGGTCGAATGCAGGACGACGGCAATCAGCGGATGACCGAGACTTTCGTCGAAGATCACGACGAGGTTGCCGCCTGCAAGATCAGTATAGCCCGTCTTTGCGCCGATGAGTCCGGGGATGTCGAAGAGCGGTGCGGCGGTGACCGCAGCAAGGGCGATCTTGTTCGGACCGATGATCTTGTTGCTGTTCGGCGTTAGTGTACTTTCAAAATAAGATGGATGCGATCGATAGAAGTCGGCGGCGAGCATCGCGACGTCGTGTACTGATCCATATGCGCCGGCAGTCTCAGTGGTAAGATCAAGACCGGTCGGATCAAGGAAATAGGTTTGGGCGAGTGACATGTCCTGCGCATGAGCATTCATTTGTTCGATGAATGTCTGTCCGCCGCTTTCTGCCACTGCCGCCATGCCCTGGTTAGACGACACCAAGAGAGAATATCTGATGAGCTTGCCGAGTGGCCAGGTTTCCCCCACCTTGAATCCAGAGCTACCTTCGGTGGCAAGCGCTTGTTTAGACATGCGCACCGAGCTCGTCGCACTCATGATCGAGAGCGCTGTGTCGGCGGTCATGAGCTTGGTGAGTGATGCCAGCGGCAGCTGCATCTCGCTGTTCTTGGAGAACAGGATCTGGCCGTCGCTTGGATCGTACACGATAGCGGCTCGCGCCGTGAGTGTCTCGGGCGCGAGCGTGATCGGCGAAAGCGTGCGTGCGGAAGTGGTTGGCTGCGGCTTCCGGCTGTGTTCAATAAGCAGCGAGTAACCAATAATGCCGAGCGCCACCATGATGATGACCATATGTATGGCGTGCTGCCTCCTTTTTGTTTTTATATCACTTGTATTATTCATGGTCGGTTTCGCTAGTCTCTGGCAATTCTTCTGATGACGCTTCGTGCGCCGCTTCACTGACTTCTGGGTGCGGCGTTTCCAGATCATTCAGTTGTTTCTGGATCTGTTCAAAGTCTGGTAGTTCAGAGATCTTTGTGATGCCGAGATGCGCCAGCAGCTCCGTGGTCGGTTCATACATATAAGAACGCTCGTTCTGAGGATTGGTCACTTTGCGCAACAGGCCGCGCATGGTGAGCGTGCGAAGGGTCTGTGTTGAATTGACGCCGCGGATGAAGTCGATCTGCGCGCGGGTCTGCGCATTTTTGTAGAGCACGGCGGCGAGGACCTCGAGTCCCGCACGGCCTATATCGCGGTTGTACTCTTCTTTGCGAATGCGCTCGATAAGCGCTGCGCACGACGGCGCGGTGCGCAGCTCAAGCGTTGTGCCGTCATCGACAAGTACAACGCCGCGCTCACCTCCCCGCTCTCTCATGACGGCGATCGCGCGCTCCAGCTCCTCCGGCGTGATGCCGAGATATTTCGTAAGTTCGATCTTGCTCATGCCGCCCTCTGCAAAGAGCAGCGCTTCGATCTGTGTTGCGTGTATCTGGTCGTCAGTTCCCATACTTTGGTGTTGTTACGGCGTCCGTTTCCAGCATGATATCACCAAATGAACCTTCCTGCTGCGCGCGGATGACGCCTTGCTTGACGAGTTCAAGGAGTGCGAGGAAACTTACGACGATGTCATATCTCTTTTCGCGCGGCATCGCGCCGCTTGAATGGCCAGCGAACTCGTGGAATGAAAGATGGATCGCGTTGCTGACGCGGTCGGCGAGCTTTGAGATCATCTCCTCAAGCGAGATCGCTTTTTTGACCGCTACCTTGGGGAGCGCCGCGACCGTCTTCGGGAATTCCATGATGACGCGCATGATCGCCAGCTTCAATTCTTCGGGTGTCGTGTGCGCATCGGGCATGAAGACCGGCGCCGGTTCGGGCAGCGCGCCGTCAAACAGCGCCGGCGCTGTCCGCAGCGCATTGGCAAGCGAGCGCGCCGCCTCTCGGACGATCTGATACTGCGCGAGGCGGCGCTCAAGCTCATCAATGCTTTGCGTTTCTTCTTGCGTCAATGAGAGCGTCGGCAGAAGCGAGCGCGACTTGATAAGGAGCAGCGTTGCTGCGAGCGCGACGAAACTGCTCGCTTCTTCAAGCGGCAGCTCGCCCATCGCGCTTACGCGCGCGATGTAATCGTCGGTCACCTGCGCCAGCGTAATGTCGTTGATGAGCAGCTTGCGGCTCTCGATCAATTCAAGCAGAACCTCAAGCGGTCCTTCAAAGACAGGAGTTTTTACCGAGATCGCAGACATGAGTTTTTAAAGAGATTCAACTGCTTTGAGGAGAAGCCGCACGGGGGCGCCTGCGGCGCCGGGAGCGAGATACTCATCTTTGTCTGACGTCATGCGCGGCGCGATATCGAGGTGGACGAACGGACACCTGATATCTTTGGCGAATTCCTGCAAGAACATGCCGCCGCCGGTGACGCCGGCGCGGCGCGACCAGCCGCCCGTCGGCACATTGGCGACATCGGCGAAATCGCTCTTCAGCATTTCTTCGTATTCTTCCCACATCGGGAATGGCCAGACATAGTCGCCGGATTCTTCGCCGAGTGCGCTGAGTTTTTTCAAGACCGCTTCGTCGGTCGTCATGAGACCGCTGGCTTGGAAGCCGAGCGCGACCACGCTTGCGCCAGTGAGTGTTGAACATTCGATGATGGCGCGTGGATCGTAGCGCTTGGCGTAGGTGATCGCATCGGCAAGGGTAACGCGCCCTTCGGCATCGGTATCGACGATCTCGATCGTCTTACCCGAAAGACTTTTGATGATGTCGCCAGGTCGCACGGCGGTGCCGGATGGCATGTTCTCGACCGCCGCGACGAGTGCGATGATGTGAGTCGGAAGCTTGAGGCGCGCTGCGGCAGCGATCGCATGAATGACCGCGCTGCCCCCGGACATGTCCATATGCATCTCACTCATGTTGCTGCCTGTTTTTATATTGAGACCGCCGGAGTCGAACGTGACGCCTTTGCCGATGAGCACGATCGGTCTCTTTTTCGTCTTTACAGAGGGTTCCCCTCTGTATTCCATGATGAGGAACTGTGGCTCCTCTGCGCTTCCTTGTGCAATACCGAGCACTGCGCCCATGCCGAGCTTCTGCATTTCTTTGCGGCCGAGGACTTTGAGCGTCACCGAAGTGCCTTTGAGTGCGACTTTTGCAGCCGCGACCAATTTCTTCGGTGTCATGTCGCCACCCGGCGTGTTGGCGAGCATACGACATCCGTTGACCTCTGTGCCGACGATCTCCCCGCGCTGTATACCTGCGAGCGCTTCTTTGGGTGCACCGATCACGAATACGCGTTCAACGCCCGCGTAGTCATTCTTGCCTTTCTTTTTGTAAACGGTGAATGCGAAATTCGCCATCGCGAACGCAACCGCCATCATCTCGCCAAGCTGCGCGTCGCTTACATCGGTGTGAACGAGTTTGCGCACCTCACTCCACGAAAGCGAGAGCGACCTGATCTTATTCTGTTTCGCCGTCGCGACGATCTTGCGCAAGAAAAGCACTGCCTTGCGGCGCGAGAGCGGCAGCGACTCCTTCTTGCCACAGGCGATACGGAGCTCGTGTCCGGTCTTCGTCTCGACGAACTTCGATACGGTCCCTTCAGCGAAGCGGACAATCGCAGCATCCTTTCCCGCTTTCTTTCTCGTTTCGATCATTTTACTTCTTCGCCTTCTGCGGTTAATCGAACATCGATACGATTGATATCGCGCGGGAACAAGGTCGCCTCTTTGACATTGGGCAGGCCGAGGAATTTCGCGGTGAGGCGCTCAAGACCCATACCCCATCCGCCGTGCGGCGGCATGCCGTATTTGAAGGCTTGTAGGTAGAAAGAGAAATTCTCAGGAACGAGCCCCTTCATCTTCATTCCCTCGATGAGGTTGTCATAGTCATGGCGTCGCTGTCCGCCGGTCGTGATCTCAACGCCGCGGAACAGAAGATCGAAACTCTTGGTGAAGCCCTTATTGTTCTCGTCTTCGTAGGTGTAGAACGGGCGCTTCGAGACCGGATAGTGCGTGACGAAAACGAAATCAGAATTGTGGGCGCGCTTTGACCACTCGCATAGCCAGCGTTCATCCTCTGGTTCGAGATCCGGCTCGGCGCGCTTGTCTTTGCCGGTCTCTTTGAAGATAAGCTCCTGTGCTTCGCGCAGTTTCATCGACGGGATCGTCTCTGGCACGACCGGCACTTCTGCTTTCAAAAGCGCGAACTCGGCAGCGCATGTCTTTCCAAGATGCTCGCAGATCGCTTTCATGAGGCGTGTCTCAACCGCCATGATATCGGTGTGATCGCGGATAAAACCGAACTCGGCATCCATCGAAGTGTACTCGTTGAGGTGGCGGGTAGTGCTGTGTTTTTCTGCGCGGAACACGTTGCCGATCGCGAACACCCGCTCGAAGACGCCGACCATGATCTGTTTGTAGAGTTGAGGTGAGGTTGCAAGGTGGGCGGTCTTGCCGTAGAGGTACGCGACTTCAAAAACCTCACCGCTTCCTTCTGCGTCGTCGCCGATCAGTTTCGGTGCTTGGAATTCGGTAAAGCCGTCGCTCCCGAGAAAGGCGCGGTACGCTTTCGTTATCTCGGCTTGCACTTTGAATACCGCACGAGCTTTATCAGCGCGCAAGGTATAGGGCAGATAGTCGAGATATGTGTCGATGTTGAGTTCGGCGTCGAGGTCGAACGGCAGGTCGCGTGGGGCTGCGAGCACATCGATCGAATGGATCTCGAGCTCAATGTCGCCGTTCTGCATGTTCGGATTGACGTTCTTCTCCGGGCGCTTGTTCACCGTGCCGATCACGCAGACGACCGCCTCGCGCGCGGTTTCCTTCGCTGTGCCGATCGCTTCCGACTGCGGAAGCGTCACGCCCTGCACCATGCCGCTGCGATCGCGGAAATCGAAGAATACCATCTTGCCCTGGTCGCGCCGCACCGACACCCATCCTTCAATGAGCGCTTTCTCCCCGACCTTCTGCCCGAGTCCTGCGATAAGTGTTCGTTCCATGTCTTTAGTAAGTAGAAAGTAGTTGGTAGTACGTAGTGAAAATTCCTGGCGGTATTTCTCTATGATATATCATAGAGAAATACCGATCTTCTGTCGCACCTCTTTCATCTTTGCCGATGCGATCTCACGCGCTTTCTCAGAACCATTTGCAAGCACTTCGCGCACGACATCATCGGTGATGAGCGCACGCTTCTCGCGCATGGGCGCTATGAACGCATCAATGTCTTCGATGAGCAGTTCTTTGAGGTTCTTGTACTTGCCGCGGTTCTCTTCGTAGATATTCACAAGCTCATCTTCGCTGCGGAAGAGTTTGTGGATCGCATACACATGCTCCGGTCGCTCGCCTGAGGAGTCGGTCACGATGCTCATCACCGCCTTCGCGATCTCGTCTTTGGTACCGAAGAGCGGAATGGTGTTGCCGTAGCTCTTGCTCATCTTGCGACCGTCGGTGCCGGGGACCACGGCAACTTCTTTGAGTATCTTCTCTTGCGGTTCTTTGAATGTTGCGCCGTAGGCGTTGTTGAATTTCGACGCTGCTTCGCGCGCGTACTCGACATGCTGCCGCTGATCCTCGCCGACTGGCACAATGTCGGTATCGTAGAGGATGATATCCGCCGCCATGAGCATCGGATAGTTGAAGAGCCCGGCATTCGCTTCCTCGCCCTTAGCGGTGCGGTCTTTGTAGGCGTGCGCCTGCATGAGGAACGGCACGGTCACGAGGCACTCAAGTATCCATGCGAGTTCTGCGTGCTCCGGCACGTCGGACTGTTTGAACAGAAGCGCCTTTGAAGGATCGAAACCTGCGGCGAGATAGTCGCGAACGATAGCAAATGAATTGGCGCGCAGTTCGTCGCCGGAGCGCACGGTCGTGAGTGCATGGAGGTCGGCAAGAAAAAGGACGCTGTCATACTCGCTGTACATGTCCAAGAACGGCTTGAGTGCACCGAAATAATTGCCGATATGGAGTGAGCCGCCGGTCGGTTTGAGCCCGGTCAAAAGCCGCTTTTTCTGAGCTGTCATATGCGTAAGTGTAACATAAGGACATGCGCCTTGCGACGGTGCGGGCGAAGCTTTTAGCGGGTAGATTTTAGCTTTTAGGTTCTACAAACACCCCGCGCTGGTTTTGCCAGCGCGGGGTTTGAGCCCCCTACATTCTACGAACTTGATCCTACACCCCTTCGTCCTTCAATTTTTCGATAAGACCCATCGCCTCCTTCGAAAGTTTTTTCGGCAAAATGATCGAGACGCGCACATAGAGATCGCCGCGTTTGCCGCCGCGTCCATGCGGCACGCCCTTCCCTTTTATGACGATCATCTGCCCGTGTTCAACGCCTGCGGGCACGTCGATCTTCTCATCGCCGTCGAGCGTGGGCACGGAGTATTTTTTGCCAAGCAGTGCGTCAGTGAGTTTGACCGAAAGATCGGTAATGAGATTAACGCCATCTTTGATGAATCGCTTGTCTGCGGCAACATGCACTTTGATGTAGAGATCTCCCGCCACACCGCCTGCGACCGCTTCTCCCGCTCCGGTCATGCGGATCATCTCGCCGTTCTCGATACCGGCGGGCACATTGATGCTGATCTCTTCCTGCTTGCGCCGCACGCCTTCACCGTGACAGGTCGTACACTTTTCCTCCGGTACCTTGCCAGTGCTGCGGCAGGTCGCGCATGGCTGCACTGTCGTCACCGCGCCAAAAAATGAATTGACGGTCTGATGCACTTTGCCGGCGCCGCCGCAGGTCGTACACGTGTTAAGTTTGCTCCCGGGCTTGGCACCGGAACCATGACACACTTCGCACTCGGAAACTTTTTGAAGCAGCACGACGCGCGCGGCACCAAAGATCGATTCTTTGAATGAGAGCTGAAGGTCGATCGAAATGTCGCGACCGCGTCGCGCCTGACGGCCACCGCCGCCGAAAATATCGCCGAAATCGAATCCCATACCACCGAACGCTTCCTGGAACTGCGAGAAGTCGAAACCTTGCGCACCATTGAAACCGCCGAAACCGCCCGCGCCGTTCCCGCCGAAGGTCTGTCCGTACGAGTCATACTCAGCGCGCTTCTTGTCGTCGGAGAGTACGGAGTATGCTTCGCTCGCCTCTTTGAATTTTTCCGCATCGCCGCCCTTCTTGTCGGGATGATATTTGTGCGCGAGCTTATGGAATGCTTTTTTTATTTCTTCCTTGCTGGCGCTTTTCGGAACGCCGAGCACGCTGTAGTAATCTTTTGCCATTTGCACAATATACTCTTTTGTATCCTTATATGCAAAAGAAAAGGCGCAGGGTTGGTCCTTGCGCCCGTGTGATGGCTTTGACAGCCGTCACTTCCTACTGTGCGTGATCTGGTCGCCGATGTTTTTCCCGAGCTCGTCCTCATGGGTCTTGCTGCAAGCGACGACCAGGAGCAGCGCGCATATCAGTGCCGTGATGAGTTTGAGCATGATAGCCCCTTCATATCTGCTTGATGTACTGCGGGTTAGCGAGAAGCTTCTTCGCTCGCTCGCAGTCGTCCTTGCCGCCGGGGCCGGGGTATCCCGGGTCGCAGAGTCGGATCGTGTCTTGCACCCGCTTCTCTGTTCGTTGGGTCGAACCGGTCGGCACCGCTTGCTTCGCTTGCGGCACTGAACTCACATCCAGACCCTGAAGATAGACGTCGACGACAAGCAGTCCCGCGACCGTCAAAGCCGCCATGATGAGGAGCCCCCACACCGGGCGCCGTTCAATAATTGGTTCTTTCATGATGACCTCCTTGGCCGATGAAGTTTCGGGAATGGTTCTATGCGAAAAAACAACTGCGTAAAGTTAAGCATACATAATCGAATACGTCAATACCCCCATGGTGAATTCGCACGCTAACTGCACAGCGGTTTGCAGGCTAATTGCACAGGCACTGTGGCCGCACATACTCTGGCCATATGTCACATACCCATATCAGGCCAGAAGACTGGCCAGTCA
>JAKBZO010000026.1 GCA_021839985.1 bacterium
CGCATTCATGGCGGCGGTCTTGCACGCCAGGCACGACTCTGTGGATCACACCGCACTCTTCAAGGCTCGTGGGCACACGCTCACTGTGCCTGCGCTCGGGCAGATGGCGAAAGAGGGGCGCGGTATCCACCCGGACACCTGCCGCACGTTCGCGCTCACCGAAGGCAGAGAAGGGGGGATCTGCGCGGTGGCGATCAGTCATGCGTTTCGGGATCGGTGGCTTGCCGATATGAGCCACCCCTTCAGTCTTGATTGGTCGGACGTTGCACCCGAACTGTGCCGTTTCATCCTCCCGTTCTCAGACGCAGAGGAGTTGTAGATCTGCTCGGGGCCCAAGACCTCGCAGCCTTTCGTGGGCTGCGGGGTTTTTCTCTGCTGCGATATAATAGAATCATGAGTTTTTTCAGAACGCCGGTGCGCGAATATGGGATCATAGCGTTTTCGTGTGTGGCGCTTCTCTATGACCTTGCAAAGCTTCCATACGGGTTCGTTCTTCTTTCTGTGATCGCGCTTGTCGGTTCGCTTCCTACATTTTCACAAGCGTTCAAAGCGGCGCGGCAGCGGCGCATCTCGATCGACACTTTCAATTCCTTCGCACTCATCGCGTCGATGGCGGTTCTCGAGATGCGCTCAGCAGTATTCATCGTGTTGATGCTGGGGAGCGCCGCACTGCTTGATGACTACACGAGTTCGCAAGCGCATCATGCGATCGAAGAACTCTTCGCGCTTAAGCCGCTGCGCGCTACCCTTGAGCGCGAAGATCAGCTCGTTGAGGTGGCGGCCGGTGACGTGAAGGAAGGAGATATCGTCGTGGTGCCGGTCGGGCAGCGTGCGCCGGTCGATGGCGTCGTGGTGAGCGGCTCAGCGTCATTCAATGAGTCGTCGGTCACCGGCGAATCGGCGCCGATCACTAAGCGTGTCGATGACACGGTCCTCTCGGGTACGATGAATGAAGATGGCTCGATCAAGATACGCGCCACCGGCGTGGGTAAGAATTCCACGATCGAACGCATGGCGGAGCTTATCGACGCGGCGCAGAGGAACAAATCGCGATCGGAAAAGCTCGCCGATCGTTTTGCCGGATGGTTCTTGCCGGTCGTCGCAGTGGTGGGTATCGGTGCGTATATGGTGACGAAACAAGTGAACGTCATGATCGCCCTCTTTTTGGTGGCGTGCGCCGATGATATGGCGGTGGCGATACCGCTTGCGATGATGGCGGCGATGGGGCAGGCGGCACGACGCGGTGTCATCTTCAAAGGCGGAGAGTGGATCGACACCGCGGCGCGCATTTCGACCATCGTGCTTGATAAGACCGGTACGCTCACGTATGGAGAACGTCATGTGCAGGATGTGCGCATCGCGCCGGGCGTCGATGAGTGGGAGTTTTGGACACTGTGCGCCGGAGCAGAAAAAATGATCGATCAGCCGCTTGGGCGTGCCATCTACAACGAAGCGGCGGCGCATATCGGAAAGAGTCCGGATCCGGATGAATTCGTGAACCGCGCAGGAAAGGGTGTGGTGGCGAGCGTGGCGGGCAGACAGATCGTGATGGGATCTGAGCTCTTACTTTCAGAAAATGGTATTGCTATGACGCAGATGATGCGCGACTCGGCGCAAGAACTCATCCGCGTGCGCGGCACGAGCGCGGTCTTCGTAGCCGTCGATGGCGCGTATGCCGGCGTATTCGGCATTGCGGATGTGCCGCGCGCTGAGGCGGGAGCGAGCATTGCCACGCTCAGGCGCGCCGGTATTCGCAGCATCATGCTCACCGGCGACAATGAAGAGGTGGCGGCGTATATGGCACAGACGCTCGGCATCAACGAGTATCGGGCGCGCATGCTGCCCGAGGACAAGCTGCGCGAAGTTGAGAGCCTCATGCATGATCATGCGGGCACGGTGGCGGTAGTGGGCGACGGCATCAACGATGCGCCAGCCCTCTCGCGTGCTGATGTTGGCATTGCGATGGGGACGACCGGCATGGCGGTTGCGGTCGAAGCGGCCGACATCGTCATTCTTACCGACGATCTTTCGCGCCTTGCCGATATCATTACGATCGGCCGCACGACACGTTCCGTCGTGTATGGCGATATGGCGATCTGGCTCATCACCAACGCGGTCGGTTTCTCACTGGTATTGACCGGCTTCATGGGACCAGCGTTCGCTGCATTCTATAACTTTGCGACCGACTTTCTACCGATCATGAATTCTGCGCGTTTGTTCCGCAAATGATACTATGGTCGTATGCTCTACACAGGAAAAGGAGACACTGGTGAGACAGGACTATTCGGTGTGTGCGAGCGTTTTTCAAAAGACGGTCCGCTATTTGAAGCGCTTGGAGGTATCGATGAACTCAATTCATGGCTCGGCGTATGCTATGCCAAGGCGGACTCCCGTGAGCTCGCAGACAGTATTCGTGCGATCCAAGAAGACCTGTTCGTGGTGCAGGCACAGCTTGCGGGCTCTGACAAGAAGATCAATGTGATGCAGGTGGAGCGGTTGGAGCGCGAGATCGCACAGATAGGATCGCATCTCAAACCGCCAACATCGTTCGTTATAGCGGGCGCGACGGAGACCTCGGCGCTCCTCGATTATGCGCGCGCTCTTGCGCGTCGCGCGGAGCGTGCGGTTATTCGTGCGCACTCAAGTGCCGCGGCACCGGAGATGCTGAAGTATCTCAATAGACTCTCGAGCGTTTTGTACGCACTTGCGCGATATGAAGCGCAGAAGAGTGGAGCTGAAGAAGAGAAACCAACGTACTAGCTTTTAGCTGGTAGGCGCCGGCTTTTAGGAAAACCCCGCGCAGCGGAGCTGCGCGGGGTTTGATCATTGTTTCCCTAAAACCTAACAGCTACCACCTACTTTTGCTCTGTTGGTATATCAACCTCGCATACGCCGCCGACGCACGCGAGTTCTTTGGCGCCGGTTGTCTGGTCCATCTGTTCATAGATGACGAGACGGGCGAAATCAATATCGGGGAACTGCGATGCGAGCTGCATATATCGCTGCTCGTCGATCTCTTCGTAAGGTGCCAAGCGATAGACGTAATCGTTGCGCGGGAGGAATGAAAGACCACCGATGATATCCCAGTGGTTGTAGACCCAATTGCCGACCGAGAGCCACTCATCGGCGCCTACCGAGACGGTGACGGACGGATTGTGTTCAGTGTAGTTCTCCTTCACGATCTTCCAATACTCAAGCTGGTCATGGGCGGCGACATCGTTTTTGACGATAGCGTTATGCGGCGCTTTCACCGGGAATTCGAGAACCCAGGTGGTCGCGGTCTCCGGCGTCTGTCCGACCTCTGGCTGAGCTGGCACGCCGGCATCGCGCATGAGCTGGAAGAGCGGGTTGTGGCTTTCGATGCGCACGCGGCGGATATAGAACTTCGCGTGGCGCGGGTGCATGCCGGATGAACAGTTGAAGAGTTGAGAACCGTTGCCGGAGGGCTTCACGGCAGTGACGGCGGTCGACGGGTTGATGCCGAAGCGCTTTGCGTATTCGCGATTGGTTTCGATCGCGACCTCCTTGAGCTTACGCAGTACCTGCGGATTGCGCACGATCTTATTGTCGTACTGACCGGTCATGGATACGCCAAGGAGCGCTTCTTCTTGGCAGTGTTCCTTCCACTCCTTCGAGAGGTAGGGGAATTTGGTAAGCGACGCCTGGTAGGTGCCGAGGATGGTCGCGACGCGGATCTTGTCGGTGAGCGTCTCTTCGGTATCTTCAGCGCGAACGACCACTTCGGAGAGATTACAGAACTGCTTGGACTTCAGGAAGATCTCGCCGCACGGATTGAGACCGCTCGTCCAGTAATCTTTCTTGAAGATCGGCCAGCGGCGAGCAGGAAGCTGGCGCTTAAGCGAACCGCGATTGAAAATGCCGCGCTCACCTGAACCGCTCTTCACGAGATTGAACCACTCGTCGATGAATTGCTCCATCGTCGGCTTCTCGTTGTAAACGGCGGAATTGTTCGCCATGGAGCGCTGCGGATTGTTGAGCCAGAACTGGCCGTTCTTCGCGTTGCGCATCTCCACATCGTCGAGGTCGGAGAGGGAAATGAGGGCGCTGCGGCGCACGCCGCCGGCGACCACGATCTCGCCGATCTTGCAGACGATGTCGTGCACGTCGAGCGTGGTGAGATGGCGGCCTTGGCGCGCGAGCATGCGCTCGCGGGTGAATTCAAGCAGGGCGCGCAATGGGTCGGGGCCGCTCGCTCGTCCGCCCATGGTCTTAAGGCGCGCGCCGCGCGGGCGGATCTTGCTGAAATCGAACTCGACATCGCTGCCAGAGGACCAGGTCTTCATGCCATAAGAGAGTGAGTCCGCCCAACCTTCCTTGCTGTCGACGATCGTGTGCGTCGGCTGTTTGCTTCCATCCTGTCGCTGGATGATCGGGAGCATTTCGACGTTCTGGCGCTCGACTGAATAGCCGATACCGGTGCCGCACATCGACACGTACATGATCTCGGCGAAATCCTGCCAGCACTGCGGTGCGATGAATGCGCAGTTGTAGATGGCGACGTTGGTTGCGCGTGCTGGATCGCCGGAGCTCCAGAGCGCACGCATCGAACCCATCGCCTTCATGCCGAGCATGTACTCGCGCACTTCTGCATATTCCGCCTCGGTGAGTTTGTTGCCGAGGTTCTCTCGCATGAATGCGATGTATCGATCGATCGCTTCGACCCACGTCTCACGTCGACCCTTCTCCGGGATCCAGCGCGCATAGGTGCTGTAGAAAATATATTCGGAAAGTTGGTTCTGGAAATATTTTTTGCTCTCATGGACGAGCGAGCGCACTTCATCAGATACCCTCGTGCCTTCTTCTTTGCGCAACTTAGCATGTTCCTGTCGATACAAGATGTATGCCTTGGCGGTGGCAGGGAAGTCTTGGCGCATGAGCTCCGCCTCGACGAGGTCCTGTATGCTTTCGACGGTCGGTGTGAAGTCCTTTTCAGCACTCTTGCGACCAAGAAGGTGCTGATAGACAGCCTCCGCAACGCGTGCGGGAGCTTTTTCCTGAAGCTCGCCAGAGGCACGCATAGCCTTTTCGACCGCTACCGCTATCTTGGCGGTATCAAATGATACTACCGAACCATCGCGTTTGATGACGGACATCTTTGAACCGGTCGAACCCTGCGGTGCGTGTCTTTTGTCGCTCATAGTTGCTAAAAATGGGCTGCTGTAGGCAGCCATGATTTATGATGTAATATGTTTATTATACTCCTCTGATATCCGAGACGCTGTGCATAAGAGAAGTAGAAAACATGGCTCTGCCCCCGTCTATACTGGCGCAAAACGCAGAATTGTTTTGTTATGAAAAAGCCGCGGCATGATGCGACGCGGCTTTGGTTGACCTCGAATACTACTGAGGCACGAGGGTTGTCATATAGGGAACGCGCTTCATTTCACGGATCGCGACGAACAAGTGATGATGCTTGCGATTGTCGCGAGGTACGCGATGAAGCCGCATCAGCGTTTGCTTGCTGAGACCAAGCCCATCCGGCTTTTTGTGATGCGTGCCGTGGGTTTTGAGGTGCGACCCGGTTCCAACGAACCAACTCTCAATGACGTTGGGTGTTGGCACAATGGCAAGCGTCATGATCACCTCCGGATATGCCGGTATCCATGGACCCCTACTGTCGCGGTCAGTGGCGATCCGCTCATCTGCTTTTGCGAACGTCATGCCGCTTGCGTCGAAGAGGTCTTTCCACTCGTAGGTGACGAGACCAGAACCCCTAATGGGGAAATACTCCGGCGTCACGTCGCTGTCCAAATAGACAGCGCGGTAGTCTTCCCGAATGTGCGCAAAGACGTACTCGAAACGTTCCTTGTCCGACAAGTCTGGCGGACCATAGTCGATCGTTACCAGGTCGGCTGACTCTTTATTGATCGTGGCAGATGTCGGTGTGCGTGGTTGGTTGTTCCCTTCATGTGCCAGTAAGGGGCTAGGATGCGGTGCGCGATCGAAGTCCAATTCCTGTTTGCCTGCTAGTGCTAATGCCGTTTTCATTTTGTTTTGCTTCCTTTTCTTCAGCTGGTTCAGAGAAAACGCCGTGGCTCTATGACAACTAAAATATCGCCACAGCCTGCAAATGCCGAACGTCAAACTCACGATCTGGTCTAAAATAGTGTATTTAGGCAGACCAGAGGATGTCATTGAGCATCTCTAGGCTATGGCGACACAATGTGTGAAGAACTACCTGAAAGTAATATAGCAAGGATGTAAAATAATGTCAACTATTGACCAAACCTATTATATAGTGCAATCTCTGCACAGACGTTCGTCAAAAGGAGCTTTACATGCAAGCCGTTTTGAGCAGGGACGGTTTCCTGCAGCTGGTGCGGTTCATGATCGTTGGTGTTGCGAGTGCTCTGATCGACCTCGGTTCGCTATTCATATTAGTAGAGCGAGCTGGCGTCTGGTATCTCTTTGCTTCCGTCATCGCCTTCTGCTTGTCATACGGCGTAAGCTCCGTGTTCCAAAAGATCTGGACCTTTAGGAATACGGATCGTACGACGGCACATCAGCAATTCGCTCTTCATCTGATTCTGCAGCTGTGCAACTTGGCGCTGAACACCGGAGCGATGTATGTCCTCGTAGAGCAGCATCACTTGTGGTACTTGATGGCGCGGGTGGTGGTGGATGGCGCGATCGCTATCGAAAGCTTCTTCATCGGTCGGTGGATATTCCGCCACCGGTCAGCATGACTCGTCTCCTTCGCGGCGGCGAGTCTTTTCTTTTGGAAAACAAAAAGCGCCGGTCGAAGACCGGCGCTTGCCTGCAGTTTGTCCGCTCAGGAGAGGCAGGACGCCGAACAAAGCGCGATGATGATTCCTGCCAGATAGCCGATGTCGTTCGCGGTGAGCGGTTTGAACGTTTTCTCCTTCGACTTCATGAGCCAGGAGATGATCGTTATCAGAAGACCAACGACCATGCCGATCCTTGGCAGGATGTTCCCGGAAAGCAGTATGTCGATCATGGCGCCTCCTTCGGTGTGGGGTGGGTGAGACTTCTGCATAAGACGATAGTATGCGCCGCCGGTCTCGTCAATGATTGACTAGACTTAAAATAAAATGTATTGTGCTGTGCAGACGGTCCTTGTTACGGCCGACCAACTCAACCGTTATGGAGGGCATCATATGCCGACCACAGAAATAGTCATTGCGGGCGCAGGAAGCTTCATGCCCGAAACCGTCGTCAGCAACCAGACGATCGTCGATTTCATCGGGCAGAAGGATCCCGATTGGATCAGCAGGCGTCTTGGCGTGGGAGAACGTCGATTCATGGCACCGTTCGATAAGGACGGTTTTCCGATCCAGGACACGGACGAACTCGACATGGCGGAAGCGGCGGCGCATAAGGCAATTCATAGCGCTGGTTTGAGAGCAGAGGATGTCCACGGCCTGTACTTCGTATCCTGTACCTCGACCGTGAACAGGACGCATCTCAGTCGCGCCGGCTTCGATCTTCATAAGCGTCTCGGCCTGCCGAACACGTGTCGGCTGATACAGACCGACTTGGGCTGTGGCGGTTTCGTCGCCGCTCTTGGCGATGCAGCCGAGCTTCTGCGTGGCAGCGATCGGACGACGATGCTGGTGGTCGCGAGTAATGCGCCATCGAAACACTTCGGCGGCAACCTCTCCGCCTATCTCGCCAGCGAAGCGTGGCTGTCTGCCTATCTATTTGGCGACGGTGCCGGAGCGTTCGTGTTGCGCAAGCAGCAAGGCGATGGGACGGCAGGCATTCTGGCTTCCTACTTTGCTGTGGATCCGACTCAGCCGCTCATGGCCTACGCCTCGAAAGGTTCAATGCCGCCGGTGTATCTGATCGACGCGATGGCCGTGAAGATGGGGTACCTGCAATATTCCCAGACGGCGATCGATGAGTTGCGGAAGCGCTATCCGTTCGAGCTTAGCGAGGTGGATCGGTTCTATTTCCACCAGGCAAACGGTCGTCTGTTTGACGCGCTGATCGATAAGCTTGGGATCCCGCCCGAGCGTGCCGCCAAGAACGTGACGCGCTACGGAAACACGTCGGCGGCCGCGACGCCGATACTCTTCAGCGAAGATCGGCAGTCCGGGGCAGTTATGGATGGGGAGCTCTGCTTGTTTTGCACCGCGGGTGCGGGTGCGCAATATGGTGCCTTGCTCGTGCGCGTGTGAAGATGTGAAGAGTTGGATATACCGAGGCCTTCTCCCGCGATGGTATAATCGCGGAGAAGGCCTTTTCTTTTTGGTAGGCATTCCTTCATGCTTGATTTCCCGACCATATTTCTCTTTATAACCGCGCTCGCGAACGTCGGTCTCGCTTTTTACGTGTATTGGAGGAACCCGCGAGATGCTGTTAACACCTCTTTTACGCTCCTCGTGCTATTCCTAACGTTCTGGGCGCTTTCGATCATTCAATTCAGGTTGGTCGATGTGTCAGGCGCAGCCCTCTACTTCATGAAGTTATCCTATGTGAGCGCGATCATGCTAGCGGCTTCGTTCTACTATTTCTCGATCGTTTTTCCAGAAAATATACGTCCCACAGTGTGGCATCGGAATGTGACGATCACCTTGGCGGCGGTGATGTCATGCCTTCTCCTTCTCCCGCAATTCTTGACCAAAGGGATCATCTACTATAGTGGGGGCAAGGGTGTTCTGCTCGGAACGACTGACTACATTTTGTTCGCAACCGTTTTTATCTTATTCTTTGTCGGAGGTCATGTGCGTCTGTGGTGGAAATTCTTTCATTCAAGAGCAAGTGAACCGAAACATTTTCAACTGCTTTTTGTCGCTGCGGGCGGCACCGTCTCGGGCGTGATAGGAATGTACTACAATCTCTTTCTTCCGTCGCCTTTCCTGGAAGACTTCAGATATATATGGACCGGTCCGGTCTTCACATTCTTCTATGCGGTCATCATCATATACAGCATCTTCCGCTACCGGCTGTTCAATGTTAAAGCGATACTCGCTGAGTTGCTGGTGTTTTCGCTTTGGCTTTTTATTCTTATGCGCACGCTCCTTGCAGCTGATACCTCGTCGCAGTTTCTTGATGTCGGACTTCTTGGCATCACGGTCGTGATAGGGACGCTGCTTATACGGAGCGTTGACCGCGAAGTTGCGCAGCGCGAACTCATCGAGGAGCAGGAGCATGAGCTCGAAGACGTGAATCATCGGCAAGAGAATCTCATTCATTTCATCTCGCACGAGGTGAAAGGGTATCTTGCCAAGAGCGAGGCGGCATTCGCGGCGATCGATGAAGGCGATTACGGGCCGGTCTCACCGGAGCTTAAAAAGATGGACGAGATGGCGCTTGGAGAGACACGCAAGGGTGTCGATACGGTCATGGATATTCTTTCGGCAGGAGATCTCAAGAAGGGAACACTCGCGCTCTCTATGAAGCCGTTCGACATGAGCGCGGCGGCGACTCGAGCAGTCGAAGCGGCACGCGCGACAGCTGTTGCTAAAGGACTTGAGCTTTCCTACACGCTCGAGTCGTCCACGGCGTGTGTGGTCAATGGGGACGAGGCATGGATCGAAAAACATGTTATCAAAAATCTTCTTGATAACGCCATCATCTATACGCAGAGCGGTTCAGTGCGCGTGTCGCTTTCGTGCGCCAATGGCGCCGTGCGGCTTTCCGTCGCTGATACCGGCATGGGGATCGAGGACGAAGACAAGGCACGACTTTTCACCGAGGGCGGGCGCGGCAAAGATTCGATGAAGATCAACGCACACTCGACCGGTTACGGTCTTTTCATCGCCAAGGAGATCGTTGATGCGCATCACGGCACGATCTCTGCGGAGTCAGAAGGAAAAGGTAAGGGGTCGACATTCACCGTAGAACTACCGACTGTTTGATCTAAGAGCCGCGGTTTTTTTGAAGATCTCGATGATGACCGGGATAAAGGAAGTGGCGATGATGACAATGACGATCGGGGTGGTGTATTGGTCCGCCCCCGGAACGCTGGCGCCGAGGAAGAATCCGAAGAGAAGAAAGAAGGTGCTCCACACGATGCCACCGGCCATGTTGTAGGTGAAGAAGGTGCGGTAGGGCATGCGTGCGATACCGGCGACGATCGGCGCGAAGGTGCGTACGACCGGTATGACCCGGGCGGTGAGGATCGCGCGGGCGCCGTACTTCGCGTAGAACGCGTGAGCGCGTTCAAGGTGGCGTTTGTGGAAGAAGAATGAATCTTCGCGAGAGAAGAGCGCCGGCCCGATCTTCGCGCCGAACCAATAGCCGACATTGTCGCCGAGGACTGCCGCAGCGGCAAGAAGCGGCAGGAGAAGCGTGATCGACATATAGTTCTGCGATGCGAGAAGCCCAGCGGTGAAGAGTAAACTGTCGCCGGGGAAGAAGAATCCGAAGAAGAGACCTGACTCGGCGAAGATGATGAAGAAAAGACCGAGATAGCCGGCGGTCTCCACCAGTTGCATCAGGTCGATATGAAAAATAGACATGGGTCAAGCATAGCACCAAATGCCTCAAATGATATACTGATGCGTATGAAGATCATCATCGACCGCATCAGCCGCGCGTGGTACAGCGACCGGCTCGGTATGCTCATTATCAGATTCGTCGCCGGCCTCATTTTCTTTTTGCACGGATGGGATAAGTGGCACAACTTGCCGGGAACAGTTAGTATGTTCGAGCTGCTCGGATTTTACGGGTGGGTCGCGTATTTCATTACGGCACTTGAGGTGATAGGCGGGCTCGCGCTCATGCTCGGTGTGGCGACGCGCTTGTTCGGTCTTCTCTTCGGCGTCGAGATGATCACGGCGGCGATCGTGGTCAACGCACACATGCCACGCGGATTCCACGGCTATGAACTCGAACTTCTGCTTGCCGCGGTTTCGTTCGGCCTTATGTTTGCCGGAAGCGGTGCCTTCTCGTTTTACGCGCTTGAGTGCGAACGCTGCGGCGGAGTCTTCTGCGATGGCGAGGCGTGCGGCGCGGAGCTTAATTAAAACCCTGCAGACATTATATGAAACCGCGAGACCTAGAATTTCTGTTTGAGATAAGCGCGATGCGCAATATGGAACGCGGGTGGAAGCATCAGCTTGGCATGGATTGCGCCAACGACGTCGAGCACACGTTCCGCGTCATGTTCATTGCCCTGCTTCTGGCGCGCATGGAGGGAGGCGTCGACGAGAACAAGGTGCTCAAGATGGCGCTCCTGCATGACATCGACGAATCGCGCACTGGCGACGCTGAATATGTGCAGAAGCGGTATGTGACGGCAGACAGCGGGCGCGTGCTCAAGGATATGTTCAACGACACATCGTTCGACGATCTGCGCACTGGCGTCGCGCAAGAATATCATGCGCGCGAGACGCTCGAAGCGAAGATCGTCAAAGATGCGGACAACCTCGACATCGATCTTGAGCTGCGAGAACTTGAGGATCGTGGATCGCTGCTTCCGCAGAAATGGAAAGAAACAACACGCCGTCTGGTGCGTGATGAGAAATTGTACACGGAGTCTGCGAAGAAGCTTTGGGACGCGCTATGGGAAGCTGACCCGACGGATTGGCACCGGAAGGCTAATAAATGGATCCACATGCCGGAGGCGGGGAAGTAGCTTTGCACATTTTTCAATAGCATGGTATAGTTGTTGCGTTCGTGCTAAGTATCTCCATGTTTGTGTGCTTTGCGCATAATAAGAGGGAAGGTCGGCTTACGCGAATTGTTAACAGTTAAGAGTTTTCGCGTATTATGCCAAATAAACTCTTTGTCGGCGGTCT